>CAZMXY010000201.1:5106-6417 GCA_964570345.1 uncultured Rhodothermales bacterium | reverse complement strand
GCCCGAGGAGACCGGCGTCACGTTCCGCAACGAGATCGTGGAGCGCGAAGGACTGAACGTGCTCGTCTACGAGTATTTCTATAACGGGGGCGGCGTGGCGATCGGCGACGTCAACGGGGACGGCCGGCCGGATCTCTACTTCACGGCGAACATGGGTCCGAACGCACTCTATCTCAACGAGGGCGACCTGCGCTTTCGCGACGTCACGGACGAGGCGGGTGTGGCCGGCGGCCCCGGTTGGACGACGGGCGTCACGATGGTCGACGTGAACGGTGACGGGCTTCTCGACCTCTACGTGTGCAAGTCCGGCAAGGTCTCCGAGCCGCTCCGTCGAAACGAGCTCTACGTCAACAACGGCGACGGGACCTTCACCGAACGGGCTGCGGAGTTCGGCCTCGACGACCCGTCGTACTCGACGCATGCCAGTTTCTTCGACTACGACGGTGACGGCGATCTCGACATGTTCCTGGTAAACCACGCCGTAGAGCGCTACAGCCGCTTCGACGTCGATCTGATGAAACAAATGCACGATCCGCTCTCCGGCGACAAGCTGTACCGCAACGACGACGGCCGATTCGTCGACGTCACGCGCGAGGCGGGCATCTACGGCAATCCCATCGGCTTCGGCCTGAGCGCGATGGTCGCCGACCTCAACGGCGACGGCTTGCCGGACGTCTTCGTGGCCAACGACTACGTCGAGGACGACTATCTCTACATTAACAACGGCGACGGCACGTTCACCGAAGAACTTCGCCTGCGTCTCGGGCACACGTCGTATTCGTCGATGGGGACGGACATTGCCGACGTCAACAACGACGGCCTGCCGGACGTCTACACGCTCGACATGATGCCCGAGGATCCGGTGCGAAAGAAGCAGCTCCAGGGTCCGAACGACTACGCGCGCTACGCCTCCATGATCGAGAGCGGATACTACCGCCAGTACATGCGCAACATGCTCCAGCTCAACAATGGCAACGGAACGTTCAGCGAGATCGGCCAGCTTGCCGGCGTCGCCGAAACCGATTGGAGCTGGGCGCCGCTGATCGCCGACTTCGACAACGACGGCCTGAAGGATCTCTTCGTCACGAACGGATACCTGCGGGACTACACCGACATGGACTTCCTGATGTCGGTCCTTCAAGACTCCATCAGAATGGCGCGCATGACGGGGCGATCGATCGACGCAGATGCCATCGTACGCGAGATGCCGCAGACGCCGATCCCGAACTACGTCTTTCGGAACGTCGACGGCCTGACTTTCGAAAAGCGCAGCCGGGAGTGGGGCGTGGATCAGCCGTCCTTCTCGAACGG
>CAZMXY010000201.1:2720-5006 GCA_964570345.1 uncultured Rhodothermales bacterium | reverse complement strand
CGTGGATTTCGAGCGGGACCCGCTCTTGCCGCACATGCTTTCGCGTCTGGGACCTGCCCTCGCCGTGGGTGACGTGAACGGCGACGGCTTACAGGACGTCTTCGCCGGCGGCGCCCGGGGTCAAGGCGCCGCGTTGTACTTGCAACAGGAGAGCGGGACCTTCGCCCGCGCCGCCGTGGATGCTTTTGACGACGATGCCGGATACGAGGACGTAGATGCCGCTTTCTTCGATGCCGACGGCGACGGGCTGCTCGACCTGTACGTCGTGAGCGGTGGAAGCCACGAGACGAGCGACACGACCATTTATCAAGATCGACTCTACCGCAACACCGGATTCGGCCGCTTCGAGAGGGCGGAGGTCTTGCCGGATATGCCCGTTAGCGGTGGCGTCGTGGCCCCACACGACTTCGACGGCGACGGGGATCTTGACCTTTTCGTGGGCGGCCGAGTCGTGCCGGGGCGCTACCCGGCATCGCCGCGGAGTTATTTGCTGGAGAACCGTGACGGCCGATTTGTCGACGTCACGCCCGAATCGATTCGTTACGCCGGGATGGTGACGTCCGCCGTCTGGGCGGACATTGACTCCGACGGCACGGCCGAGCTCGTGCTCGCGGGGGAGTGGATGCCGCTGCGTGCGTTCCGCTTTGTCGAGGGCGACGTGCACGAGATAACCGGTGAAGTGGGTCTCGACGGAACGTCAGGCTGGTGGAACGTGCTTCTCGCGCATGATTGGAACGCAGACGGGCGGGTAGACCTACTAGCCGGAAATCGCGGGCTGAATCATTCGCTTTTGGCGTCGCGAGAGCGTCCCGTTACGATCTTCGCCGACGATTTCGGTTATGACGGCGTCGTCGACCCCATTTTGACGTATGAATTCGACGGCCGCCGCTATCCCGTCGCGTGGCGAGACGAGCTCCTCGACCAGATCCCCTCGCTCGTGAGGGAATTTTCGACGTACGCGTCGTTCGCCGGTGCGACGGTCGAAGAGATTTTCGGTGAGGAGAGGCTCGCGAGAGCTCTCAAACTGGACGCCGTCGAGTTTGCGACGTGTCTCTTCGAGAACAGGGGAGATGGCACGTTCCGGAAGCACCGGCTTCCGATCGAAGCCCAGTTTGCTCCCGTGAACGACGCGCTGGTCGTGGACGTCAACCAGGACGGGATGACGGACCTTCTTCTGGCAGGCAACGACTACGGAGCCCGGGCGCAGTGGGGAGCGTACACGGCGGGTCGGGGCACCCTGCTTCTCAACGAGGGCGACATGCAATTTCGCGCGCTCTCGCCCGCTGAAAGCGGCTTTTTCACACCGGGTGACGTCCGACGGCTCGCCCTCGTATCCACGGGGCTTGGGTCACTCGTCCTCGTCGCGCACAGCGACGATGCGCTGAGTACGTTCGGAGTGAACTATCAGGTTGGGCCGCCCGTGCTGGCCTCACGAATGCGGTAGATCTAGGTGACGAAAAGTCGGCGGATAGATCTCGCGTCTCGCGAGTATTACTAAAAATCGGGTACGGTCGCTAACCGAGCCGGCGTACTGCAAAACGCTGGAATGAGACAAGGCATGAGCGGGCTCCACGTTCGTCATAATCGGGGGGAATCGCATTGCAGGCGGAGCATGTCTACAGCCTGTCGACACATGAGCGCGCTCTTCCTTGCGGCGTCGATTCTCGTTTCCGTAGCCGGCGCGCAAATCCCGGAGGACGACCTGGCTGCGGAAGCAGGGTCTGCCATGCGGACCGTCGACGAATCGGGCCATTCTTCGGTGCGCGAGGACGATGCCTTCATCAGGCAAGTCTTCGGGTCTGACGACACAAGTCGTTTTGAAGAAGGGGGGGAGGCCTATCTGCGCCTGATCACGGCCCGTGACGTCTCCAGGAGCGAACAGTCGATCGTGATCCGACACCTCGAGCATGCGCTCGACGTGATGCCACGAGACGAGCGGCCCGAATTCAGTCACACCGGCGCGGAACTCGGTACGGTGGGAGAGGCCGTGGCACTCTGGTGGCGAAAGCAGGATCCCTTCCCGATTACGCGGCGAAACGAACGTCTCGAAGAGCATCTCTCCCGTTGGGCGTTTGCACTGAAGGAATTTCAGAGCGATCGCGAGGAGAGAGGCTATGACGACCGCGGCCCGATATACATCCGATTCGGGAGCCCCGGCAAGCATCTCACCCTGCGCACGGACGAGAGTCGTCGAGCCTACGGGATTTCGAACTCGCTCGTCGTTCCGGAATTACCGGACAGCGAGATGTGGGTATATCGACACGTACACGATGAAGCGTATTACTT
>CAZMXY010000201.1:0-2620 GCA_964570345.1 uncultured Rhodothermales bacterium | reverse complement strand
CAAAGGGGCGATGCTGAAACTCGCGACGGTTCAGCTGGACACGCTCAGCGCACTGCACGCTGCGGGAGAACGATTGGAAATGAGTGATCTGAAGCCCGTCTTCTCCTCGAATCCGGACGTTCCGTTTCCGTTCAACCATATGAATCCATCGACACCCCCGGATCTCTATTTCGAGCTTTACAATCTTCACTACGGTCCCGATGATCAGACGAACTATTCGATCGAGTACGAAGTAGCGCGTCCGCCGGACGGCCGTGAAGCCGGGCCGGACATGCCGACTCGCGCGCGGACGACGTACTCGGGCATCGAGCGTGTTGCCCGAGAGCAGATCGGACTGGATCTGGATGACTGGTGGGAGGGAGGCGCCGTTCGAATCACGGTACGTGCCACTGACGAGGTGACGTCCGAGCAAGTCGCCCGGTCGGTGACGTTCGAGCTCGATCCGTGACGACGGTCACCCCCAGTGCTCTGTCGCGGTACCATCCCGTCCAGCCGTTGGAAAGCCACCTCAAGTCGATGACGTCAGCCTGGCGTTTGAGCGCCTTGATCTTCCTCTCGGCCTGCGCCGGTTCCGGAGGACCGCTCGATCGAATGCCCACCTCGACGACGCCGGAAAGCGAAGCCGTGGCATGGTCGGTCTATCTCGACGGGCTCGGTACGTTCTCCTCGCCGCGAGCAGCCGACTTCAATCGTGACGGGGTAATGGACGTCGTCATCGGTGCCGGTCGAGAGGAGTTTATGGCGAGCGATTCGGCCGTCATCGCACTGGACGGCGCGACGGGCCGGGTACTGTGGCACGTCGGTGCGCGCGATCAGATGTTCGGCTCCGCCGCGATAATCGATCTGAATAAAGACGGAGTGCCCGACGTGGTCATTGGCGGGCGGTCGGCAGAGCTGCGGGCCATTGACGGCGCAACGGGCCGTATCATCTGGGAATTCTTCTCCGCCGACGGCACGGTCGCGCCACGAACTCAGGGATGGTACAACTTTTATAACCCGCAATTCATCCCGGATCAGGATGGCGACGGTATCGAGGATCTCGTGGTGGCCAACGGGGGAGACGTGCTGGCAGCCCCCGACGATCCGAATCGGCCTGCCGGTCGGCTCCTGGTCGTTAGCGGTAAGACCGGACGTCTAATAGCTTCCGACACCATGCCGGATGGGCGTGAAACGTACATGTCGGCCGTGGTCGCGGACATCCGCGGTGACGGAGAGTTGGAGATCATCTTCGGATCAGGGGGTGAAACGTTTGGCGGTCATCTGTTCAGAGCGACTCTTGCCGACTTGCTAAACGAGGATATTTCCAAAGCTGCCGTTTTGGCTTCGTCCACCGATCGCGGGTTTGTCGGGCCGCCGGTACTGGCCGACGTCACCGGGGACGACATTCTCGACGTCGTCGCCAACGCCGTGGACGGCCGTATGCTGGCCTTCGACGGGGCCGACAACCGACCGCTATGGACGGTTCACCTTCCTGAGACCGAGGCCTACACGTCTATCGCGACAGGTTACTTTACCGACGATGACGTGCCTGATTTCTTCGCGTCGTTCGCAATGGGCGAGTGGCCCGATCTCGGTTGGTCCCGGCAGTTCATGGTGGATGGAAAGACGGGGGAGATGGTGTTCACCGACTCGCTCGGCCTTTATCAGACCAGTTCGCCCGTGGTGTTTGACGTGAACCAGGACGGGCGGGATGAGGTGCTGATGAGCGTCAACTACGAAGCGATGACTCCGCAGTACCGGAAGCGCTTCTACACCATGCTGGTCGTGATTGATTTCAAAAATCAAGACGTTCTTCAGTTCGGCGATCCCTTTCCGGGATCGAATCTCTCCTCGACGCCGTGGCTGGGCGACCTGGACGGCGACGGCCTGCTCGACGTCGTCTTCTGCCACACACCCGATTCGATGCACACGTACGTATTCAATGGATTGGAGATCAATCGGATTGGCACGCAGGTTCGCGTGACGGAACCGCCGGCGTGGGGGAGTTACATGGGCAGCAGTTACGACGGTATTTTTCAACGAAACCGCGGATCACCTGCGACCGAGCTGCGCCGCTGAGGGCGCTCATGAATAAGCCGAGGCGCCTCTCGGGAAGAGAAGGCGCCTCGGTTGCGTCAGATCCAGATCCGTCCGGTTAGGCTTCCGACTATTGAGCGTCCCACCAGACTCGCGTGGTCTGCAGGTCGGGTCCTTGGCGCGACAGCGCTTCCTGATAGTTCGCTTCGTTCAAGACCGCCTCGCGGGTTGGATAGAGCAGCCGACGAGGAATCGTGCCGCCGGTAGGGTTTCCTGGATAGTTGAACTGCTGGAGTGCCGGAAAACCGGTACGGCGGTAGTTCGCCCAGGCCTCGTACCCGTTAAGGAACGTCGAGGCCCAGTATTGTGTGTTGATCTGCTCCAGCGTCCCATCGAACGGATTCGCCGCCAGGTAGGCGTCGATCTCGGCCTCATCAATATCGGCCGCGCCTCCCTCGTCGTAGAGCGCGACGTGCTGCATGGCAGCCCGCACGCCATCCTCGTAGTGCTGAGCCGCATTTCCAGTATGCCATCCCCGAACGGCTGCTTCAGCCAGCAGGAACGAAACCTCCGCGTACGTCTGCAGGAAGGTGGGATCTCTCAG
>CAZMXY010000200.1:0-6458 GCA_964570345.1 uncultured Rhodothermales bacterium | reverse complement strand
AGATGCGCTCTCGCTTCCTAATGCTAAACCAGCATCAATGTCCTGCAGAGAACATGGAAGCCATTATGGACATTACCAAAAACTTACTCGCGCCGTCCCTCTCGGCGCTTGAAGAAGAAGGCAGTGTCCATGACTGGGGAGTCCTCACCCACGCCTGGGGAGATGAGTACAATTACAACTTCTACGTTGTCACGGAGAGCCACCGTGCCTTTCTCGATGCTTGGAGCTCTCTTTTCAAAAAAATGAATGAGGCCGATCCCGAGTGGTATGACAAATTTGCTCCATTGTGTGTTACCCACAAGGATAACATGTACACTTTGCAGGATTACGAATAACTGCGGTAGAGGGTAGTACGATCAGGGGCATCCCAGAAACGGGGTGCCCCTTTTGCTTGCGCGCGAACATAGCCGTGGAGAGACGAATGACGAACGCGGCTCCTGGGCGGCACGAACCTACCGCCCGCAGGGAGATCGCCGCCTCCTGCGCCTCACAGCACGTCCAGAACGGGCGGTACCGTCAAAGTATTTGCGGGCCGTCGTCCACACCTGCTCGCCGACCAGACGTCCTATCCGCTGACCCTCAAGATTGCCCTGTCTGAAGTGTATGCCGCCGTAAAGTCGCGATATACCCGCCTCCTCGGCGGCCTCGGTAAACGTCCTCCAGCAGAGCGTTACCGGCCGCGCCGGTACGAGGCCGGGCTCGGTCCTAGACCAGCCCTCTGGAACTGTCTGGCAATCCCCGTAAGCGTCGCTGCCTGTGAAGTGCCGGAGGACGGCGGCCGCCGCCGCGCTGAAGGTGCTGTGGCCGGATACGTATTCCGCAAACGGAGGAGTCCGAAACGTCGGCACCTGATACGGTATCCACGTATTCCCGTCGATCACCTGGGTGCCTTTTCCCGGACCCGCCCACGCACGAATCTTCTTGCCCTGCTTGAGATACCGGATGGCGGTGATCGGCCGGACGTAGTCATAGCGAATCTTGGCCGTCCATGCTGCAATGCTGGCGTCAAAAACAGCGTTGGCCACAAGAAAGAACATCTTGACGTCGTCGTCGAGCGAGTGGCCGTCTCGGCGTGACACGTACTGTGCGATCGTGCACCAGTGGCCCGGTGGAAACTCCGACAATGGACCGTCCGCCCAGTACTCGGCAATCACCTTTTGCCGATCCGAGAGCCGCACCTGGATGTTGATAACCTCCTGCACCTGCCGGTGCCACTCACCCGATTTTATGCCGGCCGGAGCGGCGGGGAGAAACTGATCACCCGATGTCAGGGCGAAGGGTATAACGTGCTCCCAGTGGGGGACGATCCACTTCTGTACGACGCCGTCGTGGACCAGCGGCTGCCATCGCTCTGGATCGACGAGACTACCCACGCCGGGCATCGCTGGATCGAGTGGCGCATTGATCGGCTCGTATCCCGTATAGTCGGCATATCCCGCTAGCTGATTAGCGCCGTCAAGATGCCGGAACGCGAGCACGGCTTCGGCCGCGACCTGGCCGACGCCCTCCGGTGAGGCGGGATCATCCGACAGATGCTCAGGATCGAAACCGAGCTGCAGCATCGTTTCCGCGAATATCGGCGTTCTCTCGGAAAATAGGTCGACCAGGACCCGATAGGCTGCATAGCTGATCGACTTCGTCTTATTCTCCACCGTGTGTTCGGCTACAGGCCGGCGGAGCTCGCCTCCAAGACGCGTCCCGACCGCTACGCCGTCGTATGCGGCCCACGCGTCGTACATGGCGGTATGAACCATGGCGAGCGATCGCGCCGTCATAGGGGGGCCGTGTTTGGTAGCTCGGATGGATTCCAGACAGGCCTCGCCCCAGATCAGGACGACATTCGGCCGGACATTTCTCGAGGTTTGGGTCGGCGCTAGCGCTCCATTGCGAACTTCGAGCTCCGGTGCCACGGTGGGGTCGCATGCACTCGTCGACGCAATGATGACGATTCCGAGCGCGATCAGCTGTCGGCGGGAGACAGCGATGCGCGGTGCGTCCCGTGCGGTAATGGTACTATTCCAACGCATTCAAACGTTCGCTTTTATCGCAGATAAGCCGCGCGCGGCGGGCGGATGCAATGCCTTTCCAAAGCTCCGCCCGCTCGCGGTGAGCCGATTACGATGGTTGAAAGATGGCGAACTGGTAAAGCTGACACGTATTCGGGCCCGGAATCCCGTCCGCTCTGGCCGTCGCCGGGAACGGCGGAGGTATGCTCGCATCCGTGCAGCCGCCGCGGTACGTGCTGATCTGGTTCGCCACCATGCTTGGAATGGCAGGACCATGATCGTTCAGAATCAGATGGATCTCCGCGCCGCGAGGGTTTGTGAATCCGTTGCCGAACCATGAATTTGCAAAACTGCCGATTGAATGATGGCCGGCAAACGTGCCGTTGCCGTGTCGACCGACGACGTGCCCTGCTCCATAGGTGACGTCAGCCTGCACCACGGCGGTATTGAACAGGATATCCGCCGGAGAGCACGGATTCGCGGCACAGTTCTCAGGGGCATTGACGACGACAAACCAGACCGTATAGGCGTGGTCGGCGGCAAGCTCACTCGTCTGGAATGTGAAGGATGCTCCGGCATCATTCCTTACAAGGCTCGCCGTCGCGCCCAGGACGACCGGTGTGGTCGCGTCCCGTGACGCATGGACTCTGATCTGGCTGCTTTGATGGCTCGCACCCGACTTCGAAATCCGGACGTTTTCGGTAAATTCGGCGTCTTCGCCTATCGAGCCTGTCGGTCCTTCGCAACCCAGCGTGCCCAGCGATAAGGCAGTTACAAGTGCGAGACTCGCAAATCGATGTTTCATGGTGCTCCTCCTCTGACGTATTTTGCTGGTTGGTACCTTCAAATAATCACCCATTTTGACACCTCGAAAGAGTTGGGATTGAAGCGATTCAGCCGTGCCTTCAGGCACCTGCTGCACCATCAGGGCCCGTGTACCGAAATGGTGCACCCGCCATGATATTGGAGCGCGGTTTACGGCCGCTTATCTTGCGCTCAATCCTCGGTCAACTGCGTGAATTCGTGAGCCATGTTGTCGCTCAAGCTTTTCGGAGGAGCCTCCGTCGAGGGTGAGGAGGGAGTGTTGTCTGGTCCTGCGACGCACAGGCACCGGCTTGCCCTGCTGGCGGTGGTTGCATCGTCGCACCCACGCGGCGTAGCGCGGGAAAATCTAATGGCCTTACTATGGCCGGACACGGACACCACCCACGCGCGCAATCTGCTGAACCAGGCGGTCTACGTACTTCGAAAAGCACTTGGCGATGGGGCCCTCAGAACGGTGGGCGACAAGCTGTACCTCGATCCTACCGCGGCACCTTGTGACGTGATCGCCTTCGAAAATGCCGTCTCGCAAGGCGAATTCGAATCCGCCGTGAACCTGTACACCGGCCCGTTCGTGGACGGCTTCTTTGTTCCCGGCGCACCTGAATTCGAGCACTGGGTGGAAGTTGAGCGCGAGCGCCTCCGTCTGACCTACTGTAAGGCGCTGGATGGACTCGCCAGGGCAGCGGAAGCGCAGGGGAATCATTCGGGCGCGGTGGAATGGTGGCGCCGGCTGAATGCCGCGGATCCCTACAGCGCCCACGTAACAATATCCTTGATGGAAGCCCTGGAGGCGGCCGGCGACCGTGCGGGAGCCATTAGGCAGGCGCACTCGCAGGCATCGCTTCTGCGGGAGGACTTCGGCGCGGCGCCGCACCCGGAGGTGGAGGCCTTGGCCCAGAGAATTCGTGTCTCGCCGCTTCCATGCGGCGATGGCGAAGTAGTCTGGAGTTTGCATGAGCCGCACCCCGAGGTCGAAACGACGGCTTCCCACCCGGTGACGGCCACCGACGGAGTACTGGATGCGGACCTCCCGGTCCGGGGAGGGAACCGCTGGCAGTGGCATCGGTGGGCGATTCCGAGCGCGTTTGGAGTCCTTATGATCCTGATGAGCTTATGGGTGCTCGGCCGGCTCACACATTCAGAATCAGCCGTCCTGTCAGCAGGTATTCAGGCAGATTCGTGGAATGGTAGGACGCCGATCGTCGTCCTGCCGATGGAGAACCTCGGCCCGCCGGATGCGGGCTACTTCGCCGCAGGGATGACGGAGGAGATTATTAGCCGGCTTACCGCCATTCCCACGCTCGCTGTTATCTCTCGTTCTAGCGGACAACAGGGTGCGAGCACCGACGTAACTCCGGCCGGGATTGGGAGGGAGCTGGGGGCGGAATACGTACTCGACGGCTCCGTCAGGTGGTCTGGTCCGGAGGCCGGCTACGGGCGGGTCCGCGTAACGCCGCATCTGACCCGGGTCTCCGATGGGACGACCATTTGGTCGGACGCCTATGAACGAGACATGGCAGACATGTTCGCCGTCCAGATCGAAATCGCCGAGGCCGTGGCCGTGCGATTAGGGGTGCAGCTGGGGGAGATGGAGCGTCAGATCGCTGAGGACCGGCCGACCGACAATTTGGAGGCGTACCATGCTTATCTAAAGGGAAAATACTATAACTCGCGAAGGCTCGACCTCTACTCCGCCGAGAACTGGAATCAGGCCATAGCACACTTTGAGCGAGCCGTCTCACTCGATCCCACGTTCGTGCTGGCGTATGTAGGGCTTGTCGGGGCGCACGCGGTCCTTGTGAATCACGGCTACGACCCGTCCGAAGAGCGACGAAGGATGGCCCGGGCCGCGCTGGAGAGGGCCATTGAGCTGGCTCCGGATGAGCCGGAGGTATGGCTTGCCCGAGGCGAATACCATTACTTCGTCGAACTGGACTACGACGAGGCGCTCATGGCGCTCGAAATTGCTGAGTCGGGGATACCCGAGCATCCTCAGGTGTTGAAGGTTACGGGCTTTCTGTATCGAAGGCTGGGGCGTTGGGACGAAGCGCTGGAGCGGTTTCACCGAATTCTCCGGCTTCATCCTGACGACCTTCGTGCAGCACACTTTCTCGGCGAGACCTACCATCTTATGCATCGATATGAAGAGGCGGCGCAGTACATCGACCTGACGATTGCACTCGCCCCCGATGCACACTCCGGTTACCGGAACAGGGCGCGCCTGCACTGGACGTGGACCGGCGACCTCGCCACTGCACGGGCCGCTCTTGATTCCGTGCCGGCAGCCCAGAGCATGAACCCGGAGGTCGTTCGCGCGTGGGTCTGGCAGGATCTCTATGAAGGCCACTACTCGCAAGCCCTTCGCCGTCTTCAGAGCACGCACGGCGAATCGGAAATCCTTTCGCTTCCAGATCTGCTGCTCGATGCACTGCTCCACGATCTCGCGGGCGATCCGGTACAAGCACGACAGGCTTATGCGGCGGCACGGATCGAACTGGAGGAGGCACTGGCAAGCCACCCCAGGGACGAAATACGGTCCCCAAGACTACGCGGTTGGCTGGGTATCGCCCATGCCGGATTAGGACAGCGAGACGACGCCATTCGCGAGGGAGAAGCCGCCGCGGCGGTACGTCCGCTCTCGATCGACGGACTGGTTGCACCGCAGAGGCTTCAGGATCTGGCTCTGATCTACGCGATGGTCGGAGAGAAGGACGCTGCACTCGACCAGATCGAGACGCTGCTTTCGGTACCGTCGTGGCTATCGGTTCCGCTTCTCGAGATTGACCCCCGCTGGACCCCGCTGCGTGATCACCCGCGTTACCGGGCGCTGGTCGAACAGATGTAAGCCTTCCCCGCGTGAACGTCATACTCGAAGTGCAGATTCGACGAATGTGAACGGATATTATCCTGCGCTGAGAGCAGTCGGCATCTTACCGATGTCGCGCCTCAGTCCCGTCGCGCCGCGTCCGGCGGCTGTGAGGCCAGATAGATCAGCGCCTCCTTCACCCGCACTCGCTGCTCGTCGTCGACGATCAAGTACTGATGCATGCCGCCGGCCGCCGCCTCGTGCCGGACGCAAGCGAAGCCAGAGCAGGCGGGAATAGGCAAGCACGACGAGGAGGGCGAATCGCTTCCCCCATGGGAAATCAAACTCCGCGAAATCGACCTGCCCCTGATGGCCCGCCGGCGTCTCAAACCGAACGACCAGATCAGGAAGCGGCCGAGGACGCGCCCTTCGCACAAAGTCCGCCAGCTGCGTGTATCCTCCCTCATATCCGTTCGCTCGAATCTCCTCGAACAGACGGACGGCGGTCAGCTCCGGATAGACGCTTAAACGTGCCCGGATATACACCTTGAACCCATCCAGCTTCGAAGGACGCTGGGGCCTGGCTGCGTAGCGCGGTGGATCGTCGAGGTCCCGGTCAAGCTCTCCGGCCTTGATCCACCGACGGATCGTACGTTCGTCAATGCTGAGGCGACGGGCAATCGCCGCCTTCGACATTCCCTGGGATAGATAGTGTCTCAGTAACATGCGAGTCTCCAGTCCAATCACGGGCGTTCCGGTGAGTATAAAGGGAGCGCCCAAGTTCTTAGATTGGCCGGACCTTCACCTCCTCAGATTGAGGG
>CAZMXY010000199.1:0-6482 GCA_964570345.1 uncultured Rhodothermales bacterium | reverse complement strand
CCCGGACGGCGATCAAAAAGCTTCCTCAAAACGAAAAGAAATGCCAGGCCAAAAACGATGATGGAAGCGATGCCCGCCACCTTGACGTAGAGCGTGTCGAATTCGGATTGCGCATCGGCAACGAAAAGAAGCGCGGCCCCAAGCGCGACGAAACCCACGGCGCCCACCGCGACGAGGACCAGTTTCTTCTTGCTGAGCGGAATGGCTACTTCACCTGGCGTCATCATATCCTTCTTCTGCCACCGACGCCTTGCGCATGAGGGGCACGATGTCTACGACCGAAATATAAAACACGGGATCAGAATTGCGTACACCGTTGGTGCACGACACGCCTCATTCACCGCCCACCTCGCCGGCCGAATTCCACGGCCATCGGGACCGAGGACGATTACCAACCAAAGCGCCCCAAAATCAGCGTTTCTGCTTCATTCAGGGCGTTTTTCGCGGAGCCAACGACCGGACTTGAACCGGTGACCTGCTCATTACGAGTGAGCTGCTCTACCAACTGAGCTACGTTGGCGTTTTTCTCGGGACCGAGGGCAATTCGAACGGCGGATCCGACCGCGAACTGAGGGGTCCGCAATCTAAGCACGCTTCCACGCACTTTCAACGTGCAGGATCCCATCTCCCGAAACCGCCCGACGATCCCTTCCGGATCCTCACAGCCTCTTCATCACGGATGCGGCAGGCCCGCAAGCAGGTGGCCCATCCAGCCTGGCGCGGCCGGCCGAACGGTGAATCCGACGCCCTCCGAGGGATCATTTCCCTCCTCAGCCCTCTCTCATCCTCAACGTCCAAACTCCTCACCAGCCGCCCGGGCCACCTTCCGGACGCCATGATCGACCTCGATGACGTTTCGAAATCCTACGGAGCCGTACGGGCCCTCCAGTCGATCTCGCTGCACGTCGCCCCGGAGAAGACGACCGTCTTGATCGGGCCCAGTGGTTGCGGCAAGTCGACGATCCTGCGGCTGATCATCGGCCTCATCCAGCCCGACCGGGGCCGCGTCCTATTCGAAGGTACGCATCTGACGCCGCAGAACGTCCGCGGCCTGCGCCTGAAAATGGGATACGTAATCCAGGAAGGCGGCCTCTTTCCGCACATGACGGCCCGCGAAAACGTCACGCTCATGGCCCGCCATCTCGGCTACGACGCGGTGCGAATAGACGACCGCGTCGACGAGCTGACCGACCTCGTTCGGCTGCCGGCGGAGCGGCTTCGAGATTATCCCGCACAACTTTCGGGCGGACAGCGACAACGCGTCAGCCTGATGCGCGCGCTCGCGCTCGATCCCGACGTGCTGCTGATGGACGAACCTCTCGGTGCGCTCGATCCCATGATCCGTGCCGACCTCCAGGACGACCTCAGGACCATCTTCAGGAAGCTCGGCAAAACGGTCGTCCTCGTCACACACGACGTCGGTGAGGCCGTCTTTTTCGCAGACCGCATCGTCCTTCTCCGACAAGGGACGATCATTCAGGAAGGCTCGCCGAAGGAACTGATCAACGAGCCGTCCGACCCGTTCGTCGACGACTTCATCCGGGCGCAGCGTCCACCACTTGCGATTGAAGAGGAAGAACGCGCATGATGCCCTTTCTTTCGATCTTCGCGTGCTGGCTCTGGGCCATGGCTACATTTTTCGCGCCGGCGCCCGACACGACCGCCGACGCCGTGCGCGCGCAAGTGGAGCACGGCAACCCGTCGACGAGGACGGCTCCCGATCTGCCGAGCGTCACAGTCGGCTCGAAAGCCTTCACCGAGTCGGTGATCCTCGCCGAGATCGCCGCCCGACTGCTCGAGTCGAGCGGTTTTGCAACGCGGCACCGCGAGGAGCTCGGCGGGACGCGCTTCGTCTGGAACGCCCTCCGTACCGGCGACGTCGACGCCTACCCCGAGTACACGGGCACGATCATCCAGGAGATTCTTGCCGGCGAAAACGTCGATCGCGAGGATCTCTCGGGGGCGCTGCGCGAACTCGGCGTCGGCATCACCCAGCCCCTCGGTTTCAACAACACCTATGCGTTAGGGATGCGGGAGCAGCACGCCGACGAGCTCGACGTCCACACGATCTCCGACCTGGCCCGCCATCCGCACCTCCGCCTCGCCTTCAGCAACGAATTCATGGATCGGGAGGATGGATGGCCCGGGCTGCGCAATGCGTACGGTCTGCCTCATCCGAACGTGAGGGGACTCGACCACGGCCTGGCGTACCGCGGCCTCGCCAACCAGTCGATCGACGTGACCGATCTCTACTCGACCGACGCGGAAATAGAATACTATGATCTCCGCGTACTGGAGGATGATCGGGCCTTCTTCCCGGAGTACCACGCCGTCTACCTCTATCGACTGGATCTCGACCCAGCGGCCGCGGCCGCCCTGGAAGCGCTGGAAGGGTCCGTCTCGGAGGCCGAGATGGTCCGCATGAATGTGCAGGCGAAGATCGAGCGTATCCCCGAGCCGCGAGTGGCGTCTCAATTCGTGGAGGCCGAACTCGGCATCGTACCTTCGCGACCACTGCGAGCGCCGGGGCGCGAAGCACGAATTTGGCGGCATACCAAGGAGCATCTCTGGCTCGTGGCCGTGTCCTTGCTGGCGGCCATCCTCGTGGCCATTCCTCTGGGCATCGTCGCCGCGCGATATGACCGCGCCGGGCAAGTCATCCTCGGCATCGTCGGCGTCATCTACACGATACCTTCGCTCGCGCTACTCGTCTTCATGATCCCGCTGCTCGGGATCGGGGGTCCACCGGCCATGCTTGCGCTCTTCCTATACAGCCTTCTGCCGATCGTGCGGAACACGCATGCCGGCTTGAAGAGCATCGCACCGGATCTCATCGAGTCGGCCGAAGCCATTGGCCTAAGACCACGCGCTCGGCTGCGACTCGTCGAGCTGCCCCTTGCATCGCGAACTATTCTCGCCGGCATCAAGACGTCGGCCGTCATCAACATCGGCACGGCGACGCTAGGCGCCTTGATCGGGGCCGGCGGGTACGGCCAGCCCATCCTGACGGGCATTCGTCTGGACGACGTCGGCCTCATCCTCGAGGGCGCAATCCCCGCCGCTCTACTTGCGCTCGTTGCTCAAGGAGTGTTCGAACTTGCCGAGCGTTTTGTCGTCCCAAGGGGCCTCCGGCTCGCAAACGCGTGACGCCGTTGGGCTCACGATCCGCCTTTCACGAGCCGACGAAGCCTACGCCTTTCACGACCCGACGAAGTCCGCACTTTTCGAATGCTCACAAGGACGAGTCCTCGTTTTCTTCACGCAAATGGCTGAAGCCCGACACCACCCGAGCTCCGATCACGAACTCGGTCGCCTCAGAGAGCTGCTCGCGCAAGTCAGCGATCTGCGTTCGGCCGCCAACATCCTCTCCTGGGACCAGGAAACCTTCATGCCGCCCGGCGCCGTCGAGGCGCGCGCCAACCAGATATCGACACTTCGCAAGCTCGCCCACGAGTACTTCACGAGCGAGGAGGTCGGGCGGCTGCTCGACGATCTGGAGCCGATCACGCGCGACATGGATCCGCATTCGCCCGATGCCGCTCTGGTACGCGTGATCAAGCGGGACTATGACAAGGCGGTCAAACTTCCCCTCTCCCTCGTAGCGGCCATGGCCGAAGCGATCAGCCACGGCAAAGATGCGTGGAAGAAGGCGAGGCTCGCCGATCGATTCGACGATTTCGCCCTCCACCTGGAAAGGCTTATCGAGCTGAACCTGCAGAAAGCAGAGGCTTATGGATACGACGACCGCGTCTATGATGCTCTCCTCGACGAGTACGAGCCTGGCATGAAAACCGCGCAGATCGAGTCCATCTTCCGTGACTTGAGCGGCGAATTGGTGCCTATCGTTGCAGCGATTGCCGAGCATGAGGAGGCCGACGACTCCGTGCTCCGTCAGCAATTCGATCGGCAGAAGCAATGGGATTTCGGGCTCGGAGTAGTCCGCGATTTCGGATTTGATTTTAATCGCGGCCGGCAGGACGTCTCGACTCATCCCTTCACGACGACATTCTCCATCACCGACGTCCGCATTACGACCCGTATCTCCGAAGACTTCCTCAGTCCGGGCCTTTTCGGAACGTTGCACGAAGCCGGCCACGCCCTATATGAACAGGGCGTCGACCTTCAACTCGAACGAACGCTCCTGGCCGACGGCACGAGTCTCGGCATGCACGAGTCGCAGTCCCGGCTGTGGGAAAACTTGGTCGGTAGGAGCCGAGCCTTCTGGCAGCACTACTTTCCGCGATTGCAGAGTGTATTTGCCGAGCAGCTCGGGGCAGTACGGATCGATACGTTCTACCGCGCCATCAACAAGGTGCATCCCGGTCCCATCCGCGTCGAAGCCGACGAACTGACCTACAATCTGCACATTATGCTCCGTTTCGAACTGGAAAACGCGCTGCTCGAAGGCAAGGCAGACGTCTCCGAGCTGCCGGAGCTCTGGAGACAGAAGATGCAGGAGTATCTGGGTGTCACGCCCCTAAACGACGCCCAGGGAGTCTTGCAGGACATTCACTGGTCTCTCGGGGCATTCGGATATTTCCCGACATACGCATTGGGTAATCTGATGTCATCGCAGATCTTCGATCAGGCCGCGCGCGAATTAGGCGATCTCGAGGTGCAGATTTCGGAGGGCCGTTTCGAGGAGCTTCACGCGTGGCTCCGCCGGAAAATCTACCGATACGGCCGCAGGAAGGAGGCGAACGACATCCTGAGGGACGTGACGGGCCGGACCCTTCATGCGGGGAGCTGGATGTCGCATGTCCGGCGGAAGTATGGTGCCCTGTATGAGAATTTGCCCGCCTGACGAATGCAAAGACTGGAACCGACGACCTCTTAGGCCCGACCGACGAGCTCCCATGCAAACTCACGAGCTCTTATGCCGACCTGAGGACCTCCAGATTCGTCAGGGCATTTCCGGCCCGCGCCGCGCGTAGCGGTCCGCACGACTCCGAACGGAGTTTCGGTCATCCACAGTCCGAATATCCGCCCTGAAACCGGTGCGGAGGAAACGCGGCGTCAGGATGTGCGTTTTTGGCTCGCGCGGATCCCTTGTTCACACCATCACACCTTCATCCTCCATCGGCCTGGTCGTTCGGCCACTTCGATTCATGCCCGTCACCGCCGAACCAATCTGGAGCCCGACGTCTTGGCGTCGAAAAGACGCGCGTTACCAGCCCATATACGAGAATGAGCGTGAGCTGCGGGCCGTCATCGCGCAGCTCGAGACCCTTCCACCTCTCGTTACGTCCTGGGAAGTCCGCACGCTCAAAGCACAATTGGCCGAGGCAGCGCGGGGCGAACGGTTTCTGCTGCAAGGCGGGGACTGCGCCGAACGGTTCGACGAGTGCACGGCCGAGATTATAACGAATCGCCTGAAGATCCTCCTTCAGATGAGCCTGGTGCTGGTCTTCGGGCTCAAGAAACGGGTACTTCGTGTAGGCCGATTCGCGGGCCAGTACGCAAAGCCTCGTTCGTCGGACGAGGAGACGTCCAACGGCGTGACACTCCCCAGCTACCGCGGCGACATCATCAACGGCATCGACTTTACGCCCGAAGCCCGTCGCCCCGACCCGCAGCGGATGCTGAGGGCGTATTCGAGCTCGGCAATGACGCTCAACCTCGTACGCGCTCTGGGCGAATCGGGATTTGCCGACCTCCACCATCCCGAGTACTGGAGCTTGAACTTCGTACAGCATGCCCCGCTTGCCAGCGAATATCGAGAGATGGTGGATGCGATCAAGAACGCCGTTTCGTTCATGGAAACGGTATCCGATAGTCCGCTTCACAGCCTCGAACGGGCCACGTTTTTCACGAGCCACGAAGCGTTGCATTTGCCTTACGAGCAGGCGCTTACGCGCTTCGTTCCCCATCAGACGGGGGCCTACAACTTGTCCACACATTTTCCGTGGATCGGCATGCGGACGGCGCATCTCGACAGCGCTCACGTCGAGTACGCGCGCGGGATCGTAAACCCCATCGGCGTTAAAATCGGACCCTCCCTCCGCCCGGCCACCCTTCTAAAGCTGATCGAAGCGCTCGATCCGGACAACGACCCGGGACGACTCACCCTTATCTGCCGTTTCGGCGCCGACGAGATCGGCGACAGCCTGCCTCCGCTCGTCGAGGCCGTGAAACGTGAGGGCCGCACGGTCCTCTGGACGTCCGACCCCATGCACGGCAACACGGAGACGACGTCGACGGGAATCAAGACGCGCCGGTTTGAGAACATTCTATCTGAGCTGGAGCAGGCCTTCGAGATCCTGCAAGCCTGTGGAATGCACCTCGGCGGCGTTCATTTTGAATTGACCGGCGAGAACGTCACCGAATGCACGGGCGGTGCGATCGGACTGGAAGACGCCGATCTCGAACACGCCTACACGTCCCAGGTCGATCCGCGTCTGAACTACGAGCAGGCACTGGAAATGGCCTTCCTCATCGTTAGAACGTCAGGACGTTAGAACGGTACGACGTTAGGACGTTAG
>CAZMXY010000198.1:0-6535 GCA_964570345.1 uncultured Rhodothermales bacterium | reverse complement strand
GGGGCGACGATCATCGTCAGGGGCGTCCGGAACTCGTGAGAGACGTTCGCGAAGAACTTCGTCTTGAAACGGTCCAGCTCACGCAATTTCTCGGCCTGCACCTCGATGACGCGCTTGCCTTCCTCGGTGCGTTCCTTTTCGCGTCTCAGGTCGGCGGTCCGCTCGTCCACCACGCGTTCGAGCTCCCGCTCCCGCTCCTTCAGCTGCCGGATCCGCCCGCGATATCCACAGAAGCCCAGGAAAAGGGCGGCGGCTACGGCCAGCCATCTAAACCACCAGGTCTGATAGAAGAACGGCGCGAGGTAGAATCGGACGGACGCCCCCTCCTCGTTCCACACGCCGTCGCTATTCGCCGCGCGAACGAGAAAACGGTAATCCCCGGGCGCCAGGTTCGTGTAGTACGCTTCCCGCCGCGTACCGGCATCGATCCAACGCTCGTCGTAACCCTCGAGCTTGTATTGAAAACTTACCTTCTCCGATGCGACGAAGCTGATGCCGGTGTAGCGAAATGTGACGTCCCTCGTACCGGCCGGCAATTCGATCGCGTCGTAGATTGAAATCGATCCTCCATCGATGGCGAGGTCTTCGATGATGACGGGCGGCGGAATCGGATTGATGCGGACGTCGGCCGGATCGATGACGGCGACGCCGTGATTCGTGGCGAACCAGAGCCGGCCGTCGCGCGACTTGAAGGCCGGGGGCTGGGTGCCGCCGTTCAGCTCGCCGGCCTTCAGCCCGTCGGATCGTCCGAACAAACGGACGTCCAATTCGTCGCGTCGGCCCTCGAGCACCTCGCGTGCAGCGGCGATGGGCATGCTGACGATCCCCTGCATGGTACTCAGCCACAGCCGTCCGAGGTCGTCCTCCAAGATTTGCAAGACGACGTCGCTCGGAAGCCCGTCGGAAATCGTGAGACAGTTCGTCTTGCCGTCTTTGATTCGACACATTCCTCCGCCGTGGGTGCCCGCCCAGATCGCTCCATCGGCATCCTCGTGCAGCACGAGGACGTCGGCATTCACAAAGCCGTTCGAGCTCGTGTAGTGGGTGACCGCGTCCGGACGAACGCGGCTCAGCCCGCCTCCGTAGGATCCCACCCAGAGATCGCCGGAACGGTCCTCGTGGATCGCCGTGATGGGTACCGCGGCCAGCTGCGCGTCGCGCTCGAACGACGTGATCCGGCCGTTGCTTAAGACGGATAGACCCGCGTCGGTGCCGATCCATACGGTTCCGTCCGACTCCTCGTGAACGGCATAGACGTTCGCGCTCGGCAATCCGTCTTCGGTGCCGAAACAGGATTGGGTCGACGATTCCAGACGACACAATCCTCCGCCATGCATGCCTATCCAGAGTCCGTCTTCCGGCCCCTGATGCAGAGCATAGACTTGATCGCTCGGCAGGCCGGTGCGGTTGGAGTGCCGACGTATGCCAGAGGCATGCAGTTCGGTCAGGCCATGGTTCTTCGTCCCGACCCAGAGACTGCCTTTACGATCCTCCAGCACGGCGAACGCCATGTCGTCGGCCAGGCCTTCGGACGCTGTGACGTGGGTGAACTTGCCCTGACTGAGACGATTGAGGCCACCGCTTTCCGTTCCAATCCAGAGATTGCCTTCCCGATCCGGTACGACGGCCCAGATTCGATCGTTCGAGAGGCCATGAATCGACGAGAAGTTGTCGATGCGGCCCTCGTGCAAACGACAGAGGCCGGTGCCGAGCGTTCCAATCCACAGAGAGCCCTCGAAATCCGCATACAATGCACCGGTCGCCGTTCGGCATCGCTCGTCCCCCGGAAGGACGGTCTCGATCACGCCATCCCGAAGTCGAGCGAGTCCGCCATCGGTGCCGATCCACAGATCGCCGTCAGGAGCTGGTTCCAGGGCCCAGACGAGAGCTCCGGGTAGTCCGCCGGCGGGCTTGAAGGTCGTGAACGTGCCGTCGTGCAGCCGGCTCAATCCGGCCTGGGTCCCGATCCACAGCGCGCCGTCGGCAGTCTCCTCCATCGAGAGCACGACGTTTCCCGACAGGCCATCCTCCGTATTGAGGGTCATGAAGGTCGACCCGTCATACTTGACGAGGCCGCCCTCTATCGTGCCGAATCCACAAAATTCCCTGACTGTCTTCGAAGAGCGAACGAACGTGCTCGTTCGGAAGTCCGTCCGCGGAGGTGAACGTGGTGACGCGATCGTTCTGAAGTCGGCTCAGCCCGCCGCCGTATGTGCCGATCCAGAGGCTTCCGTCTGCGCGCGGCAGAAGGGCTCGAATCTCGTTGTTGCCGAGCCCGTCCTGTTTGGCAAAGATGCGAAATCGAACGCCGTCGAAGCGAACGAGCCCGTCCTGGGTGCCGATCCACACGTAGCCGTCCCGTGTCTGGGCCACGGCCGACACGGAGTTCTGCGGGAGGCCGTCCTCTGCCGTCCAGACCTCGTGCACGAACTGCGTGAGAGCCAATTCGGGGTCGAGCGACGGCGGGCCCGTCGACTGGGCCCACGCCGGACTCATGAGTGCCGCCGGCGCAAGGCATACCCATACCGCGACCCCAACGCGGTGCACCGTCCGAATAGTGCTGGTGAGCCGGCTCATCAGGTAGCGACGTAGGCACGTGCGGCTTGATTTCGGACCTCGACTTGAACGCCCACGGCACCGCCGTCTCCGGTGCGGCCGCCGCCAGGGACAACGACAAGGGCGTCGTGGGCGTCGTTCCCGGCGCGCGCGTCCATGCGCTGAAAGTGCTCAGCGACGACGGAACCGCGCCGTTCTCCCGCGTCATCGCCGCCATCGAATACCTGACGGAACGGAAGATCGCCGATCCTTCCAGACCGATGGTGGCGAACGTGAGCCTGGGTGCGAACATCAACACGACGAGCCCGAGCAGCCTCGACCGCGCCGTCTCGGCGTCGATCGCGCGGGACATTACGTACGTCGTCGCGGCCGGCAACGAGGGCGTGGATGCCTCGACCATCACACCGGCCCACGTACCCGAAGCCATTACGGTGGGCGCCTTCGACAAGAAAAAGCGATTCTCCCAGTTCTCGAATTACGGCCCGTTCGTGGACGTTCTCGCGCCGGGCGAAGACGTCGAGTCCCTGACGAGCGGCAACGCGGTGAACTATACGTCCGGAACCTCCATCGCGGGTCCGTACGTGACGGGTGCGGTGGCCCTGATTCTTGCGCGGCACCCGGACATGAAGCCTCATGCGATTCGGAGCGTCATCGTGACCCAGGCCAAGGACGACGTCAAAGACGTTCCGGACGAGACGACCAACAAGCGCCTGTTCGTCAGCGATTTGCCGTAAGTCGTCGCCACCTTATTTTTTTCGGAGAAAGGCCGGAGGTTCATAGCGAGCCTCCGGCCTATCTTTTTTTTCGCCGGCTCACGATGCGGCTCGCGGTCGCTCTTCTTCATCACCGACCGCGCAGTCCGTAGGCAAAATCGAGACTTATCCGTAACCTCTCCTTTGCATCTCTGGCTCCCGGCGGCGCATGTACGTTAGCGGAAGTACGAAGCCAAGAGTTCGTTGAACCCAAATGCTGCCCGGCGTCGAGGCCGGGAACCGTCGCGTCGTGATGGGCGAAGCGCTCGTCTGTCTCTGCCTGAGCTTCCCGCGGACATATCAGCTTATGGAAGACATATCAGCTTAAGGAAATGGAGAAGGTATGTCTAGATGCGAGAGCTCCTGATTGGCCAACGAATAGACAAACCAGCAAATTGCGCTTACAACGATTAGTTCACCACCGTCTTCCAGTATCAGCAGCGGAGTTTCCGACCAAGGAAATTTATTTGCCACAAATTGATGCAACATATCTGCGCCAACTCCAAATAGCGCTAATACAAATAAGCTGATCAGTAAGTACACACCGACCTTGCGTGCGAGTGCATCGCTATAGCGGTAAGCTAACCATCCAGCTGTCAAAAAGAACACGCCGGCGAACGCAGATACACCCAGTTCCCCATAGTCCTGCCCTCGCAACCCGAAGGCTGATTCTATGCCAATCCGGTCACCTATGATACGACCAGCTGTCTCGTGAATCTCAAGGGAATCATCGAGCAGAAGGTAGAAGAAAAGCAGTGCTCCGACACCGTAGATCGCTTGACGCTTTTCGAAAGCGAATCGACTCAAGATGAATGTGATCCAGAGAAGTTTGATGTACTGATATATCTCAGCATAGCCGCGTTCCCTGCCGAGCGAGAACTTGGGATCTCTTGCGTATCCCCACGAATGAAGAAGCTCCAGGCCAATAAAAGCAAGGTCAGCGGTAACGAGAAGTATCAGGAAGAAAATCGACCAGTGCCGTTCTGAGGTAGTTTCCATAAATGAGGAGGATCCTTGAGAAATGGACGTGCTTGAAATCTGGGTATTTTACTATTCCGGGCTGAGTGCCCAATACAGGATAGGACGTGGTGGCATCGGTCACCGATCGTGAAAGAGGATGGAATGAGAAGGCCAACCCGCCACACGTGCAGGGAACCAAGTCTGCATGACCGAGACGCGAAAACAGCCTGTTCCTTCAATTCATTAGCACGCCAAATCAGGAAGGAGGCGTCTGAAAAGCCACCGAAGTTGACGCCGCGTTTCATCTACCGTCGAGCTTTCGTCAACGGCAAGTCCGAGTATCGTCCGGCGGATAGCATCGGCGGGCTCCTCTGCTAGTTTTAGGTTCGGGTGGAGGACCCTCAACGCGGAAACAAGGGAATCCGCATCGTCTCTAATGCCCGTCGAAAGCCGAGCATGCAGCTCCTGTCTTCCGAGTTCGACCGCCGCCTGGAGAGCCGGGCGAATGAACTCGAGCATGCGCACGTTCTTGTCGACGTAGAGCCCGACCACTTCCGTTAGGGTCGGGGGCTGATTTGAAGCCAGGGCTTCGTGGAGACCCTGGGCAGCATCCATGCATGCTCGCGACAACGCTTCCGGTGCAAGACCGTAGAGCATGAGCTCCCGCTTCGAGGCGAAGTAATGATAGATGCCTCCGGGACTCAACCACGCCACCCGCGCAACAGCTTCTATCGTCGTTCCACGCACGCCGTTTTCGAGGATGAGAGGGCCGGCGGCGCGGTAGATACGGAGTCGCTCGTAAACCGGATCGTTTGTGGGTCGACCGACTTTTCCGAATTTGACCGGCGGTTTGTTCGAAAATCCTGTCATCGGAGCAGCTTCTCTTGCGGCTGCGCCTCACCGGACCGATACTTTTTCCGAGAGGCGGCAGTCACAGCATTTGACGGCGAACGTGCGCGATTCGAGTCGACGCGGCGAGGTTCAGCCCCACGTGCGACGAGGAGTTCCCGCACCCGTTCGTTCCGCGGTACAGGGTGACGATATCCCGCAACCGTTCGTGAACCCAGAGGAGCGTATAACGAGATAGCGTGGATCAGGATAAGGACACAGAGCCTATCGACTCAAGCCCGGGAGGCGCATTGCTCAATACTCGACCCATCAATCGGCAGTGGATACCCGATTCTAACTGCATCGATCCACGCAGCGTGACACGTGCGGAGGGCGCACTGCTTGACGCATGGAACGCGGGGGGGGAGGCACCATCCGCCATTCACGATCCACAACCAGACGCCGGCACGCATCGAAAGGACTAGATCGTGACGGCGAAAAGCACAGCAATACCCGTTCGTCACTTATGGAGGAGAAGAGCATGCCGAAGCTACCAGCACAACCATTCCTTGTTGCTCTGACGCTCGTCTTCGCAGCCTGTGGCCGTGGGCCGCAGAGCATCGATCAGTCGGCCGGCGAACCGCCGATAAGGCAGCGCGCCGCGATGATTCTGGACTATCCTCACGACGAGCACACATTTGGAGAGCTTCCTTCCGACCTCACGCCCGTTCCGGGGGCAACGGCGGAGCTGGAACGCCATGCCAATCAGGTGAGCGGGACGATAGATACGAAAATCGCACCGGGCCATGCCGGCAAGCTGATCGCGGTCGTGATCAATAACCCGGCCGCATGCGAACGGCCGACCCCCGCGACCGCCTGCGGTCCCCACGAGGAGGAATTCAACCGACTTGCTGATGGAGGCTTTTATCTGGGAAGTGGCGCCGTGTCCGGTCCGGACGGTCGAATTAGATTGACCGTTACGGCCAAAGTAGGTGATACGTCTAATGTTCTGTGCGGAGGGGCGGCCAATCTCGACTTCAACCCCTGCACCAGCGGCTTCTCCCTGCAAAACCCGCGCGGTGCCGAGGTCACGTTTGTAGTGCTCGACAACGGGCCCGCGGCGGAGGAACCGGACATACTTGCTCAGCAACTGGCGGCTCCCAGCCCGTGCCCAACTTGTCCGCCATTCACCGCTCAGATCGCGATAGGCTTCGGCCATGAGCCGCCGGACGCCGCTTCGAGAGGGCCCGACTGACGGCGGCCCTCGGCCCAAACACGGCTTAATGGATTGGCTGCCTGACTCGATCCACTGCGACCTGTCACTCGCCGAAACGGAAAACGCCCGGTTCCTGCCGAGTAGAGCGGCGAAACCGGGCGTCGCTTGCGTGGTCAGGGGCGGAATCGAACCGCCGACACACGGATTTTCAGTCCGTTGCTCT
>CAZMXY010000197.1:0-6542 GCA_964570345.1 uncultured Rhodothermales bacterium | reverse complement strand
TTTCCCATGTCTCGCCCGTGCGAACACAGCGGCAAAAACACCGAGGGCGCCGAACACCGCGGTCGCCGACTACGTCTTGGCCGGCGCACCGCGCACGTCACGTCGAGAGTCGCGGACAACCGGAGCCGAAGCCCGGCGCGTCGGATGGATGCTCGCGAACGCGCTCCGTGTGAAGCTTTTGTTCCGAGTACGATCCGCTGGGATAGCAAGAATCGGCGGGCACGTATCATGGTCGCTTGAGGGTAGATGGAACTCCCGCGTCATGCGATCATGCTGAAAGACCTCCGCGGCCGCTTCGAGCGAACCGCCGCTCAAAGCCCCGTTTTTCTAGCGTTTCTCGTCTTCATGGGGGCATCCGCAATCGTCGTTCCGGTCTCGCTGCCCTTCTATGTCGACAACACGCTCAATTTCTGGGAGAACATCGTCGCCGAACTGCACGGCGTCCTGTTCGACCTGCTCATCATCGGTTGGTTCTTGCTCTGGCTGAACAAGATCGCCGAGCGGCGTGTTCGCAATAATCGCTATCGCGAGGAGATCGAGGACTATCTCGGATGGCGTTCGCCGGAGGCGACCCTCCGCATCGTCGGCAACGTCAGGCGGCTCAATCGCGGGGGCATCCTGTCCGGATTCCGGCTCACCGAAGCGCACCTCGAAGGCGCGAAGCTCGGAGGCGTCGACATGGACGACTCGGACCTATGGGGCGCGCACCTGGAAGGAGCCAGCCTTCGCGACGCGCATCTGAACCGGGCAAACCTTGCGGGGGCCGCGCTCGAAGGAGCCGACCTCGAACGGGCGGAGATGGCGGCTGCGGACCTTCGCGGAGCCAACCTGAACGAAGCGGACCTCGAACGCGCCGTGTTGACGAAGGCGGATTTGCGCGGCGCGTCACTGGTCGGTGCGGACCTTCAATATGCCGTTCTCGACGAGGCCGATCTCCGTCGATGCAAGCTCGTGGGAGCCAATCTGCGGGCTACGAATTTCCGGGGGGCGAATCTCGACGGCGCGACGCTCGAGGGAGCACATCTCCGTGGCTCGAACCTCAAACACTGTCGGCTAATCGGCATCGACCTGACCGACGCCGATCTGCTCGGCGCCGATCTGACAAACGCGGTGCTTCCGGAGGCCGGCGAGCTCCTTGCCGTGTTCGAAAGAGCAAAATCGTTATTCGGCACGGACTTCGACCCGGAAGTAGCCGAGGTTCTTCGGGAAGCGATGCCGTCGATGTTCGAGATGGCCCACGACATGGAAATCGAGCGCATGAACGGCTCGTCGTGACGCCGCAGGATCATTCGCTCGGAAACGGCGCGGGCCGTCAATCTCCGAGCGTGAACGTGAAGTTGGCGCCGTTGCCCACGCTGCCCTCGCCTCTGATCCGTCCACGGTGGCGTTTGATGATGCGATACACGATCGCGAGGCCGATGCCTGTCCCCGGAAAGGCGTGGGCCGGGTGGAGTCGTTGAAACGCCTGAAAGAGTTTGCCCGCCTGACTCATGTCGAATCCGGCGCCGTTGTCGCGGACGGAAAAGGCCCTGTCGCCATCGTAGTCGGCCGACACGAATTCGATCCGAGCTTCGTCGTTCTCGCCCGTGAACTTCCACGCATTGCCGAGCAGATTGTCGAGCGCGATACGGAGAAGATCCTCGTCGCCGCGCCCAAACAGGCCCGGCTCGACTCGAGTCGAAACACGACGTGACGGTTCGCTGCGCTGAAGATCGTCGAGGATGTCCAGGGCCAGGGCCGAGAGATCCACGGATTCTTTCTTCATTTGCTCGCGAGAGACGCGCGAGAGCTTCAGCATGTCCTCGATCAGAGCGTTCATGTGCAGGCTCGCCGCGCGTATCCGATCGAGGTACCGATGAGCTTCCGCCACCAGAACGTTGCCATGCTCGTCAAGGAGCAGCTGGCTGAACGATTCGATCTTTCGAAGCGGACTCCGCAAGTCGTGAGACACGGAGTAGCTGAAGGCGCGCAGCTCGTCATTCGCGGCTTCCAATTCGGCCGTACGCGCTCGTACGCGCCCCTCCAACTCGGCATTCAAGAGACGGACGGCATTTTCGGCTCGCTTTCGCTCGCTGACCTCGTGCTCCAGATCGAGATTGGCCGCTTCGAGCTGCGCCGTGCGCTGATGCACGCGCTCTTCCAACTCGGCATTCAGGTGCTCGATGTGGCGCTTTTTCTGATACAGGTCGATGAAGACGCTGACCTTGGCACGCAGTATGTCCGCGTCGAGCGGCTTGAAGATGTAGTCGACCGCTCCGAGCGAGTACCCTTTCGAGACTTGCTCGTCGTCCTTGTCGACGGCGGTCAAGAAGATGATCGGCGTGTAGCGAGATCGATCTCGTTCTCGAAGAAGCCTGGCCGTCTCGAAGCCGTCCATGTCGGGCAGCCGAACGTCCAGCAGCACGACGGCGAAATCCTGATCGAGCGCCGCGCGCAAGGCCTCGTGCCCGCTCACCGCGGTCACGAGCCTCTGATCGAGAATCTCCAGCGCGGACTCCAGCGCGAGGAGATTTTCCGGGCGATCGTCTACCAGTAGGATACTGACCGGCTCGTACACGTCGGTCTGTTCTGCGGTCGTCACGCCCTGAATGGTCTCGTCAACTTCCAAACCTAAACCTGAAGTATTCTTTAGTTGGCAACCCAGAGCCGAAGAATGGAAATGAGCTGCTCGACGTTCACGGGTTTAGTAATGTAGTCGGAGGCGCCCGCTTCGATGCATTTCTCCCGATCGCCTTTCATGGCCTTTGCCGTCACGGCAATGATCGGTAGATCCTTGAATCGCTGCATTTTGCGAATGGTGCGCGTGCACTCGTAGCCGTCCATTCCCGGCATCATGATGTCCATCAGAACGGCATCGACCTCGTTCGATTTCAAAAGCGTGTCGATCCCTGCCTGCCCGCTCTCGGCATAGAGAATTTCCATGCCGTGGCGCTCGAGCAAGCTCGTGACGGCGAAGATGTTGCGGATGTCGTCGTCCACGATCATGATCGTTCGGCCGGCGAGACTGGCGTCGGAACTATCATGCTCTAGGAGGCGGCGGCGCGCCTCTTCCGGCATTCGAGAAGCCGATCGATGAAGGAAGATGGCGGTCTCGTGCAGGAGCCGATCGAGCGAACGCACGTCCTTCACGATGACGGCGTCGGCGATGGCGTTCAGCTCCTCGAGATTCTTCTCATCGAGATCGCGACCGGTGTACACGACGATCGGCATTTCCCTTCCTTCGAGCTCTTGTCGAATCCTTCGGACCAGGTCATATCCGTCCATGTCCGGAAGACCTAGGTCCACGACCGCACAATCAAATCGATCGGTCCTCATGGCGGCTATGACGGCCTTGGCATCCCGGTAGGAGGAGATTTTGACGTCGTCGCCGGCCAGGAGCTCGGAAATACTGAGCCGTGCGGCTTCGTCGTCTTCGACCACCAGCAGGTTTTTGATCCTCCGATCGGCAAATGCCGTCATCTGCGTGAGCGAGGCGTCAAGCTGTTCCCTTGACACCGGTTTCGTCATCTGTGTAAGTGCGCCCTTACGCTGGTGCCTTGGAAGATTGTCTACCACCGAAAGAATGGTAACCGGTATGTGCCGCGTATCCGGATCGTTCTTCAACTGATCGAGCAACACCAATCCGTGCGTACCCGGAAGCTTGACGTCCAGCGTTATGGCACTCGGTTTGTAGCGCTTCGCGAGCGCCAGCGCCTCTTCGGCGTGGGAAGCCACGATGATCTTGAACTCTTTTTCGTGGGCGATGTCCGCGACCACGCCGGCAAAATGCGGATCGTCCTCGACGACCAGTAACACGCGATCCGACGGATCCACCGTCTCGCGATCGTCCTTGATTTTCAGCGCGCCCATCCCGCGGCCGAGCGAGGCCGCGATGTCGGGTTCCTCTTTGGTCTCCTCGACCGCGATTCCGTCTCCGCCGCCTTCCGTCTTGCGGCCACGCCCGCGTTTCGTCGAAGGCGGTGTGTCACTTTGAGAGGGCTCGCGTTCTCCACCGCGCTTGGAAGGCGAGGTGGAGTCACTTTCGTCAGCCGACTCTGAGGATTCCCCTTCCGCGCCTCGGCCGTTTCCATCAGGCGGCGCAGCGCGGCTCGCGGACGGATCGCCGGTCGCCTCCCGTTCGTCGCCGGACGATTTACGTCGCGCGATCTCGGGCGTCTTGCCGTTGCTATCACCCTGTTCATCGACGGCGAATTTCTTGCGTCGCCCGAGCGTCGGTATCTCGATCACGTCCGGCGTGCCGTCGTCTCCGGCGCCCTCCTCGCCTTCTTTCCGTGCGAGTTTCGTCGGCACGTAGGTGCCGGGCAGGTAGAACGTGAACGTGCTGCCCTCACCGGGCGCGCTCTCCAGGTCGAGTTCCCCTCCGAGCAAGCGGGCTATTTCTCGGCTGATCGAGAGGCCCAGACCCGTCCCGCCCGCAGCGCGTGCTTCACCCAAGTCGGCCTGCTGGAAGGCTTCGAAGATGACGTGCTGCTTGTCCTCTGAAATTCCTCGACCCGTGTCCTGAACCGAGAAGGCAATCACGTGCTCTGCCTCACGGAGGACCTCTTTCTCGAATCGCTCGTCTGCTTCGGCCGCGCGAATGTGAAGTTTGACGTGCCCCTCATCCGTGAACTTGATCGCGTTGGAGATCAAATTCTTCAGCACTTGCTGCAGCCTCTTTTTGTCCGTGAGGATCGTCTCGGGCAGCCCGTCGTCGATCTCCACGCGAAGGTCGAGACCCTTCTCCATCGCCACCTGGCGAAAGAGTCCTTCGATCTCGGAAGACGCCTCGTCGAGGTCGACGTCGGAGACGTCGACCGCCATGGCACCCGACTCGATCTTCGACAAGTCCAGGATCTCGTTGATGAGACCCAGCAGGTCGGCGCCGGATGAGTAGATGGTCTCGGCGTACTCAACCTGTTTGGGCGAAAGCGTCGTTTCGCGGTTCTCCGCCAGCATCTTCGACAGGATAAGCATGCTGTTAAGCGGCGTCCGCAGCTCATGCGACATGTTCGCAAGGAACTCGGACTTGTATTTCGACGTGAGGGCCAGTTGCTCCGCTTTCTCCTGGAGGGCGAGGCGAGCGAGTTCGATCTCCTGATTTTTGTCCTCGACTTCGTCTTTTTGCTCGGCAAGGAGCCGGGCCTTGTCCTCGAGCTCGCGATTGGTCTTCTGCAGCTCTTCTTGCTGCTTCTTCATCATCTCCTCGGACTTCTGGAGGCTTCTTGCCTTCTCCTCGAGGCGCTGGTTCGTGTAGAAGAGCTCTTCCTGCTGCTTCTGCGACTGAGCGAGCAGCTGTTCCGTCCGCATGTTCGCTTCGAGCGTATTCAGGACGATGCCGATGCTTTCGGTAAGCTGATCGAGGAAGCTGAGGTGCGTTTTCTTGAATTCGCTGAACGACGCCAGCTCGACGACGGCTTTGACTTTGCCCTCGAAGAGCACGGGCAGCACGACGATGTTATACGGGGCCGCCTCGCCGAGTCCGGAGTTGACGCGGATGTACTCTTCGGGAACGTCGGCCAGCAGAATCCGCTCCTTCTCCATCAGGCATTGACCCACGAGTCCTTCGCCCGCCTTGAATCGATTCGCCAGATGTTTGCGCTCTTTGTAGGCATACGTAGCGAGCAGCCTCAATTCGGGATCCGTCTGGACCTCTTCTTCGCCCTGATCGGTGATGTAAAACGCACCGTGCTGCACGCTGATGAGGGGCGCGAGTTCGGAGAGGACGAGCTTCGACACCGTCTTCAGGTCTTTCTGGCCCTGCAAGAGCTGCGTGAACTTGGCCAGATTCGTCTTGAGCCAGTCCTGCTCGTTGTTTTTCCGCGTCGTCTCCTTGAGATTGCGGATCATCTCATTGACGTTGTCCTTCAGGTCGGCCACTTCACCGGCTGCCTCGACCGTAATCTTCTTCGTGAGGTCGCCGTTGGCCACGGCCGTGGTCACTTCCGTGATCGCACGCACCTGCGTCGTGAGATTCGCCGCGAGCTGGTTTACGTTGTCGACCAGGTCGCGCCACGTTCCCGAGGCCCCCGGCACTTCGGCCTGGCCGCCGAGCTTTCCTTCGACGCCGACCTCGCGAGCTACGGTCGTCACCTGATCGGCGAACGTGGCGAGCGTGTCGATCATGTTGTTGATCGTATCGGCAAGTTCGGCGATCTCGCCCTTCGCTTCGAGGGACAGTTTTCGTTTTAGATTTCCGCGCGCGACGGCCGTCACGACGTCGGCGATACCACGCACTTGCGTCGTCAGGTTGTTGGCCATCGAATTCACGTTGTCGGTCAGGTCCTTCCACGTGCCGCTGACCCCCTCGACTCGGGCCTGCCCGCCGAGCTTCCCCTCCGTTCCCACCTCGCGGGCCACGCGGGTCACCTCCGAGGCAAACGACGAAAGCTGGTCGACCATCGTGTTGATCGTGTTCTTCAGCTCCGCGATCTCGCCCTTGGCTTCGACGGTGATCTTCTTCGTCAGGTCGCCGGTGGCGACGGCCGTCGTCACCTCGGCGATGCCGCGCACCTGCGTCGTGAGGTTGTCGGCCATCGAATTCACGTTGTCGGTCAGGTCCT
>CAZMXY010000196.1:0-6602 GCA_964570345.1 uncultured Rhodothermales bacterium | reverse complement strand
AATCGACGCCGACGAGATTGTCCTGGAAGATGTTGTGGTCGAACATGTACTCGGCGGCCTCACCGAGATTGATGATCCATTCTGCGATCGAGGGAGGCTTGATGCCGTAGGCCATGTTCTGTGCGTAGACCGAGCACGTCGCGTGATTGTCCCCGCAAATGCCGCAGATCCGGCTCGTGATGAAATGGGCGTCCCGCGGATCCTTGTTCTGCATGAAGATGCTGTATCCGCGGAAGATCGACGACGTGCTGTGGCATTCGGCGACCTTCTTGTCCTCGAAATCGATCTTCGTGTAAATGCCGAGGCTCCCGACGATTCGTGTGATCGGATCCCACGACATCTCGACGAGCTTGCCCTTCTTCTTTGGCGCCTCCTTGACCGGCGTGGTTTTGACGGGCGGTTCCTTGACCGGTGGTTTCGTCGTGGCTTCCATGGCTCCTCGTACGAGATAAAGGGTGGACCTGCTCTGCTCCTACCTGCTCCGGCTTCTCCTGCTCCTGCTCCTGCCTCTTGCCTGCTCCTGCCTGCTCCGGCGTCTCCTGCTCCGGGTCCAAATGGCGCCCGGCGTCAACCGTAATGCTTCGGTTCGTAGCCGGTCGTCAGTTCGGGGCGGGGGTGACGCCATTTCGGCTCCTTGTTCACCGTGCGATTCGTGATGGAGCGCAGCGCGCGAATCATCTTGCCGTAGGCCTTGATCGCCGTGCCCGAGACGGAGGCTCCCGGAGGCTCGTCCATGAACGGCATGAACTTGTCCGGAAAACCCGGCATCGTGCAGGCAATGCAGATGCCGCCGACGTTCGGGCAGCCACCGACGCCGTCCATCCATCCGCGCTTCGCGACGTTGCAGTTCACGACGGGACCCCAGCATCCGATTTTGACCAGGCACTTCGGCGACCCGTACTCGTGGGCGAAGTCGCCTTGCTCGTAGTAACCGGCCCGGTCGCAACCCTCATGTACCGTCTTGCCGAACAGCCACGTCGGACGCAGCTGATCGTCGAGGGGAATGATTGGCGCCACGCCCGCCACCTGGTACAGGAGATACAGCAACGTCTCCATCATGTTGTCGGGCTGGACCGGACATCCGGGCACGTTTACGATCGGAAGCCCGGCCTTCGAGCGCCAATCCCACCCCAGATAATCGGCCAGGCCCATCGCTCCGGTCGGATTCCCCTCCATCGCATGGATTCCGCCATAGGTGGCACACGTGCCCGAACACACGATGGCCGTGGCTTTGGGCGCAAGGCGATCGATCCATTCGTTCGTCGTGATGGGCTGGCCCGTGCGGGAATCCGTCCCCATCGCGGCCCAATAACCCTCCTCCTTGATCTTTTCGTTGGGAATGGATCCCTCCATGACCAGCACGAACGGCTCGAGCTCGCCATTGGCCGCCTGGTGCCAGTACTTCATGAAGTCGTCGCCGTTTTCGTAGGCGAGAACGGGATTGTGGAGATGAACCTTCGGCAACCCGGGTATCGCGCCGAGCACGACGTCTTCTATACTCGGCAGCGTAGCCGCCGTAATCGAAACGGTGTCGCCGTCGCATCCCAATCCGGTCGTCATCCAGACGACGTGGATCTCATCCACGTCCGGACGCCGGTCTGCAAAGACTTGCGGTGCCTCCATGCCTCACCTCGCTGTAGCTGTGCGCTCCTGTCGTTGCGCCCCCGCTCCGCGGCGAATGCCGCCCCCTCGTCGCCCATGTTCGGTGTGTGAGATAGGATGGAGACGAACGTCAGACGAGAAGTAGGGCCCTTTCTTACTTAGCGTGTGGGCCGCTTAATATCAAGATTTCGGTAAGTTTGGAAGAGCCGGAAATCAAGAGGTTACCACCTTGTCATGGTTAGAATGGCCGGAATAGCGCACGTTGTGAAAGGCCCATTCGAACTCAACCATGCATGAACTCTCGATCGCCGTCAGCTTGATCGATGCCGTCGCGGCGAAAGCCGCCGAAACGGGTGCCGAGCGAGTTTCCCGGGTGTTCGTGCGGATCGGCCCGCTTTCCGGCGTGGTTCCCGAAGCCCTCGCGTTCGCGTTTGAAGTCGCCTCGGAATCGACACGGGCCGCGGGTGCCGTGCTCGAGATCGAACGGGTACCGGTCGTGATCTATTGTTCGCCGTGCGATCGGGAGCGCGAAGTCGACCACACGTATGCATTCTGCTGCCCGGCATGCGGTACGCCCGCGTCGAACGTCCGAGCAGGAAAGGAGCTCGAACTGACTGCACTGGAAATCGAATGATGGAGTCAAATACACGCATCGTCCACGTAAGGCACGGTATTCTGAAGAAGAACGACGAGCTCGCTCGCGGTCTTCGAGGGCGGTTTCAAGAGGCCGGCACGCTGGTCGTCAACCTCGTCTCAGGTCCGGGTTCCGGTAAGACGACGCTGCTGGAGCGCACGCTCGCGGCCCTGGGCGACGACCTGCGCGTGGCTTCTCTCGTAGGCGACCTGGCGACCGAAAACGACGCGACGCGATTGGCGCGGACGGGTGCGGCGATCCGCCAGATCAGCACCGGGACGACCTGTCACCTGGAGGCTGAGATGATCGTTCAGGCACTGGAAGGCTGGAAGCTCTCGGAGATCGACGTACTCTTTATCGAGAACGTCGGCAATCTCGTGTGCCCGGCGAGCTACGACCTGGGTGAGAACGTGCGTGCCGTTCTTTTCTCGGTCACCGAAGGCGAGGACAAGCCCGTCAAGTATCCGACTATATTCAACACGGCCGACGTGGCGCTCGTCACGAAAATCGACCTGGCCGACGTCGTCGAATTCAATCGAGAGCTCGCATACCGCAACGTCGAGCGGGCCCGGCCGGGAATGGAGATCATCGAAACCTCCGCTCGGAGCGGCGAAGGGCTCGACGCCTGGTTCAACTACATTCGAGCCGCCCGTCGCGGCGGCCGGCCGGAACGGGCGAAGCGTCGTGTCGAATCCGAGCCATCCGGTGTCAATCGATGAAACTGGTCAACCTCACCGGACGCCCGTTCGCGCTGTATGATGCCGACGGCGAGCCGGTCGACCTGATGCCCGATCCAAGGTACGTCGGACTCGTGTCGATCGGCGATCATCAGAGCATCCGCGACGATGACGGACGCGTTTTTTCGCTGAACGTGCGACGCGTGCGCGAGGTTAAGGGCCTACCCGATCCCGAGGACGGAACGCTGTACGTCGTCCCCGTCGAAGTCGCAATGGCTCTGCGAGATTCGCGCGAGGACGTCGTCTATTTGGCCGAGGATGCGGAGGTTCGCTCGTCGGACGGCCGCACCCGACGTATCTCTCATCTGAGGAGGACGCTCTAGAGTCCTCGCTCCCCTTGGAATTACGGTACGGCAAGGAGGATCGTACATGGACGTCGTCATTCCCGCCGCATTGGCTCTCGGATTCGTGAGTGGATTTCGCCACGCATTCGAGCCCGATCACGTCGTGGCCGTCTCTACGCTGCTTCACGAAAAGACGAAGCTCACGTCGGCTGTTTGGACCGGGCTGGCATGGGGAGCCGGTCATACGACCGTGCTCCTCGTCGGAGTGGTCGTCGTGACCGGGCTGCGCATCGACGTCTCGCCGGAACAGTCGGCGCTTTTGGAACTCCCGGTAGCGGCAATGCTCATCGCGCTCGGCATCTGGACGATCGTTTCCTCGGTTCGGCGAGTTCGGCGATTGCGGAAGCACACCCATGACGGCATCCCACACTTGCACGTGGGTGATCATCCGCATCCGCATCGTTTCCCCACGTCGTGGCGCGGTTATTCGGTCGGATTGGTGCACGGCTTCGCGGGCACAGGTGCCCTCCTATTCCTCGTGGCTGCCACGCTGCCGACGATCGGGCACAGCGTCGTATACGCGTTGATCTTCGGGATCGGATCCCTCCTCGGCATGGCCGTCGTCAGCGCCGCACTCGCACTGCCGCTGTTGGCGGCCCGCTCACGACCACACGTGTTCAACTCACTCAGCGGTTTGTGCGGCGCGTTGAGCGTCGGGCTCGGCGTGTTCATCGCGTACGGCATCGCGTCTTGAGGGCCGTCGACACGGCCGTCGCTCGCCAGGAGATGAAATCGCTGCCCACAGCGGGAAGTCACGCGGCCGTCGTCACGGCATTCAGTCGCGAAGGGCCGCGACGGCTGCCTGCCCGAGGCTTATTCCGCCGTCGTTGCACGGCACGGTACGATTGGTCCAGACCTCGTACGAATCCCCGACCTCGTGCACGAACGTGCGGTGCAACAGCCGGTTCTGAAACACGCCGCCGGAAAGGACGATCGCCTCGAGATCGAATTGCCTACACCGCTCGATGACCGTGCCTGCGAGGCCTCGGGCCAGTCCGAGGTGGAAAGACCGAGCGACGTCTTCTTTCGGTCGGCCGATCAGGCGGTCTGCTATAACGGCTCTCAACAGCGGTCGATAGTCCAGATCCGGAAACGGGTATACCTCGTCCGACGACGACCGCCCCGCTAGCTGCTCCAGATAGATGGCAGCCTGGGCCTCGTACGAAATCGGCCGCGTGAAGCCGAGCAGCGCCGAGACGGCGTCGAAGAGACGCCCCGCTGAGGTCGTCTTGAAAACGCGCACGTCGGTTTCGAGAAGGCGGACGGCCGACGCAAACCGATCGGGAAAGGAGAACGGCTCGCGACGGAAGTCGACGTCGTCTCCCAATTCGCCCAGGAAACCCGCGGCTGCCTGCACGGGATGCCGGGCCGCGGCGTCGCCGCCGGGAAGACGGGCCGTTCTCAAGTGGCCCACGCGCTCGAAGCCGTCGGTCAGTGAGCCGGCAAAGAGCTCGCCGCCCCAGATCGCGCCGTCCGTGCCGTAGCCCGTCCCGTCGAGCGCGACGCCGAGCACTCGCTCTCCAAAGGCGCCGCGCTCTGCGAGAACCGACGCGACGTGCGCCTCATGATGCTGAACCGGCAGGTGCGTCGCGTTCATCTCGAGAGCCAGCCGCGTCGAGGCGTATTGTGGATGAGCGTCATGCACGACGAGCAGATCCGCGCGTTCGACCTCATACATCCGCAGCAAGTCGTCGATCGTCTCTTCGAATGCCGTCAGGGACCCGTACTGATCCAGATCCCCGATGTGTTGGCTCATGAAGGCCTCCCCGCCGACGAGAAGCGTGACGGTATTCTTGAGGTCCGCCCCCACCGCTAGAATGGGCCGCGCGGCGGGAAGCGTCGCGACCGGACCCGGCGCATATCCACGCGACCTCCTGAGGATCGTCGGGCCGGACACGCCGTCGAGAACGACCGAGTCATCCACCCGGCGCGCAATCGGCCGATCCCCGACGAGAAACGCGTCGGCGATGCCGCTCAGGCGATCGAACGCGTCGGCATCGTCGTAGGCGATCGGCTCGCTCGATCGATTCGCGCTCGTCATCACGAGGACGGCCGGTGCCTCGGCATCGAACAGCAAGACGTGCAGCGGCGCATACGGCAGCATCACGCCGAGCTCGTCGATGCCGGGCGCAATCCCCGGCATCGCGCGTCGTGCCGGCGCGACGACGATGGGCCGCTCCGGCGACTCTAACAGGCTTCGCGCCGTAGCCGAGAGGACCACCAGCTCGTCGGCGGACTCGATGTCCGGCACCATCAACGCGAACGGTTTCTCCTTCCGAAACTTGCGAAGACGAAGTCTCGCCACCGCATTCGCGTTCAGCGCATCGCAGGCGATGTGATAGCCTCCGATGCCTTTCACGGCGAGGAGCCGTCCTTCTCGGAGCAGGCCAGCCGCCTCGACGATCGCAGCCGTCCTCACCTGGGGGGCAGCGTCATCGGGCAGGCGTAACCGGTACGCCGGGCCGCAGACGGGACAGGCGATGGGTTGTGCGTGGAAACGCCGATTGTGCGGATCCTCGTATTCACGCGTGCAATCCGAGCACATCGTCCACGCCGCCATCGTCGTGTATGGGCGGTCGTACGGCAGCTCCCGGATGATACTGTATCTTGGGCCGCAATTTGTGCAGTTGACGTACGGATAACCGTGCCGGCCGTCGTCCGGGTCGCGCATCTCGTTCAAACAGTCCGCGCAGACGGCAAGGTCGGGCGAAATGCGGGCCGTCGGTTTTGTCCCCCGGTCGCTCTCGCGAATGTGAAATCCGGACGTGCCGTCGAACGCGGCGGATTCGGGGCGTACGGATGCGATCCGGGCCGCCGGCGGGGCCTCGCCGCCGAGGCCCTCGACGAAGGCATCCACCGCCGACGCGTCGCCCTCGACGTGAATCACGACCCCGCGCCCCTCGTTGCGTACCCAGCCCTGAAGCCCGTGACGCTGAGCGAGCCGGTAGACGAACGGTCGGAACCCTACACCCTGGATCGTGCCCGCGACCCGCACGAGTCGAGCGCAGCGGCTGCTCACTTCGCCTCCGGACTCACGTAACATCCGCGCCCTCCTACGCCGATCTGGATTACGTCACCGTCCTCTACGAGAACGGGTACGAGACGGGCGCCGTTCGTCAGCGTCAACATGCGCTCGAGCGCGGCCGCGTCTTCCTCCACGTCGTACTCGTGGAACGGGCGGCCTTTCCACTCGAGATCCTCCCGCATTTCCGCCGTATACCGACAAGATTGGGTGCCGAACAGCTCAATCATAATCTACTTCACGATATCGCTCGAATCGCTCCC
>CAZMXY010000195.1:3085-6657 GCA_964570345.1 uncultured Rhodothermales bacterium | reverse complement strand
CGACGCTTGAATTCGGGAAGCTCGTCGAGAAAGAGCACGCCGTTATGCGCCAGCGAGATTTCTCCCGGCATCGGATTGCTGCCCCCTCCGCAGAGACCGCCGTCCGATATCGTGTGATGCGGCGCGCGAAACGGCCGCGTCGTGACCAGTCCGCTCTCCGTGAGCATCCCGCCGACGCTGTGGACCTTCGTGGTTTCGAGGGCCTCGTCGCGGGTCAGCGGCGGCAGGATCGTGGGCAGGCGCCGGGCCAGCATCGTCTTGCCCGCACCCGGCGGTCCGACCATCAGAACGTTGTGGCCGCCGGCGGCGGCAATCTCCAGCGCGCGCTTCACGTTCTCCTGACCACGCACGTCGGCGAAATCGACGTCGTATTCGTGGGAGGCATCGTCGAAAAGGGACGCGACGTCCTGGCGATGGGGTCGCGCCAGGGCTCGTCGATCCTCGAGCAGCTTGAATCCGTCCCGGACGTTCGCGAGGGGAAACACGTCGAGTCCCTCGACGACGCTCGCCTCCGCCGCGTTCTGCGGCGGCACGATCATTCCGCGCAGGCCGTCTTGACGGGTACGAACCGCCATCGAAAGCACGCCTCTCACGGGTCGGACGTCGCCGTTGAGGGCCAATTCCCCCGTGATGCAGACCCCATCGAGCGCATGCAGCGACGCATTCGCGAGATGGGCGGCCAGCAATCCGAGCGCAATGGGCAGGTCGAAGGCCGCGCCCTCCTTGCGGAGTCCGGCCGGAGCGAGGTTTACGGTGATCTTCCCGTAGGGCATCGGAAGACCCGTGTTGTGGAACGCGGCGTAGATGCGGTCGCGGCTCTCGCGCACGGCTCCGTCCGGCAGACCCACGACGGCGTAGCTCGGCAGACCGGCCGCGGAGATGCTCGTTTCTATGTCGATGGGAAACGCGTCGATGCCACGCGTGGCGGCGCTTCGAACGTGAGAGAGCATAGGATCCGTCGGAAGGTCGGGGGCGTCCGTTCAGACACGAATCGAACCTGTTTCATAACCTCGCGCTCAAGCCGTTCCTCGCGCCTTGACCTATCGCGTACGCTTCGTACTTTGCAGGCATACACTCATCGGAGAATCGCCGTGATTGTCGCTTTTTACGCCCTTACCGATGAGGACCTGTTGCTCAACAGGCTCCCCATCGCCCGTCCTCTCCGCGATGCGGGTTACCGGGTCGTCGTCCTGGGTCCCGGAACCGGCCACGTCGAACAGATCCAGGCGGGCGGATTCGAGTATCATCGCGTCGCATCGCGTGGTGCGACCCTGCTTGCGGACGTGACTTCGACGATCGCGCTAATCCGAACATTGAAGCAGATCCGACCCGACATTCTACACACGTTCGGGCTCTACGCGGCTCTGCGCGGCGGGCTTGCCGCCCGATTTGCGCACATGTCCTGGGTCGTGCACTCGGTAACGGCTCCGCGCCGCGACGTCGCGAAGCGGCCATCCCCGATTCTTCGGGCCGCGCTGCGCGATTCGGAAGTGGCCTTTCTCCTCAAAGAGGACCGCGACGCGTTCATCGCCCGGAGATTCGTGCGGCCGGAGCAGACGCACGTGCTCCGCAACACCGGCGTCGACCTTCGAGACATCCCCGTACGAGAAGCGCCTGACCGCACGCCTGCCGTCGCGGCGCTCGTCCTTCCGCAGTCGCAGGAGGATCTCCGCCGATTCGTCGACGCCGCCCGCCTGGTTCGCGGCGCCGGCGTCGCCGGCCGCTTCGCCGTCATCGGCCCGGCGCCCTCCCCGGACGTGTTGCCGATGCTGCACGGCTGGCAGGAAGAGGGCATCCTGGAGTGGTGGGGAGACCGCGACGATCTCGTCGCGGCGCTCGGCAGCGTGCACGTGATCTGCCTTCCGGCGGGCACCGACGAGCATACGATGATTCTGGCGAGTGCCGTCGGCCGCCCGCTCATCGTGACGGGAGACGCCGTCGACGGCCACATCGTCCAACCCGGCCAGAGCGGGCTTCAGGTGCCCGAGGACGACGTGCGAGCGCTCGGCGATGCTCTGCGGGAGCTGCTCTCGGACGCCGATCGACGCGCACGCATGGGCAGAAAGGCCCGCGCGATCGTGGAATCGGATTATTCGGCGGATCGGGTCGCGCGCGAGATCATGATCGTCTACGAACGCCTGTTCGAAAAGGGTCGCTCGGTATGAGCAACGAGGCGCGCCCCAAGCTTCGGCCGACACTCAGACCTGGGCCATCCACGACTCGTCCGTGAGGACCGACACGCTGTCGCGTTCGATGAGGACGGGGCCGTTGTAACGCCCCTCTCGCGGCCCGTTTTCCAGTTTCAGCACGCCGCGCGGACAGACGGACGCGCACATGCCGCAGCCGACGCATGCCGCACGGATGACGTTTTGGCCGCGCTGTGCATACCATCGCACGTCGATCCCCATTTCGCAATACGTCGAGCAATTTCCACACGAGATGCACTGCCCGCCGTTCGTCGTAATGCGAAATCGTGAGAAGAAGCGCTGCTGCAGTCCGAGAACGGCGGCCATCGGGCATCCGAATCGGCACCAAACGCGAGCGCCCATCAGCGGATAGAACCCGACGCCGACGACGCCGGCGAACACGGACCCGATCAAGAAGCCGTACCACTGCGCGAACATGCCGCTGAGACCGCCCAGAACGGCGCCGCCCATCGCCGAGTTCACCCACAACAACCCGGTGCCGACCACGACGGCGGCCAGAACGCCGTGGACCATCCACCGTTCGATCTTCCACGCACGCAGCGACTTGTCCGAAAGGTGTCGGAACGGGTCGCCGGCCGTCTCCGCCAGCCCGCCGCAACCGCACACCCACGAGCAGTACCATCGCTTGCCGAAGAAGTACGTCAGAACGGGGGTCGCGACGAAGATCATGACCGCGCCCCAGAACACCATGAAGACGCCCAGGTGCGAGGCGTCGGTCAACCATCCAACCGTACCCGGCCACAGATAATCGTACTGCAACGGCCAGAAGTAGCTGAAATAGAATTCGGGCTCGTTCAACAGGATGAGGATCTGCGGGATGACAAACGCGAAGCCGAGCTGAAAGAACATCACGGAGAACGTCCGCACGACGTGGTAGCGGCTGTGGCGGTATTTGTAGAGCGCGCGCACGCCCATCACGAGGATGGCGAGGGTGTAGAACGCGCCGTAGAGAAACCACTGATCGGCCGGTTGCCCCCGCATCCGGTTGCTCAATGGATCGAACACACGGATGAGGTGGTGGAGCTGCTCGGGATACCAGTACAAGACGACATAGAAACCCGTCAGGACGACGCCGAGCACCCACCCTGCGGCGCCGATCGCGGTCGTCGACGAAAACCACATGCCGTCGTTGTTGATGCCCGACGGCCGCCGCAGGTACCGGCGGAAGTAAATCAACGATCCCGCCACGATCGCACCCACTCCGCCCACCAGGAACGCCAGCGGATGCGTGCTGCCCGCCCCGAACGCTGCAATCAGCAGCGCGACGACGCCCGCGCCGACGATGAGCAGGCCCGCGCGCTCGACCGTCTCGAACTCGGACGTGGGACTCGTGATCTGGAAGCTGACGTCGGTCTCAGGCATATG
>CAZMXY010000195.1:1669-2985 GCA_964570345.1 uncultured Rhodothermales bacterium | reverse complement strand
GTCTCAGGCATATGAGGTGGCCGTTCGACGTGAGGGAAAGGCTTCCGCGAGATGCGGTTCATACCTCTTTTCAAACTCGGGATCGAAATTCGCTTCTCGGAGGCGATCCAGCACGTGTTCGATCGTCTGTCGCTCGCGGAGCCACCGCTCGCAGACCTCGTGGCGCAAGCGGATGCCCATCGCGTTGAATCCAAGTACCCGACGAGCGTCGGATTCGAAGTCGACGCGAAGGAGACGCCGGGCCTTCGGGTCCCGCCAGGCGATCGTCTCGATGCCGTCCGGCCGATCGGGATGGATCTGACCGTACGTCTGCCATTCGATCGTGAAGAATTTCGCCGAGTTGAAGAACGGTCCCGGATCGTAGGCCGTGGGCCGCCCGCAGATCGTCCGGGCCACCGTCTTGCCGTGTTTGCGGCCGGTGTACCAGAGCTGCTCGATGCGTGCGCTTCCGACGCCGTCCTCCCGAAACTCCGCACAATCCCCGACGGCGAAGACGCCCGGCGCGCTGGTCTCGAAATACTCGTTCACCAGAACGCCGCGATCCGTCTCGATGCCGGCGCGCTTTGCGACGTCGACGTTCGGACGAACACCGACGGTCAAGCCGACGAATTCACACGGGATTTCTTCGTGATCGGCCGTCACGACGGCCCGGGCGCGGCCGTGCCGATCGCCGCGGACTTCGGCCAGGGTGCAGGCCAACCGCAGATCGATGCCGTGCCTGCGTATCTCGTCGCCGATCATGGCCGATTCCTCCGGCGGCATCACGTAATCCATGTAGCCGGACTCTCGTACGAGAAACGTTACGGGGACGTGGCGGGAGTGCAGCATCTCGGCCATCTCGATTCCGATCAGCCCGCCCCCGACGACGACGGCCCGGTCGATTCGGCGAGTGCGTCTGTCCATCTCCGTCAGATCAGGGAGGCCGTAGAGCCCCTGAACGCCCTCCAGGTCCTCCCCCGGCCAGCCGAATGTGTTCGATTTGGAGCCGGTGGCGATTAACAGGACGTCGTATTCGACGGTTTTTCCGCTTCGGAGTCGGAGTCGTCGGCTCCCGACGTCAATCGTTTCGACGTAGTCCCGTACCGTCGCTATGCGGTTTTTCGACCAGAACCAGTCCTCGTAGGGCTTCGTGTCCTCGTAGCGCATGTGACCCATGTAGACGTACATGAGGGCGGTGCGCGAGTAAAAGTAATCCGACTCGTCCGAAATCATCGTAATTCGGTCGCCCGACAGTTTGCGGATGAACCGCGCGGCCGTTACGCCGGAAATGCCGTTGCCGATGATGACGACGTGCCTGTTCAATTTCGCCGGGTCTC
>CAZMXY010000195.1:0-1569 GCA_964570345.1 uncultured Rhodothermales bacterium | reverse complement strand
ACGGCGCCGTCTTGCTTTTCGGACGACCTCACTCTAGTTTCGCGACTGAATTCCATGCGAGGTTCAGGGGGATGATCTACGGAATTACGGGAAACACGCAGAAGGACGCGCTCTGGGAGCCGGTTGCGGAATTCGCGGCATGGCTCGAGGAGGAATCCCTGTCGTTTCTACTGCAAGCCGATCTTGCGGACGGCCTGGCGCAGCGCGACCTCCTGGATCACGAAACGTGCCACCGGCACCGCAGCGACGCGCCGGCCGCCGATTCCGACGTCATACTTTCCTTCGGGGGGGACGGCACGATGCTGCTCAGCGCCCACGAAGTGGGGACGTACGAAACGCCGATCCTCGGAGTAAACATCGGCCGGCTTGGATTTCTGGCGGAAATCGAGGTCGGCCAACTTCATGCGACGATTCGCTCACTCGAGAGCGGAGATTACCGGATCGAATCACGCACGCTGTTGAGCGCCGACGTATTGGGCGAAGGTACGGCAGCAACCTACTGGGCGTTGAACGAATTCGTGATCGAACGGAGCGGCTCGGCCGGATTGCTGTCCATCCGCGTCACGGTCGACGGCGTCCACTTGAACGACTATTGGGCGGACGGTCTGATCATTTCGACGCCCACCGGCTCGACGGCCTACTCGATGTCCGTCGGCGGACCCATCGTCGCCCCCGGAGCGGACGTCGTCATTCTCACGCCCCTGGCGCCACATAGCCTGACGGTCCGGCCGATCGTCCTGCCGGCATCAGCCGTCATTCAAGCCCGGGTTACGCGAAACGAGCAGCCCTACGTGCTGGCCTTCGACGGTCGAAGCCGGGTCTTCGAGCAGGCGGGGGAATCCGTCGACTTTCGCTTTTCTCGCGCCTCCCACGTCGTGAATCTGATCAAGCTGCCTGAGCAGCACTATTTCCAGACGCTTCGCTCAAAGCTCATGTGGGGCGTTCTTCGTCACGGATAACATCGATGCCATGGATCCCTCCCTCCCGCTATCCGAATCCACCACGACTACCACGCTCACGCCCCGCATTCTGGAGGCGGCACGAGACATGTCGGGCTGGCTCAAATTCATCGGAGTCGTGACGATGCTCTCGGGCATCCCCGCAGCCCTCACGATATTCGGGCTGATCGTGGCATGGATCCCCATCTGGCTCGGGCTGTTGCTGATTCAGGCCGGCAGCGCGGCGCAGGGTCGCAGCGAGGAGGACGTGCTGCGCATGCTGATCAGACTCAGGACGTACTTCCTCATCCAGGGATTGCTGATTCTGCTCGCCATGGCCGCCGTGCTGATCGTCTCGATTTTTTTCGGCGCCTTCATCTTGCAGGCGCTGGAGATGCTGCGAGAGACCGCACAGCCGATGCTGGAGGCGTAGTCCGCGTGCGGTCGGCGGTGTGAACGCCGGCCTTCAAGCCGCCGTCGCGGAATGGCGGATCGGTGTCGCGGGGAAGCGGACGGTGAACGCCGATCCTTTTCCGCGCTCCGTTCGAACGTCGATCGATCCATGCATGGCCTCGACGAGTCGTTTCGTCACCGTAAGTCCGAGTCCGCAGCCTTCGTAGGAGCGCGAGAG
>CAZMXY010000194.1:3563-6750 GCA_964570345.1 uncultured Rhodothermales bacterium | reverse complement strand
TGCTCGGCGGAACGGCGCAGATCGCAGGCGCGCAGATCGGAGGCGCGGCGGTCGTGTTTCTGCAGATCGAACCGGACAGTCGCGCTGCGGGCATGGGAAATGCCGGCGTGGCCCTGAGCGACAATGCTTACGCGATCTTCTGGAATCCGGCGGGACTCGCCCATCAGAGCGGGACGGAGGCATCGCTGACGCACTCGAACTGGCTACCGGAGTTCAATGCGGGCCTCTTTTACGAATATCTCGTCGCGAAGCATAGGATCGAGGGTATCGGGACGTTCGGCGCTCATCTCACCTACCTCTTTCTCGGCGAGCACGAGGGTCGCGACGCGCAGAACAATCCGACCGGTACGTTCCGGTCGTATGACCTGGCGCTCGGGGCGTCGTACGGAACGCAGCTGACGAATAATTTTGCGGTCGGTACCGGTGCCAGGCTGATCTACTCCAATCTAGCGCCGGGCCAGGTCGTCGGCGCACAGGAAACGCGTGCCGGCGTTGCGGTCGGATTCGACCTCGCCGGTCTCTATCGATTCCCGACGATCAGTCTCGGCAGCGTCGACGTGGGCATCAACGCGGGATTCAATCTGGCAAACATGGGTCCCAAGATCCAATATTCTGACCAGGGACAGTCGGACCCCATCCCGACGAACCTTCGATTCGGTTACGCCGCAACGTTCGAGTTCGACGAGTACAACAAGATTACGCTCGCGAACGATTTCAACAAGATGCTCATCCGCGTCGTCCCCGACACGGTGAGCGGCACGAACGTGGCCGACCCCTTCTATCAAGCCCTCTTCACGGCGTGGCAGCCGATTGAGGTATGCGGAGCGTCGGTGCAGGAGTGCGCCGACGATGCTTCCAACATGGAACGCATTGGAGTGATAAACCAGCTCACCATCGGATCGGGGCTTGAGTATTGGTACCGCGATCTGTTCGCGCTCCGTGCCGGGTACTTCTACGAGAGCCCGTACAACGGCAATCGCCAGTTTTTGACGTTCGGCTCGGGGATCCGCTGGAACATCATAGGAGTCGATTTCTCGTATATCTACGCGCTGGAGGAGAACCATCCACTGGCCAATACGATGCGGTTTTCGCTCCTTCTAAACTTCCTCAAGTAAAGCTTCGGGGCTTTCTTCGCGTTCGACGTCCCGCTCGCCTCTTCAGACAAGGCCACACACGACGACCAGACGCATGGGCATCGACCGGAGGCGTACTCTCCGATCCGCGCGGCGGTTCGTCACGTGCGGCGTGCTCTGCTGCCTCGCGACCCATGCGGCCGTGGCGCAAAACCCGGCGTTCCCGCCGGACGTCGTCTCGATGCGTGCGACGCTGCGGTCTGCGGACGACAACCTTCGCCGGCCGGCGAGCGGAACCTACGACGTGGTGGCGCTGCGCGTTGAGTTCCAGTCCGACACGTCGCGATTCACATCCGGTGACGGCACGTTCGACGGTTCTCTGTTCGACGGTCTCGAGCCGACCGTCGATCCGCTTCCCCACGACGGGAGCTACTTTCAGGCCCACCTGGATTTCTTGAGCCATTACGTGGATCGCGTGTCGGACGGCATTGCTCGGGTTCGGACGCATCTGGTGCCCGAGACCGTTCGTCTGTCGAAGCAGATGGGTGACTACGCGCCGACGGGACCCGACTCCGACGCGGATCCCGAGCTGCGAAAGCTTGCGTCCATGATCGAGGAAGCCTGGACGCTCGCTTCCGAGCAGTCGTCGTTCGACATGAGCGAATTCGATCCGTCGCGGACGGCGCTGATCCTCTTCCATGCCGGCGTCGGGCGCGACGTCGAGCTGATCGGTACGACCCTCGACAAAACGCCGCAGGATTTGCCCTCGCTGTATTTCGATGGACGTACCCTATCGCGACTGCTCGGCGCGCAGCCGTTGACGTTCAATGGGTTTCCGGTCGATCATACGCTCGTGCTTCCGCGGACGGAGACGCGGCGTGCGATGGACTTCATCACCGGCGAACCGTTTCTGCTCGAACTGTCGATCAACGGCCTTCTGGCGGCGAGCTTTTTCAATTACCTGGGCGTGCCCGACCTGTTCGACACGCAGACCGGCGAGAGCGGAATCGGACCCTTCGGCTTGATGGATACGCAGGGTATCTTCGCCTACCGCGGCCTCTTTCCTCCGGAGCCGATGGCGTGGACGAAGTCGTTTCTCGGATGGACCGTGCCGCATGACCTGAGGGACGGGGATCGAGAGACGGTTTCGCTGCGTGCGGCGTCGCTGCCCGGATCGTCCGAGTCGGCCCGTGCTTTGATTTCGGGCGCCGAGTACTTTCTCATCGAGAACAGGTATCGTGATCCTGAGCAGGACGGCTTGACGATGCGTGTTTGGAGAGAGGGTAACGTCGTCGAACAGCACGTAGAGAACGGCGATCCCGATTTCAACGGCTTCGTCGTGGACGGATTCATCGGAGGCGTCGTCGTGAGCGTCGACAACTACGACTGGGCCCTTCCGGGCGGCGTCGACGAAGACGACAACGAGCTAAACGGGGGGTTCTTGATCTGGCACGTAGACGAACGGCGGCTTCGTGCAGGGCTAGCCGACAATTCCGTCAACGTGGGAACGGACGACCGGGCAATCGACCTCGAGGAGGCCGACGGAGCGCAAGACGTCGGGCATCCGTCAGCCGGACCCTTCGGTCCACGGGCCGAGCTCGGATCTCCGTTCGATTTCTATTACGAGGGCAATCCGGTGTCGGTGCTGCTCCCCGGGGGCCGCGAAGTGCGTTTGTACGAGAACCGCTTCGGTCCGGACACCTACCCGAGCAGCGAAACAAACGCGGGGGGGCCGAGCTTCGTCGTGCTGGACGCGTTCTCCGCGCCGGGAGCCGAGATGAGTTTCGAATATCGGCGGGAAGCCTCCTCGGGCATCGAACCGTCGTCCATGCCCGAGCTCGACCCGCGGACGCCGGCCGGCGAAGGCGAGCCCGACGGGGGCCGTTCGTCTTTCGGTCTCGGTTCGTTCGTCACGTGCACGGCAGACTGCACGCCGTTCGTTTACTCCGCTCCCTCGCAATCCTACTTCGTGCCGGAGATCGGTCGCGCGCACAGGACGTACGTCGCGGCGCCTGTAGTAGGCCGTCGCGTCGCGTCGCTGGAGGGATCCGCCGTCTCCGGTCAGCGCATCGTGATCCGGGACGTGTCGGCCGCTCCGGCGGGTCCTCCCGAGA
>CAZMXY010000194.1:0-3463 GCA_964570345.1 uncultured Rhodothermales bacterium | reverse complement strand
GTCGCCGGCCGCACGAGCGTAACGGGCGCGGATGCCGACTGGAGTTACGCGATCGACGGCGAGGCAGTCGTAGGGCAGGCTGTTTTTGGTGACGATCCGGGCGGATTCCTCGGTGCGGTGCCGATCGTCAGCAGCGGCGAGATGCTGCTTCTGGGATCCGACGGGCGCGTGACGACCGTCGACGTCGAGGCGGAGGCCGCTCGCTTCGGCGCCGAAGCGAGCGACTCACTCTCCGAGTATCCCGTTCTCGCCGACCTGGACGAAGACGGCCGGCTGGACGTCCTGTCGGCATATGGATCGATGCTCTTTGCCTTCACGCAGGGCGGTGCGGTCCTGAAGAACTTCCCGATCCGCATGCCGAGCCGCGCCGCCGGCCAGCCGCTCGTCGCCCGCTTCGGGGATTCGATGGGCGTCGTCACGGCCGGAGCGAACGGCTACTTGTACGCATTCGACGTCTCGGCCCGACGGCGAACGATCGACGGCTTTCCGCTCGAAGTCGGCAACGCCGCACTGGCGACGCCGGCCTTCCTGGATCCCTCTACGTTGATCGCGGTATCGGAGGACGGCGAGTTGAAGGGGTGGTCGATTGAGGGCGTATCCGACGTCAGGTGGGGACGCATGTACGGAACGGAGGGTAACGGCAGCTACGTTCGACTACAGGCTAGCGGCTCGCCGCCCCCCGGCGAAGGCGGCGAGGCGCTGATCGACGCCGAGGAGACCTACAACTGGCCGAATCCCATCCGAAACGGAGCGACGCACTTGAGGGTGGCCACCAATCGGGACGCGCGGGTGAGCATCCGTATCGTAGACGCCGCCGGTCAGCTCGTCGAGGACGTCGAGATGGGGGACGTGCGCTCGGGCATTCCCGAGGAGGTCGTCTGGCAAGCCGAGGTGGCGAGCGGGCTGTACTTTGCGAGGTACCGTGCACGCACGTCCGACGGCGAGGAAGAGACGAAATTGGTGAAGATGGCGGTGATGCGATGAGTAGCGCGTACCCTCTTTTCGGCAGGCGATGCGCGATGTTGGCCGCGGCGGCGTCCTTCTTGGCGGTCGTATTCGGGCCGTCTGCCGCCGCTCAGACGTCGCCGGATCTGTATGACTATGCGCGGCCGACGCTGAAGTGGTATACGATCGAAACGGAGCACTTCAGCGTCCTCTTTCACCACGACTCGACGGGGCAAGGAAGTAGTCGTACCGCCCAGGTCGTCGCCCGAATTGCGGAGGACGTGTACGAGCCGATCACCGCCCTGTACGAGCACCGGCCTGAAACCAAGGTCTCCATCATCCTGAAAGACTTCGAGGACTACTCCAACGGCGCGGCGTACTTCTTCGACAACAAGATCGAGATCTGGGCGCCGTCGCTCGATTCTCCGCTGCGAGGCGATCACGACTGGCTTCGGAACGTCATCACGCACGAGTTTACGCACATGGTGCAGGTCCAGGCGACGATGAAAGCCGACCGGCAGATGCCGTTTCTGTACCTCCAGCTATTGGACTACGAGGACGTCAAGCGCCCGGACGTGCTGTACGGCTATCCCGACGTGATCGTCACGTATCCGATTCCCGTTCTCAACAATCCGGCCTGGCTCGCCGAGGGCACGGCCCAGTATCAGCGGGCGTTTCTGAACTACGATCGATGGGACAGCCATCGCGACATGCTGTTGCGCACGCGCGTGCTCGTCGGCAAAGAACTTACGCTCGATGAGATGGGCGGATTTTATTCGCACTCGAGTTTGCTGCGTGAAGGGGTGTACAACCACGGGTTCGCCTTCACGAACTACCTGGCCGCTACGTACGACGAGGACGTCTTACGTCGGGTCTCGCGGTCCCTTTCGAAGTGGGGCACGATGAACGTACGGCGCGCACTGAAAGAGGCCACGGGCGTACCGGGATCGCGGGTTTACGACGATTGGATGGCTACGCTCCGCTCACAATACGAGGCCGGCACGGCCGAAGTCCGGGAACGTCCCGTCGAGGGCCGGCTCGTGGAAGACGACGGATTCAGCAATTTTTATCCGAAGTTTTCGCCGGACGGCCGGCGGCTCGCGTACGTCTCGAACCGAGGCGAGCATTTTAACGTGATGAGCCTCTACGTCGTCGACGTCGAGACGGGCGCGGAGACGAGCTATCGCTTCGACGGATTGAGCGACGGATACGAACGATACGTGTGCTCACTCGGCCACGACCACAAGGTGAGATCCGGCGTGGGCGGGACGGTAAGCTGGCATCCCGACGGAAACCACCTCGTATATGCGCGAACCAGGGATACGGCTGAGGGCTACCGGTATTCCGATCTCTACCGGCTCGATCTCGAGACGAAAAAGTACGAGCGCTTGACGCGCCATGCGCGAGCGTTTGCGCCTGCGTACTCCCCCGACGGATCACGGATCGTGTACGTGGGCCACTCCGACGGTTCGACGAACCTCTTCGTGCTGGAAGTCGACCGGGGGCGCACTCGAAGACTGACCACGTTCGATGACGGTACGCAGGTGAGCGAGCCGGTTTGGCATCCGAACGGCGACTGGGTGTACTTCGCCAGATCCAGCGCCGGGAACCGTGATCTATATCGGGTCGGCACCGGTCGCGGATCGGCTCCAAAAGCCGTCGTCGCAACGGAAGCGGACGAACGCTCGCCCGCCCTCGATTCCACCGGTGAACACCTCTATTTCGCTTCGGACGCCTCCGGCATCTTCAACCTCTACCGGGCGGAACTTTCCGTGCCAGGGCACACGGAACGACTTACGAACGTGGTCGGGGGCGCCTTCATGCCCGACGTAGCGGCGGACGGGTCCATCGCCTTCGCCCGCTACGAATGGGACGGCTACAAAATCGCGATCCTCGATCGCCCGGTCGTGCTCGCCGATGGTCCGTCCTACGAGCCACCGTCGATAACCCGCAAGGCGGACTCGCCGGCGTGGGTGGCGTCCGAATGGGACCGTCTCATCACGTACGACGACACAGACCTCGCCCCGCTGCCGGGATCGATGATCACCGACGTCGCGGGAAGCGAGACGTTTCCGTATGAAGAAAGTGGTCCACTCGAGCGGGGGCAGGAAACGGAAGGCCTCCGGGTCGAACGGTATGGAGCGTCGTTCACGTCGTTCAGCTTCTTTCCGGTTCTTCGTTTCGACAACTACTCCTCGAGGCGGGAAAGTACGGTTGATCGACGGCTGCCTGCACGGACGCTCGGCGAGACGCTCGCCCGGAATACGAAGGTGGGCGTCTACGTGTCGTCGCGAGAGCTTCTCGAGGAAATGTCGCTGCTCGGAGGCTTGTTGGTTGGGCCGGCGTCGCGTGAAGCCGAATCGCTGAGCGATTACTTTTCCCCGTCCAACCTGTTGAAGCTGGAGCGCGACGCATTTCTGCTCGTCGACTATCGGCGCGGATTCGGATTCCTGCCCCAACGCTGGTCTCCGCAAATCTCGCTGGAGTTATACAACGTTCGCCGCAACGTCGAGAACGG
>CAZMXY010000193.1:0-6850 GCA_964570345.1 uncultured Rhodothermales bacterium | reverse complement strand
GCGACCTATGATTGGCGCACGATGACGATCTGCCGCAGGACACCCGTCCCACGTACTACCGCGACATAGACGCCTGCGGGAACGATCCACCCACTGTCGCTTCGGCCGTTCCAAGACACCGCGCCGTCACCGGCGGATAGCCGCCGTCGTGCCACCGTTCTGCCGAGCGCGTCGTAAATCGTCAGTTCGAGGGGACCGACGGGCGCGTTTTGGAGCGTGAAGGTCACCGAATGCGTGAACGGGTTCGGAGCGGCGGAGAGATTCGGACCGGGACGTTCGACGACGTCTTCGGCGGTCAGGCTGCTGGGATCCGAAAGTGTGCCCCCGAAGACGTCGAACCGGCCGTTTCGGTAATCCTGCCATACGACATGGTTTCCGTATACGTGTGGTGCTTCCTGATGCGCGGGATGCACCACGAGCGCGTATTCCTTCCGTGTCGTCAGGTTGTAGCCATAAAGGTCCCCCTGCTCCGTGCTGTTCCGGTAATCGAGCCACAGCACCCAATCGCCGTATACGGAAGGATATCCCTGGTGAGCGGCGTCGTTCGTGACAGGCAGTTCCTCGTTCGTCGAGAGATCGTACAGGTAAACGTCTCCGTTCTCGCCGTTTCGGTAATCCTCCCAGACGACGAGGTCGTCCCAAACCGCCGGGTGCGTCCGGTAGAAGGTGCCGCTCGTAAGCCGCCGCTCCTCCTTCGTCACCAGATCGAACGCGTAGACGTCGGCCGTCTTTAGGAGGGAGTCCGCGTGACGGTAATCCTGCCAGACGACCCATTTTCCATGTACACGCGGCAGGTCCTGGTATCCGGGTTCCGTCGTCACGGGCAGGGTCGTCTTCGACGCAAAGTCGTGGACGTAGATGTCCGCATTCATTCCATCACTCCCGGCATTCCGGTAGTCCTGCCAGACGAGGGCGCCGTCCGATAGGTCGGGATGGTTCTGAAAGTCGGCGTCTGAGGTGACCTGAGACGTGCTGCCTGATGCGCGCTCGTGCACGTATACGTCCGGCTGTCCTGTCGGCGTATATCCGATCCAGGCTACGCGCTGACCAAACGTACTTACGACCGGCTCAGCATAGAACACGCGCTCCAGCTGGTGCTCGGTCTCCGACGCGACGTCGACCGCCATTATGCTGTAGCCTGCGTCGCGATAGTCGAGAAAGGAAACGACACCATCGCCGTGATCAGGCACCGTATTCAGTCCGACGACGGCTGCGAACACGGATGGATCGTCCAGGAGTGATTGGCCCTGCGCATTGGGAAGCGCGGTGAAGAAGACGGCCGTGAGGAGCATAAATCGCATCGAAGTCCGCATCACAGATTGGCCTCGCTGGTCTGATTGTGAGCCTTGTCGAAGGAGCCGCTCCACGTATCCATGGCCCGCTTGATGGCCGCGACGACTGACGGATCATTGTCAAAGGCCCAGTTCAGCGCCTGGTACGTGATCGTGGCGTCTGAATGGTCATGGAAGAAGACTACCGCCTGCACTTTCGGCAGGCGCTGTGGAAGGCGGGCAAGAGCCTGCTCGAACCAGGGCGCGCGCTCGCCGCCGGCCATGAGCGTGCCCATCTCCGCGATCATGATCGGCTTGTCGAGTGCAGCGAGCACGTCGTATTTGCGCGTGAAGATGTCGTCGAACGTCCACCATTCGGACCAATAGGCGATGTTGCCATAGTTGAGGACGGTTGCCGCGACCCAATCCACCACGTCGTCTCCGGGGTAGTAGTCGTCGAAGCCTTCATAGGCGATATGCGGGGACCAGACCCACAGGATGTTCGTTGCCCCCACCGCCCGGGCCGTCTCCACGACGTGGCGAAAAGCAGCCACATACTCTTCCGGGCGGTTATTATGAGGGCCCCAGGCGTAGCGATACGCATCGTTCATCTCGTGCCCAAACCGGACGAACGTTGGACGTCCGAAGTCTGCGGCTTCTTTAATCCACTCCAGCAAGTAGAAATCATAATCCCCGCGTGCGATCGCCGCCATCCCACCGCGGTCGCGTTCGTCCGGACTCGGGAGATGGCTGTGTCGGCTTCCGTCGAACGTGCTGAGCCACGGCTCCCAGGTGACCATCGGCACCGATCCGATTTCCCAGATCGTCTCGACGACTTTGCGTGGAAACCGGTGGTCGGGCTCGTCTCCCCAGGCGGTAAAGACGTGAACGAGCGGCATCGGCATCTCAAGCGACTCCTCCAGGCGCAAGATGCCGTCGAAGGAGGCCGGCAGCCTTTTGTCGTAGGCTCCGATCAGGATATGATCGGGATCGGCAAGACGACCTCTGTCACGTCGCATCCGATCGAACCACCGGAGCTCGGCCGCCCTGCCCGGGCCGCGAAGGTGAAAGGCAACCTGGCTCTCGGTGCGCGTTACGGCACTGCCCAGGCCGGCGAGCGCCCGTCCGAGCGGTCCCTGCGTACGAGAGCCCACGAACGTGAGGGCAAAAACGCTCAGCGTCGCCACTGCGATGAGACTGAAACTGAAGAGGACTCGGTTGATCTTGCTCATAGAGCTACAGCTGGTAAGGATTGATCTCGTCCCAGGGTTGCCCCGACGGTACGCTTCGCGAGCTCCATGCGGCATAGATCGCGCCGCCTGCCGTAGCGACGGCGATGCCCGCGAAGAAAATCATGCCCCAAACGGCCTCGCTCGTCAGCATAAGCTCTATTTCCGGCACGACTGTAAGGCGGCGCACGATCACCCACGCGACCGTCGAAATAAATAGGGTGACTAGGGCGACGTGGGGGGCGGAGAGCCGCCAGAAGTGTCCGGCGGCCGCCTCCTTCGCCGTCGGGATATACGGGATATTGGCGCGGACGACCGCCAGCAACGTCCCGGCGAGAAAAATCGGCCAGCATGCAATCTTCAGAATCATGCCCCTCCAGTGAAGTCCGCGCTCTACCGCGGGTTGGCAGAGCCATCGCTGCGCGTAGAGATAGATGCCTACGCCGAAAAGCGCGACGGGACCTGCTTTGGCGACGAACTCAGGAAAATGCATCGATGCGGGCTGAATACCCGTCCACAGGTACAGGTACGGAATAAGCAGGTATGCCGGCGTGGTCACCCCAAAAAGGTAATACGTGCCGATGGCGGCGTAGGAGAGCCGCTGCCGCCACGTCAGGCGGCGGAAGAGCCGCGGCAGCTCCGAGAAGGCCACCTCATAGACGCCCCTCGACCATTTGAGCTGTTGCTTGTAGAAGGAACCGAGGTCCTCCGGCACCAGGCCCCGACTTACGACCTCCGGCACGTAGACGGATTTCCATCCGGCTGCGTGCAGCCTTATCGAGGTGACGAGGTCCTCGGCGAGTCCGATGCCGTGTCCGCCAATAGACTCAAGCGCCTCTCGGCGAAACGTGCAGTTAGCCCCAATCGCCACGCAGCCTCCGTGTCCGAAGAGTCCCATCTGGATGGGACCGTAGAACTGATACGTCTGTTCGGCAGCGGCCCGCGCCACGAAGCTGCGGTCCTGATTGTAATATGCCTGACTCACCTGAGCGAAGCCGACCTCAGGATCGGCGAATTGTCCGAGCACACGGTCTAAGAAGTTGGGAAAGGGCACGTGATCCGGATCCAGCACGAGGATGAACTCCTCGTCGGACAGTTCAAGGGCGCGGTTGATTTTTCCGGCTTTGGCGCCGGGCAGGTCGACGAGCTCGAGCCACACCACACCGTAGCGCTCAGCGCATTCGCGGAAGCGCGGGTCCCGCGTGTCGTCGAGCAGATAGGTCGTATGCGGATAGCGGATGCGCGCACAGGCAGCGAGCGTCTTCTCAAACATGGCCAGGGGTTCTCCCGGCGAGCTGGTCGTGAAAATCGCGACGCGAAGTCCGGATGGAGCGTCTCGATGCTCCGGTCTCCTGATCGCGGCGAAGTTGATCCAGCCGATCCCGATACGACTGATGCCGTACCAGAAGGCGAGACTAAGGAGTACGAAGAGAGGGAGCGCCGCTACGTGCGACTCACGGAACCACCAGTCTGCCAGCAGGATGGTCACGCCGAATGCCGCCGCGATGAAAACGAGGAGGATGAAGCGCTCTCCTCGGCGGACAGGCTCGGCACGACGATGGACCCACAGGGCGTCCGGTGCAATGCGGAGGGTAGACGTAGGGCCGGCGTTCATTTCAAAGGGTTTTTTGGTGCCCGCGGGCGTTACAGACGGACGTAGACGGAGAGCGTGAGGGTCGACGCGTCGTACCACGTCGTCGCCATATGCGAGCCTTCCAGTTGGATCGTCACCATGGGACTGACGGCGGCGGCGATGCTGCCTCGAGCATTCCACGGATGGATCGCGTGGTTGTAGACCCCCGTCATCGGGGCGCGGCCGGCGAGATAGACGAAAGGCGTGTCCTCCGACCCGAAAATGCCGTAGGAACCATTCGCGCGGACGGTCAAGATGCGTGAAGGCCACAGCGCGATGCTGCCGGTTACGCTGTGCGTATGCTGATTCAGAGGAGTGTAATACGGGTCGTAGCGCCCTTCCCACGTCGGCGGCCGTGCGGGTCCGGGCGTATTCGTGATGACGGGCGTGTACCGGTGCTCGGCCGTATTCTGGTAGCCGTAGGCGTAACCCGCCTGGAGCCACAGGCCTTCCGTTCGGAGCACGGGCGCCATGAACCAGCCGTAGATCATGGCCTTCCCGTTGTCGTCCGGAAAGCGCTCGTGCCCGAGGGCTGCCTCTCCGAGCCACCCTGACTTGTCGGCCGAGACGTGCACCTGCATCGCGGTGGTCATTACGTCCTCGGAAATGCTGGCCGCCGTGTAGAGGTACGGCTTTCGCTCCCACCGTGCGCCTGCTCGCAGGCCGTAAGGCAGGCGGAAACCCGCATCGAGCCGGGCCGTCCAGTCGGTGCTGTCCGTACGGGAAATGACGCCCGCCGCCACGTCGGTCTCCAGTTTGGCAGCCGGCAGAAAGCCTCGCAACCCTGCCGATGCGAACGTGACGGGACGGACTGAATCCCGCGTCGCGAATCGCGTGTGAGTCAGCTCGGCGCGCAGCGTCTGCAGCGGGGTGATAAAGAATCCGGCTTCAGCGGACGCACCGCTCTTCGACAGCGGCTGGCTGTCTGCGCCGCCTTCTCCACCGACGCGTATCCAAGGGCGAGCCCCTCCTCGGATGGAGGCAAGGGCGGATGCGGCTTCGGCGTGGTCGGGGGTCGTGCTCAGGGCGCTCTTGAAGTACCGGGCCGCCTGCGTCAAATCGCCGGCCCACCACGCGATGGTTCCACGGATGGCCTCCGCCTCGGCGTTGTCCGATCCGAGCGGCCGAAGGACCTCCGCCGCCCGATCCGCCTCACCGTTCTCCATGAGAAACCTGGCGTAAGAGAGGCGGAGATCGGCGTTGGACGGGTGGCGCCGGAGGGCTTTTTCGTACGTACTCCGAGCACCCCTGAGGTCCCTGCTCCAGTATCGATGCTGTGCCAGGAGACGCCATGCTTCGGCGGAGGAAGGATGCCGTTCCACGAAAGGTTCCAGCAGCTCCACGACCGCGGTATACGCTCCCGAGTCCGACAGGGACGTTACGCGCGCAAGCACGTCAGGATGGTCAGCGGTCTGAGCGCTCGAGGCGACGAACGCCAGACACTGGAGCAGAACGAATGTGGGCGAGAATTTGGCGCGCATGGGAGAGAGGTGGCTCAGTCCGTCCGCAGAACACAAAAAAAACCTGACTCGCGGACGCGCTGAAGTATATCGTCCCGATCGAGGGATTCTTTAGGATCGGGGCGCCGAGGCGTGGCGGTAGACGGGAAGGGGCTGAAGAGCGCTCCGATCGCCCTCAACGGAATTCGTTCTGGCGGATACTTCCGGAAGGGCGGTGATGCGGGAAGGGCGGTGCCGGAAAGGGCGGTGCCGGAAGGGCGGTGCCGAGAAGGGCGGTGCCGGGAAGGGCTGTGCCGAGACGTTCGGCACCGAGACAAAGCAGGCGCGGGCAGCCTCCTTCGGGAGGCCGCCCGCCCTATGTTCTGCCAGAGACCGCCGCCGGCCGTTAGCCTGTCGCCGTCGACGGCGAACCGCGCGGTGGTCTACGTACTATAGCGACGCCGCGTCGACGAAGTCCTCCTCGTGCGGATTGCTCTCGTCTTCGTGTCCGAAGGTGCCTCCGTCTTCGGCCCCGCTTAGAATACCGTTGCGTGCATTCTCGAAAGAGCTGTAGTCCGCATTCTGTGCGCCGCTCGCGAGATAGAGCGCGATCGAGCCGGCGACGTGCGGCGAGGCCATCGACGTGCCGCTCATCGTCGTCGTCCCTCCGTTGCGTTTCGTCGACAGAATGTTGCCGCCCGGAGCGCCGATCGCCACCGGTGCGGAGACGTTGTCGGTCCAACTGGCCGAGTTGTCTCCCCAGTTCGACCAGCTCTCCCACTCATCGTTCGCGTTCGTCGCGGAGACCGTGATGACCGCATCGTCGTAGGCGGCCGGTACAAAACTCTCCGCATCGGCCCCGCTGTTGCCGGCCGCGACGGCATAAACGACGCCCGCGTGTGCCGAATTGCAGATGGCGGCATGATAGCTGTCGCTGCCGGTGAAGCCATTGTCGGAGCACGTTCCGCTCTTCGATCCGGAGCCTCCGAGGCTCATGTTCGCGACCGCCTTTCCGCCGTAACCGTTGCTCGCGACCTCACCTGTCACCCAGTCGATGCCCGCAATGACGCCCGAGCGCGAGCCCGAGCCGCTCTTCGCAAGCACTTTCACCGCGTGCAGGATGACCTCCGGCGCAACGCCGACGACGTCGATGTCGTTGTCGATGGCACCGATCGTGCCTGCTACGTGCGTGCCGTGGCCGTGATCGTCGTCCCAGGCGGCAATGCACTGGCCGCCCTTGCACGTCTCGACCGCGTGACCGTTGCCGATGTTGGCCTG
>CAZMXY010000192.1:4828-6873 GCA_964570345.1 uncultured Rhodothermales bacterium | reverse complement strand
GTCGGGGTCCTGGCGGAGTCCCTGCGTCATGCCGTCGACGAAATTCTCCACGTCGACGCCGACCTCGCGGTGGCGCACCACGCAGCGCTTCGAGTCGTGGATGTACTCGATCGGCTGTGCGACCAAAAGAATATGTCCGGGGAAATCCTCGTTGTTCGCGTCGATAATGGCGTCGAGCGTCGTGCTCTTACCCGAGCCCGTAACGCCGGTGAAGAGCGTCAGGCCGTCGCGCACGTAGCGGAACATGAACCCGCGCTCGATGAGCGCATGGAATCCAAGGCTGTTCAGCGACCGGGGCTTCCATGCGAGCATGCGCATGCTGAGCGCGAGGTGCCGGTTGTCGTGATAGATCGTCGTGCGAAAACGGCGGGGGACGTCCTCGTTTACGACCTCCACGCCGTACCCGAAGTCCACCGCGTATCGATTGAAGAGCCTTTCCTGCTGAAACGGCGCGAGCAGGGTCAGGAGGATCAGGTCGATCTCGTTGAGATTTTCGAAGCGGCCCATCTCCTCGTGCTTCCGCTTGTCGCCGTCGACGCGGTACCAGGCGTGGCCCTTGCATCCGGGCCCGCCGAGCTCGAGGTCCGAGGCGTTGACCTCGATCATCTTGCGGGCGAGGCGATCGAAGTAATGCTGTACGTGGTCGCGGTCGTCGAACGGCACGCCGTCGAGCTGCTCGGCATACCAGTGCATGAGCGCCGTGCCGAAATAGCCGCGCGGGGCCTCCTGCAGGATACGCCGGTAGGTGGGCGGCAGCGTGAAGGGCTCCTTTTCCACGGCTGCGCTTCCGTTGCCGTTCGCCGTCACGCGGGCCGCCTTCGCGCCGTCATCCTCGTGGGACCCCTCGGCCGGCGCCGCGCTCTGCGATGTGTCGGCGGCCGCCGGCCCGTTGCTATGTGATCGTACTTCGTTTTCCATTACTTCCGTGCTTTCATTGAAGAAGGCATTTGGCCGCACCATTCGCGGAGCCGTCAGATTTCGCTATAGGCGATCAAGATCGGCCCGATGGGAATGATGTATTCGAACCCGAGATCGAGCGTGCCCTCGTTGGGCGAGGCGTACGTGATCCAGGGGGTACCGCCGCCGTCGAACGTCGCCTTCTTGGCTACGACGCCGCCGACGATAAACGGTGTGCCCTTGAACACGACCTCCTCCTCCACGTAGAGCGTCACGCCGCGGTCGAAGTCGCCGCTCGCGGACTGACAATGCTCGTTTCCGTACGTGTTGCCGTCGTTTCCGACGAAGGAGGCAGGACCGCGGCCGAGACATGCGTTTCCGCCTCCCTCCCCGACGTACATGTACTGCTGCGTCGCCATGATTAGCTGCGTCTCCTGATTGGCGTTGAGTCCGCCATATACACCGCCGCCGCTCCCGGTCGGCGCAACCGTGATGTCCTGCGTGGCCGCGATGTAGCCGTTGCCGACAACCTCGACGGTGTTCAAAAATTCGGCGGGACCGTCGATGTACAGAACGAACGGATTCTGCTCCGTACCGCAGCTGCCGCTGCAGTTATAACTGAGCCCGGAATCAGTCCAAAACGGAGCGCTGGGGTCGGTGAAATCAATAACTGCATTGTCGACTATTAGCGGATTGCCTCCGTTCGCAGCCATGTCGTAGTAGGCTCCGGATGACGTAGTTGCCGTGTTGTATAGTTTGTCCCAGTCGAGCTGTGGAATCCGGACCGAATCGGCCCAGTGATAATTCGGATCGGGTCCGTTGTAGTCGATGTTCGGAATGAAATTGTCTCCCGCCTGATTGTTCAGGTTCACGGTGCCCGTATACGTGCCGAAGCCTTCAACCAGGAACGAATTCCCTTTCAACGTCAGGTCTTCATTCGTATGAATGCTCGCGTTCAGGTCGTCGCTGATCGAGGTGACCAGCATATTGCCCTTGAGCTGCATGAAGAAGTCCGAGATGATCGTGTGCTTAAACGCCGGCGGAATGCCCGCGTCATCCTTGTCGCGAGCATAGCGGGCAAAGATCACGCGCTCCGCAGGACCCATCCAGCCCCTCGAGACGACGTCGACGGTGTCTCCGGACGTACC
>CAZMXY010000192.1:0-4728 GCA_964570345.1 uncultured Rhodothermales bacterium | reverse complement strand
TCGATCGACGCGTCCTGTCCTTTTCGCTGCACGCCGAACATGGTCAGCAGGACGAGCCCGCCGATGACCGACGCAACCGCGGCATATATCATTTCCTGTGTTCCCATAGCAAGTCAGATCAGGGCGCCGTCGTATGTCGGTTGTAGGTAAAGACCCGCCGCACGTTCACCTGCAGCGGCTGGTCTCCGACGCGGAGGTACGGATTGGTGATCGTCAGCGCCACCTCTTTGGCGTAGCTGTTTCCTCCCGCCGGCGTGTCCGGACTGTCCGGATTGACATACTGAACGACTATGTCTATTTCATACTCCAACCCGTCCGCCGTGACCGTGAAGGTGGGAATGCCGTGGAAGTCGTCGATATCGTCGCACGCGGGATTTGACAGCGCAAGAGCCGTACAGCCTCCGAACTCGGCCGCGGGCGTCAGCTGGTTCGTGCTTGTGATCACCGGATATTCGAGCGGGTCCTTTTTACTCTCGTCCGTGTTCTCGTCGAACGGCAGCCTCCCGATGAGCTCGAGGACGTCGTACCCCGCGCCCGTGAGCGCCGTCACCACCTCGTTCACGACCATCCTGTTCTGGGACTGGTGCATGCTGCGGTGCAGATTCATGGAGAACAGCCCGACGAGCATGATCGACAACACGGCAAATATCAGGTGCATGGTCTGGTTCCTCCTCCGTCATTCGGTCGTCGTGACGCGGAGCACTTCCTCGGGCGACGTCTGTCCCATCTTCACGACCTCCCGGCCCGACGCAACCAGCGTCAGCATGCCTTCCTTCACGGCCGTCTCCCGGATGGCGTCCTCGTCGATGTTGTCGCGGGCGTCGACCACGAGCTTGCGGAGCGCGTGGGAGAAATACAATGCCTCGCTGATCGCGCGGCGACCCTTGTAGCCGGTCCCGTGGCAGGTGCGGCATTTCTCCTTCGATCCGTTCGTATAGAACGTCATCGTCGCCTGCTCTTCCTCGGAAAATCCGAGCTCGTTCAACAGCAGGGTGTCCGGCTCGCCGTTCACCACCTTGCAGTCCGGGCACAGCACGCGCACCAGGCGCTGGGCCACGACCAGGTTGATCGCGTAGGCGATCAGAAACGGCTCGATGCCCATCTTGTAGAGGCGCGCCACGGCGCTAGGCGCGTCGTTCGTGTGAAGCGTCGAGAACGTCAGGTGTCCGGTGTTCGCCAGCTTGATGGCGAGCTCCGCCGTTTCACGGTCGCGCATCTCGCCCACCATCACGATGTCAGGGTCGTGGCGGAGGATGGACCGCAGCGCTTTCTCCATATTCAGGCGCGAGCCCAGCTTGATCTGGCGCACGCCGTTGATGACGTACTCGACCGGATCCTCCACCGTCAGCACGTTCACCGTCGGACGCACGACCTCGCGCAGCGCGGCGACGAGCGTCGTGCTCTTGCCCGAGCCGGTCGGACCGGTCATGATGACCATGCCGTTCGGCTGCCGCACGGCCTTCCGGAACCGCTCGAGCGCTCCGGGCAGCAGTCCGATCGCACTCAAGTCGCCGAAAATCTTCCGGTCGTCGAGCACGCGGATCACGATGCTCTCGGCTTTGATCTCTCGGGTCGCGCTTGCGATCGGAAGGATTGAGACGCGGTAGCGGATCAGCGTTTCGTCGACGCTCCGCTGAATGTAGCCGTCCTGCGCGATCTCGCGATCGAATCGGTCAATGTTGCCGCACCGGTCCTTGATCACGGCGAGCATGGCCTCCGGATGCACCTTGTCCTGGATGTGCCAGAGCTGGAGGTGCCCGTCGATGCGGAAGTGAATCTCCGTCTCCTTCTTCCAGTTCGGAAAGATGTGAATATCGGAGGCGTCCTTACGAACGGCTTCGACCAGGGCGGCCTCGAACAAGTTGATGAGCGCCGAACGGTTGATCTCCGCATCGAGGGCCTCCTCGTCGACGAGGCTGGTCTTGTCCTCCTCATACGTAGAGCCGTAGTCGAACGCCTGGGCGTCTTCGTCCTCCTCCAGCCGGCGCAGGTATTCATTCTGCTTCGGGAAGAGCTCCTCGATGAGCGGCGCAATCTCGGTCTCCGGGGCATAGCGCAGTTCGAAATGGTCGAGCTGCAGCTCATGGATCAGCTTCAGCGTCTCCGGACGCATTGGATCTCGTGTCGCGAAGATCAGCCTGAGTATTCCCCGCTCAGGATCGATCTCGTATTCGAGCGGCAGCACGCGCTGACCAAGCAGCCGATCCTGCTGATCTCGGGTCAAGGACTCGACGACGCGCTGTATAAATGCCGTGTCGAGCGTATTTGGATCGATAGAGGCCCGGCGGAACGCGTAGATGCGAGCCGCCTCGGCGTAGACCGCATCCCGGTCGACGTCCTTGTGCGCGGCCAGCGTGCGCCAGAGCGTATCCTTCTGCCCGTTGCGCCGCCACTGCAGCTCCGATTCCCGCACGGCGACCTTCTTGACCGCACCGCTGCGAAGGAGGCTCGAGACGACTCGGTCTTGAATACCCGCTGGCGCGTCTTCGCTTTCGTCACCCGGTCTCGTTAATCCCGGCGCGCGGCCGGTGCGTTTCGGTTTCCGCGACGCGACGTGTGCGCCGCCCATGTGTCCATTCCCCGTCTCGTCGGTCTCCACGATCGCGACGAGGTCGTCCTCGCCGTCGTCGTCGCGGAGGCTGAGCCACTTTCGAACGCCGCCCTTCATGATCCTGCCTCCTCTATTTTCACGCTCGTTGTCCCGCTCGACCGCTTCGCTGCTGTGTTCGTCCGGACGCTCCATCTATTCGTTATCTCGGCTGCATCATGATGTCGGAACCAGACGGCATCATGAACGCCGTCTCCATCGAGAGTATGGTCAGCAGCCCGACGATGATCGAGATGAAAAAAGCCACGAACAGCTTGATTCCCTCGACGACCATCTCGAGCTTCATTCTCGTCTCACCCTCGTACAGATCCGCCATCTCCTCCGCGCTCTCGCGAACCGAGCCCGTTTCGGCTCCGGACCGAAATCGCGCGATCATCATCGGCAGAAAGACCTGCGAGGCCTGCATCGACTGAATCAGGTCGGTGCCCTTCGCCATCATTTCAGGCACCGTGATCGTCTTGACCTGGTGCTCGAGGTACGAATTGCCGGTCGCCTCGGCCGCGATCTTCATCACCTCCTCGTTCTCCCCGCTGCCGGCGTAGAGTACGCCGAAGACGCGGCAGAAGACTTCCAGATTCAATTTATGGAGGAGCGCGCCGATGATCGGCACGCGGATCATGTACTTGTGGATTAAAAATCTACCCCGGGCCGTCCGCGCGAACGCAACGAAAGCGGCGATCGCGGCCACGTTGAGCAGGATGACCCACCAGTAGTTGTGGTCCATCCACGCGGCGAAGGCCAGGGACATTCTCGTGAGAAACGGAATATTGATCTCGAAATTTGTGAATAGCCCCATCATCTGGGGGACGATGCTCCAGATGTACCAGACGCAGGCCGCGATCGTGATAATGAGCGTGATCGTCTGCATCACGAGCGCCTGGCGGACGTTCTTTCTGAACTCGTCCTTTCGTTCCAGAAACTTGGCGGTCGCCTCGAACATGTCCGCCATATTCCCGCTGTCGGCGGCGAGCCCGAGCATATAGGCCGTAAATTTGCCCAGCACGTGCTGGTGCTTCATAAAGGCTTGCTGCGCGTCCATCCCGCTGCGCAGGTCGCTGCTCAGGTCGCGGATCATCTGCTTGAGCGCGGGATTCGAAGTATCCGCCGCAAGCAGCGTGAGGATTTCGTCGAAGGGCAGCTTTCGCCGCAGCATGTTGGCGGACAGGCGGACGAACATGATGATATCCGCCTTCGGAGGCTTCAACGGAATGTCGACCAGCTTCCGCTGAACGCTCAAGACTTCGAGGCCCAGGCGCTCCAGCGCGGCGCGTACTTCTTCGGCCGTGTAGGCCTTCTGCTGGCCGCGGGACACTTCTCCGTGCGGGTGGCGCACCTTGTACAGGAACATGCGCCGCTGCTCGATTTCCTCCGGCTGAAACTCGTGCCGCTCAGAGAGGGCAGTGATCCGTTGGTGCGCGGCGCGGCGGCTCTGCGCGAACACGGTGCCCCGGATCGGATCGCCGGCCAGGCTCAGGCCGCTGAAGCGAAATTCACGAACGGGCATAGTTGGCTTGGGAATAATTAGGAACGTTCACGGCTTTCCGAGCACGGCTTCGGTGGACGGTGTCGAGTATCAGGGACACCGCCCACCGAATGCCAAACCCGGCAGGGCATTCATACTAGGTCCTGGACTAGTAGCCGAAAACCTGGCTCTCGACGGTAATGTCCTCGTCAGCCAGGCCAACGACATGTACGACAACCTGCGTTCCCAGTGGGAAGTTGTCGCAAGTGATCACGGAAGCTGTCGGCGGGGTAGCGGAGGCAAGCGCGCACGTGCCGTTCGAGTTAACGTTAGGATCGGCCTCGTAGCCCATTATCACTAGGGTGGCCTCTCCAAGATCGCCATAGACGGTTGGCCCTCCAAACTGCACGGGCTTCTGGCCCCACGTCTGCAGGTCCGATGCGATTCGCAATGCGTCGTGCGTCAGCGCATCCACACTACCTTTCCGGTTGTTCGTGTCGTAGGCATTAATGCCCGCGATGATGGCGATGCCCACGAGGACGACGCCGAGTACGATGAGTAGAAGTTGTGCTTGACCCATTTAGGGTACCTCCAACTGATTGTGTTATGGTGTTGTGTGGTTTACCTGGGTGGATGGCGGCGGTCGTCCGCTCCGCCG
>CAZMXY010000191.1:0-6918 GCA_964570345.1 uncultured Rhodothermales bacterium | reverse complement strand
GCCAGGCTCTTCGGCACGGCCGTGTCGGACGATTCCTTTCCCTCGAACTCGAGCGACACGTAGCCCCGGAATCCCGCGTCGCGCATGATCTGCGCGATGCGGTCGTAGTCGAGGTCCAGCGTATACCACGTGCCGCCGCCGTAGTACGTTTTCGCCTGCATCAGGATCGTGTGCGGCGCGAGCATCTCGAGCTGGTCGTAGGGATCTTCCAGAAAATTGCCGGTGTCGAGGGTGACCTGCAGCCAGGGCGAATCGATCGCCTCGACGATGCGCAGCACGCCTTCGGCCGTGCGGCCCAGTCCCCAGTGATTCTCGAGACCGAGCACGACGCCCTTCTCCGCCGCGTGGTCCACGCACTCGCCGATCGCGTCGATGACCCACACGAAGCCTTCCTCGTCCGTGTAGCCCTCGAGCGGCGGTTCGATGCCCCGGTTGGCCATCAGCTCGTCGAACGATCCGCTCGTGCCCCACCGGCCCGTGTTGATGCGCATCGTGGGAATGCCGAGGGCGGCGGCCAGGTCGATCTGGTGCATCGTCCGCTCGACGTTCTCCCGGCGTACGCCGGCATCGGGGTCGACGAATCCCTGGTGCGTCGAGAATCCCATCAAGTCGAGCCCGCGCTCGAAGGCGCGGCGCTTCAAGTTCTGCAGATAGTCGTTCTCCTCCGAGGTCATCTGGATGTGAAGGATCTCGACGCCGTCGAACCCCATCTCGGCGGCCTGGTCGATGCAACGTTCGATCGGCACGTCTTCTTTCGGACCGTTGAATCGCCAGTAGGAATAGGTCGAGACGCCGATCGGATTCGCCCTTTCGCCCCGATGACGCACCAGCGGAGCCAGCGCCTGAAGCGGCGCTCCCGCGAGGGCGCTCCCCATCGCCGCATTCCGGAAAAACGTTCGTCTGTTCATCTGTTCGGTTCACCGCTCGTGATTGAAAACCGTCGCCTTGCCTTCCCAAACTAGCCCCGAAGCGCTTCCGCCGTCAAGGCGCCGTGAAATTTAGTCGTAAAACGCAACACTGCGTAAATTTTTTAGTTGTGCCTTGACAGAACAGCCGATATTGAGGTACTTTTATTGCTATTCGTATAAAATTATTAGGTATTTATCCCGATGTCGACCGAACGAATTGACGAGATCGACGCGAAGATTCTCGAGCTCCTTCAAGAAAACGGCCGCATGAAGCGCAACGCCATCGCGGAAATCGTCGGCCTCTCGGTCCCCTCGGTCAGCGAGCGCATGCGAAAGCTCGAAGATCGGGGCGTGATCACGGGTTATCACGCCGTAGTCGATCCGAAACGCTTGCATCACGACATCACCGCCTTCATCCGCGTGAGTGTCGACGGATCGTCGCATTATCCGGCGTTCGTCGCCGAGGCATACGACATGCCCGAAGTGCTCGAAGTGCATTCGATCACGGGAGAAGGCTCGCACATCATCAAGATTCGTACGCGCAGCACGACGACGCTCGAGCGCTTGCTCTCGCGGGTACAGGCGCTGCCCGGCGTGCACGGCACGTCGACCAGCATCGTCCTGAGCACGTTCAAAGAGACGCGAACGGTCGAAGCGACGCCGATGGAATTAGTGGATTACGAAGAGACCGAGGCCGTCGCCTGATCGTCGCCTCGTGGGGGCCGCGCCGCGGCTGCCGTCAAGCGCGCCCCATCGCCCGCTCATCAGAAACGCAACCCTATGCCCAGCATGAACAAATTGATCGAAAGTTATAACGTAAAGGCCGCGACGAAATTCGTACGCAACGGCAAGGCGCCGGCCCTCCCGATGGACGTCGAGAAGATCTTCGGCGAGAACACCTTCGGGCTGGAGGCGATGAAGAGTCGCCTCCCAAAGAACGTGTACAAGAGCCTGCTCGCCACGATAGAGAAGGGGCGTCCGATCGATCCGAACATCGCCGATTCCGTGGCGATGGCGATGAAGGAATGGGCCACCGAGCGCGGCGTGACGCATTATACGCACTGGTTCCAGCCCCTCACCGGATCCACGGCCGAGAAGCACGACAGCTTCATCACACCGAACAAGGGCGGCGGCGCCGTGGCGGAGTTCTCCGGAAAGGACCTGATTCAGGGCGAGCCGGACGCCTCGAGCTTTCCGAGCGGGGGCGTGCGCGCCACCTTCGAGGCCCGCGGCTACACGGCCTGGGACCCCACCTCCCCCGCCTTCATCGTCGAGAACGACAAAGGCTCGTATCTGGCCATCCCCACGGCGTTCGCCTCGTGGACGGGCGAAGCGCTCGATTACAAGATCCCCCTCCTTCGTTCAATGGAGGCGATCGACAAGGCGGCGCGGCGCGTGCTCGAGCTTTTCGACGTGAAGGACGTGCACAAGGTGTACTCGACCGTCGGCTCCGAACAGGAGTATTTCCTGATCGACGAGGAGTACTTCTATCGGCGGCCGGACCTCGTGACGACAGGCCGCACGCTCGTCGGCACGAAACCGCCGAAGGGACAGGAGCTCGAGGATCATTATTTCGGATCGATCAACGATCGCATCCTCTCGTGCATGCTCGACACCGAGCGCGAGCTCTACCGACTCGGGGTTCCGGTGAAGACGCGGCACAACGAGGTGGCGCCGAGCCAGTACGAGATCGCCCCGATCTTCGAAAACTCGAACCTCGCGGCCGACCATCAGCAGCTCATGATGATCGTCCTGCAGCGCACGGCGCGAAAGTTCGGCCTGGTCTGCCTCCTACACGAAAAGCCGTTCGCCGGCGTGAACGGTTCGGGCAAGCACAATAACTGGTCGATGTCGACCGACACGGGCATGAACCTGCTCGAGCCGGGTCACAATCCGCACGACAACCTGCAGTTTCTTTTCTTCTGCACGGCCGTCATTCGGGCCGTGTTCAAGCATCAGGACCTGCTCCGCATCGCCGTCGCGACGGCCGGAAACGATCATCGCCTGGGCGCGAACGAGGCGCCGCCGGCCATCCTGAGCGTCTTCCTCGGCGAGCAGCTCCGCGACATTTTCGAGCAGATCGAAGCGGGTCCGGCGAAGTCGAGCAAGCAGGGCGGTCTCCTGGGACTCGGCAGTCCCGTGCTTCCGGAGCTGCCGCGCCACGCGGGCGACCGGAACCGGACCTCGCCCTTTGCCTTCACGGGCAACAAGTTCGAGTTCCGCGCGGTCGGGTCGAATCAGTCAATCTCGTTCCCGAACACCGTACTCAACGTGGCCGTCGCCGACGTGCTCGACGAGCTGGCCGACGAGCTCGAGGCGAAGCTGAAAGGCAAGAAGAAGAGCAAGAAGAACTTCGAAGCCGCGGTCGGCGCGGTCATCCAGAGCGCGATGAAGGCCTCGAAGGCGATCCTCTTTGAGGGGGACAATTACGCGCCGGAGTGGCACGAGGAGGCCGAAAAGCGCGGCCTGCTGAATCTTCGCTCGACGCTCGATGCGTTGGATCGTCTGCTCGACGAGAAGAACGTAAAGGTGTTCGAGCGAGAGGGCGTGCTGAACGAGCGCGAGCTCCACAGTCGCTACGAGATCTGGGTCGAGCAGTACTTCAAGACGATCAACATCGAGGCCGAGATGACCGAAACCATCACGCGCACGATGGTGCTGCCGGCCGCGATCCGATACCTTCGCGAGCTCGCGGAGACGGCCGAGGCCGGTGACGAGATCGGCCTGAATTTCGACGGCGTAAAGGAGACGGCCGCCGAGTTGAGTGAGATGTTGAACACGCTGCGCGCGTCGGTCGATACGCTCATCAAGGAGAACAAGGCGCTCGGCGGCGACGAGGTTCACGACAAGGCCCAGCACATGCGCGACGAGGTGTTTCCGGCCATGCGCGCCGTTCGGGATGCGGCGGACAGCCTCGAGCGGGCCATCCCGCACGACTACTGGCCGCTGCCCACGTACCAGGAGATCCTGTTCGTGAAATGAGCGGGTCGCCGGAGCGGCCTCTCGCGGGTCGGCGTCGAAGCACCTTCACCACCCTGTTACAGTCCTATCACATCTCTGTAACATTTGGCGGAAACGCGTCGCGCTCGGGTTGTTGAATAGAGTGAGAGCTTCGATGGAAGACCCACCGACGATGAGTCGGCGACGGTCTTTTAACAGAGTTCTCAAAAGAAAGCGCCGGCGACGAAAGTTGCCGGCGCTTTCGCATGTTGGGCGCCGGACGCCGTTCTGACCGCTCGGCGGCGTGCGGCCAGGGCGCGCGCGATCCCGCGTCCGCCGACGACTTTCCTCAGAGGTCACGAGACGCGTCCGCGAGCGTCTACCGGCAGCGTGTCGACCACTTCTTCTCCATCGACGACGTGGAAGACGTCCTGCGTATTCATGCAGGTACAGGCATGATTCGGCACCAGGCGGATGCGATCCCCCACGTCGAGGGTCGATCCGCCCGAGACGTCGATCCAGCCGTGCTCTTCGGAGAGGTCGCCCATGTGCGCGTGCGGTAGGGGTTCCATCACGCGGGCGTTGTACAAGAGGATGCCGTACCCGTCCGTGCGGAAGCCGGTGTCCGACGTCAGGATTTTCTTGCCGGCGTCCACGAACAACCGTTCCTGCCCGTTGCGGTCCCGATGGCGGCTGATCACCGTCGTAAGTACGGTCAAGGCGCATTCCTTGAGCGTGGCCGCCCCAAGCCCCACCTGGATCGCATCGTTGAAGACGTAATTCCCCGGGCGGATCTCGGTAATCCGAAAACCATCCAATTCTCGATTCTCGAAATAGCGCATCGTGGGCGTCGAGCCGATGCTGATCTCAAAACGCCCGGGCACGACGCCCGTAATTCCGGCATCCCGCAGGCGCGCGGCAAAGGTGAGCATCACGTTGCGCTCGTGATGCGACACGCGAATGAGCGCGCGGTCGGAACGTTCTCCGTCGTGCGGACCGTGGTATGCCTGCCCGGCGTGCGTGAGGATGCCCACCAATCGAAGGCCTGCGAGTGAAGCGACCTCCGCGGCGACGTCGATGCTCCGCGTATCGGTCGGATCCACGCCGCATCGATGGTGGCCGGCGTTCACTTCGACGAGTACGTCGGCCGGACGACCTTGCCGTTCGAAATAGGCCGAGGCCCTCCGCGCCCCCTGGATCGTGTCGACGCAGAAAGAAATGCTCGCGTCCGCCATCAATTCGAGCAGTCGCTCGTACTTGTCGTCTCCGACAAGGGTGTAGGCGATCCGGACGTCCTCAAATCCGGCCCTCACGAACGTCTCGGCCTCGCCGACTTTGGCCACCGTGACGCCGCCCGCTCCACCCTCGACCTGACGGAGGGCGAGTGCGATCGACTTGTGGGTCTTGACGTGCGGACGCAGCACCACGCCGTTGAGGTCCGCCTTCTGTTGCATGGCCTCGAGATTTCTGCGAAGGCGCGACTGCTCGACGAGAAGGCAGGGTGTGGCGAGATCGTCCAGGAGGGTCATCGCGCAGCGTGTCGGATCGTGCGATTGTTGAGCGGCTGCTCGGGTCGATGATTGTTTTCGTGGTAGCCGGCCAGCGCCTCCAGCTGCTCTTCCGAGAGCGTCGCGGGTTCGGATAGGATGATCCAACGCACGCCCTCGGAGCACGGCGGCATCGTCAGCGATCCAACGTACGTGTAGTAGGCGGAATCGTCCAGAGAAAGGTCCTCGACATCCACCTCGCCCCGCTCGTCAACGTGGAGGGCGAGCTGATCGAGCACGTCACCGACGAATTCGTTCTCGTCGCCGACGACCAGCTGCAGGGAGACGACCGCGAGTTGACTATCGGCGTCAACGTGCACGAGATCGAGAACGGCATCGAAACGCCGTCCTTCGATTGTGTGCTCGCTCGGGACGTGGAATTGCAGACGCAGGAGCGTGTACTGGCGATCGCCGACCTTAAGCGTCCCGCCCTCGGAGTCGACCTGAATGATCCGGCCGGTGTCGCGGACGACGCCGCCGACCGTCAGATACGTGAACTCGATCGGCTCGAGATTCGCCTCCTCGGCGCCTCGGACGTCGATTGGCGACTGGGCGCTTCCCGCGCATTCGGGATAATCGTTTGACCAGTCTGACGGGCCGGACTCGCCCTCGTAGGACCATGCCGGCTCCTCCGGCTCTGGTTTCTCGATTCTCGCCGTCGTCACGGACATGCGCGAGCATCCGGAAGAGACAAACGTCGTCGCCAGGATGATAAGCGGAAAATATCTGGTCATTCCATGGAGGGTCGCCACGAAAGGGGAAGCCGGGCCGACAAGATATTAAAAGCCCGGATCGTAAGATTCAGGCTTTACGGCGTCGCGCGGGAGAAGGAGACCGAGTGCCGGCACGGAACCGGGCGGCTTCAAGCGCCGGGTCACGAGGACGTACGGTGACCGACTTTCGCCATGGCGACGCGGGCGCGATTCCGAGCCCGCTCGAGCGCTTTTTCCGCCTCCGCCCGCTCGGTTTCTCCTTCGGCGGCCCTCAATCGGTCGAGCGCTCGCTGCTCCGAGGCCTGGGCCCGTTCGACGTCGATGTCGGACGCCGGCTCGGCCGTCTCGGCCAGCACCGTCACGTCGTTGTCGAGCACTTCCAGGAAGCCGCCGCTCGTGGCGTAATAGATGTGATCGCCGGCCGCAGTGGTCACTCGAATGGATCCGACCCCGAAGGCGGCAACCATGGGCGCATGATTGTAGAGCACCTCGAAAGACCCTTCGACGCCGGGCGCGCGGACCCCCTGCGCGTCACCCTTGAAAACGCGCTTGTCCGGAGAGACGATTTCGACGTTAAGATTCGGCATGATTCGATTCTTCGGGTTTTTCGAGCTCGACGATGGGATCTCCGCGTGCCGTCACGCCGGCGGCGCGGGACCGAATGCGAGCCGGTAAACGCGGCCTACGCCTCCTTCAGCATTTTCTCACCGGCCTCGATGGCCTCCTCGATGACGCCCTTGTAGGCGAACGCGCTCTCCGGCAGGTGATCCAGCTCGCCGTCCAGGATCATGCGGAATCCGCGAATCGTGT
>CAZMXY010000190.1:0-6949 GCA_964570345.1 uncultured Rhodothermales bacterium | reverse complement strand
GGAGGTCGACTCACCGGAACGACGAAGCGATCACGGCCGTGACGGCATCGAAGTAATCGCTTGCCTCCGTCGGGTAATTGATGCGAAACGTCTTCAGCACGCCGCCGCTCAACAGCGCCTTTTCGTAGAAGGCGTGCTCCCGTTCCGTGCCGGCGACGATGTACCAGGACTCTTCTCGCGCACGATACGTAACGCGAGCGTCCGAATCGAAGACGACCGCCTGGTACTGCGACTCGAGATCTTCGCGTCCGGCGTTCTCGATCGCGTACACGAGAATCCGGCTCCTGTCGTCGCTCGTCGCGAATTCGATCCCGCGGCCGTCTCCGATTGACTGTACCGGCTTGAAGAGGGTGTCCGGATAAACGAACGCGTATCCGTATTGCGGATTCGAGTGGCGGACGTAGCGCAGCTCTTTAGGAGAAGGATTTCCGGCCAGGTGCGCGGATAACCAGGCCGGCTCTCGCAGATCTACGTTGGACGATGATTCCACCACCCCGGAATCGGTCTCTTGAAACGTATCGAAGGCGTTCATAGTATCGATCGGCGCATAAACGAGGGGCAACCGCAATCCCGCTTCAACGTCCGCATCGGTTTCTCCTCCGCATGCCGCAAAAGCGACGACGAGACCCAGCACGCGGTATTTGCCGACGGTGCGCATAGTCAGGCGCGTCGCCTATGGGATGAGGACGTGAGAATTCGTCCGACCTTATCGACGGATCGTGAGCCTGGTTCGCACCCAGCGGCGTAGCGAAATGATCCGGTCGTATCGGTAATGTTCCGGAAAAGGCCTCGCACGTCAGAACCTCGACGTCCGAAGGCCGTCTTCGGAAATCGGAGGCGACGACGTCCGGCATGCTCGTCACACGAACGATCGGCTCCCGCTCCTGCTGTTGGACTGTTTTCGTACTTTCAGGCGACTTGTATCGCGATCCACCTCCGCCGCAATGATCCAGGACGGCCACAGCGTTCCGAAGCCGTCGAGAGAGGCCGCGTGGTCTCATCATGCTCTTCTACTTGGATTCGTCCTGCTCTGGGGAGGCAATTTCGTCCTGGCCGAAGTCGCCCTCCGAGAAATGGAGCCGATTTCGTTCTCGGTTTCGCGATTTGCGATGGCCGCCGGCGCCATGCTCGCGGTTCTCTATTTGCAGATGGTCTTCACGATTCGAGCCGGCGGTCGACGCCAGCGACTTTTCCCGCGAATCGACGGACGAGACTGGCCTCGTTTGCTCCTCGTGTCGATCATCGGTGCGACGCTCGCGCCCTGGTTGGGCATCGAAGGCCTCGGCCTTACACACGGGGCGCGCGCTTCGCTCTGGCTCGCTCTCGGACCCGCACTCAGCTGCGTGCTGGGCTACGTACTGCGCACCGAGCGGATCGGCATAGCCGGCGTCGTGGGGATTCTGCTCGCCTGCCTCGGCACGTTCGCCCTCGCGTTCGACGGCCTCCGTCCGGAGCAAAATTACTGGTTCGGCGATCTGCTTTTGTTCGTGGCCCTGCTGATGGCCGTGGTTGAGCTCCATCTCATCAAACCACTCGCGAACCATTACGGCCCCACACCCATGGTGGCGGCCCGAACCGCAATCGGAGGATTCATCTACCTGCTCATCGCACTCCCGTCACTCGTCTACGAACCCTGGCTCGCACTCGACGTCTGGACCTGGATCGCAATCGTGGTCGGCGGCGCGGTCGGAGTCGGCGTCGGACAGTGGGTAAAAGTGCGTGCCCTAAAAAGACTGGGGCCCACGCGCGTCATCCTGTACGGCAATCTCGTTCCCCTCGCCGCGCTCTGGCTGGCGTGGATCACGATCGGTACCAGACCGTCCTCATTCGAGCTCGCTGCCGGCTTTCTGATCGTGATAGGCGCGATTTGCATTCAGGTCTTCGATCTGAAGTTGCACGCACACAGACGCAACAAATCGCCCGTCTCGCACGAATCAAACGACGTCATGGAAAGCATGCATATTCGATCCGGAGACGGATGACGAAGCACGTTCCGTTTCTTTGTTTTTAACCACTTACGGACTAGTTTTCCGTATTGGACAGACACGTTTTCATTCACACGTGCGCGTTCATCGCACGGACAGATCCACGCCAAAGATGCGATATCCAACTCTCCTTCTTCTCGCCGTTTTCGTTGCGTCCTGTACCACGGTGAATCTGAATCCGGACGGCGTGACGACCGCGTCAAAGGCGCCCGGGACCACGGCTCCCGCGGATTCCGCCAAGGACGGCGACGAGAAAGATCCGTTTAAGCCGTGGGACGACGTCCTCAAGGACACGAAGGAGATCGACGGAGTCATCAAAACGCATCTAAAGCGTGACCTCACGTTGTTCTTCGAGCTTCGCCCCGATCAACTCGGCGAGGATCACGGCATGTTCCTCCATTTCAGTCGGGGAATCGGTGATTTCTTCGCCTACGACGGCCTCTCCCTTTCCGAGACACGCATCATCCGTTTCGAGCGGTTCGGGGATCAGATCTACCTGATTCATCGAAATCCGAACTTTATCGCGGACGAGGGCTCGCCGATGAAAACCTCGCTCGAAGACAACGTGGGCCATTCCGTTCTGGAGGTCGTCAAAATCGAGAGCGAGCACAAAGAATCGAAGAGCGTCCTCGTAAACATGACGGATTTCTTCGTCTCGGATTACGCGAACCTGGGTGAGACTTTCAAGTGGTTCTATGGGAATAAACCCGTGACCTTCGACAAGGAATCGAGTTTCGTCGAGTCGGTGATGGGATTCCCGACGAATCTCGAGATTGATGCTGCATTGACGTACAAGGGACCCGGCGCTCCGACGCTCAGCCCGGACGCCGTCTCGGATTATCGCTCGCTGCCGGTCGGACTGCGGTACTCCATTTTCGCGCTCCCCGACGATCCCATGCGCGCACGCCTTGCGGACGACCGTGTCGGGCACTTCATCGACACTCGGAAGGACTTTTCACGGGACAAGGATCCGAATCCGCATCTGCACTACGTGAAACGCTGGCGCCTCGAGAAGCGAGATCCGTCGGCCGCCGTCTCCGAACCCGTGAAACCGATAGTATACTACGTTGATCGCAGCGTGCCGCGAGAATACCGCAAGTGGGTCAAGGAGGGCATCGAGGCATGGAACAAAGCGTTCGAAAAGGCCGGTTTCGAGAACGCCGTCGTTGCAAAAGAGGCGCCGGAGAATGATTCGACCTGGAGCGCGGAGGACATGCGCTATTCGACCGTCCAATGGTCGGCTGCACACCGAATGGGCTTTGCGATCGGACCCTCGCAGAGCGATCCACGCACCGGAGAGATACTCAACGCCGACGTGCTGGTATCCTCGATGTTCGTCCGGGGATTTCTGAACGACTATGCGGAGCTCGGTCCGGATGCGCTCCTGGATCGGTATCGCGGCATGAATCTGCTACATCAGAACTTTCCGGATCACATGAGCGGCCAGTTCTGCATGGCGGAATCCGGCGCCGCGATGCAACTCGGCTTCCAGTTCGCAGCGCTCGCAGGCCTTGGTGAAATCGACGGCGACGGACCGATCCCGGAGGAATATCTCGGCGACGCCATCCGTTGGCTCATCATGCACGAAGTCGGCCACACGCTGGGCCTTCGGCACAATTTCAAGGCCTCATCCGGCATTCCCTACGAAAAGCTGAACGACACGACATTTACGGGTGAGCACGGCCTCGTACTCTCGGTGATGGATTATCCGCCGGTCAACATGACGCCCGATCGATCCGATCAGGGGCATTACTGGTCGCGGGTCGTGGGCACCTACGACGACTGGGCGATTCGGTACGCGTATACGCAGATCGACGTACCGTCCGCACGCGGATCGAACGGCCGGGATGCCTTTGATCCGGCCGAAGAGCTGCAGGAGCTTCGAAAGATTGCCGCGGCAGCGTCGGACCCGATGCATGCGTACGGAACCGATGAAGACAACTGGCTCGGAGCGTGGGCCGTCGATCCCGATGCGAGCGCGTGGGAACTGGGCTCCGACGCCCTGCAATTCGCGCGTGACCGGGCCGCCCTGGTGAAAATGGTTTCGCCCGAGCTGGAAAAGCGGTTAGTCAAGGATGGCGACGCGTTCTATCGGCTTCGTGCCGCTCGAGTCGCCATGATCGGAGAGCGCCTGAACTCGCTTTATCCGACGACCAAGATGATCGGCGGCATCTACCACGTCCGTGACCACAAGGGGGATCCAGGTGGCCGAATGCCGTTCGAACCGGTGCCGGCATCGAGGCAGCGCGAGGCGCTGGAGTTGATCATCGAACAGGTTTTTGCGGCCGACGCGTTCTCCTTCGAGGCGGGAACGCTCAACAAGCTCGCTCCGGATCGAATGTGGTATTTCGGATATTCCATGGCGACGCCGATCGACTTCCCTGCGCATGAGTACGTGGATATGGTGCACGGCCTCTTTATCGAGGAACTGATGAATCCGGCGCGCTATCAGCGCATGCAGAACAACGAGCTGCGAACCGCGGGCAGCGTATTCACGGCTGGAGAGATGCTGGAAACGCTCACCGATGCCGTCTGGAGTGAGCTGGAGACCGGCCAAAACATCGATTCGTTTCGGCGCAATCTGCAGCGTCGCTACACGGACCAGCTGATTCGTCAGATGCACGACTCGCCGGCATGGAAGAAGGCGGCGGGGACCGGGACGCAGCAGATCCGAACCCCGGAGCACGTGCGATCGCTAAGCCGACTCGAGCTGATGGAGTTGAAGCAACAAATAGACGGCGTGCTGTCGGCGGGAACCGTAAACCGTGACACCAGGGCCCATCTGATCGAATCACAGGCGCGTGTCGACAAAGCACTCGAGGCGTCGGTCACGTCCGGCATCGAATAACACGTCCGGCATCGAATAATACGTTTATATGCCACTATACGAAGTCTACCTCGGGGGCTCGATTGCAGGTCGCGGTCGGGCCCTCCTTGTTTTCGTGAGCGTTCACACGTAGTTTGTCGCCATCTCATCGAGAACGACCGAGGGAACAGGCCCGATGACGTCGTAGCAACCGGGCCGGCTGCGTGCAGTCGGCTGCCATGGTGCTAAACCCTGCCCGCCGCGAGGCGGGTACGGATGAGAGGTGAAATGAGACGTCACGTCCAACCCTCTCGCCCGACGAGAGGGTTTTTTTTGTGCACATACGTTTTGCCGATGCCAAACCGGAGTGAGATCAGCGTAGAGGAGAAGGAAGCAAGTACCCCCATCCATCCCGTTTTCGAGCTAACCCACTTTCGTACCCAACGTCGACTTGAACATGCCTCAACGGGTTACACTCCGCCGAACCGACGGCGCGTACCATTTCGTCGGACGTAATGCCGCCGGGAAAGAGGTGCACTTCGACACCGGGCCCGTTGAAGGCGGCTCGGGTCAGGGTGCCGGACCGATGCAGACCGTAGCGATGGCACTCGGCGCGTGCAGCGCCATCGACGTCGTGAACATGCTGCGGAAGGCGCGCCAGGACCTTGCCGGCTTCGACGTCGACGTCGAATACGAGCGTGCGAAGGATCGAATACCCGCGGTGTTTACCGACCTTCACGTGCATTATTCACTCGAAGGCGACGTCGACCCGGACAAAGCGCGGCGCGCCGTCGAGCTCAGCATCACGAAGTACTGTTCCGTTTCGAAAATGCTGTCGGAGACGGCCACGATCACTTTTTCCTTCAGCGTGAACGGGATCCGATATGAGTAACGAGACACGCGGCCCCCACGACGAGACTCGGCTCATCCGGACGCAGGCCCAGCCGTCCGGATACCGAGAACACGTGAGCTCGATCTACATGACGTCGAGCTTTTCATTCGAGAACGCGGAGCAGGGCCGCGCACTGTTCGCTCGCGAAATCGAAGGCTGCGTTTATTCGCGTTACAGCAATCCGAGTGTCGATGAGTTCATCGACAAGATGTGCCAGCTGGAAGAGGCTGAAGCCGGCGTCGCGGTCGCGTCGGGGATGTCGGCCGTGTTCACGCCGCTGGCCGGACTGCTGAATCGCGGCGATCACGTGTTGGCGTGTCGTTCCGTTTTCGGATCCACCCACCAGATCCTGACTCGCGTCTTTCCCCGATGGGGCATCGAACACACGTACGGCGACATCGATCGTACGGAGGAGTGGGAGCGGCTCGTTCGCCCTACGACTCGTCTGTGCATCATTGAGACGCCGTCCAATCCCGCGCTCGATCTCATCGACCTGGAGTGGCTCGGCGCATTCTGCAGCGAAAGGGACGTCATCCTCTTCGTCGACAACGTGTTCGCTACGCCGCTGCTTCAAAAGCCCACGCGATACGGGGCGGACCTCGTCATGCACTCCGCTACGAAATACATTGACGGTCAGGGACGCGCGATCGGGGGCATCGTCGTCGGCAAGCGGCGCTACATCGACGACGTCGCATTTTTTGCCCGGCATTCGGGACCTGCGTTGTCACCGTTCAATGCGTGGACGTTCAGCCGCAGCCTCGAGACGCTGCGGGTTCGGATGGACCGCCACTGTGCCAATGCCGCCGCCCTCGCCGACTATCTCTATGGACACGGCGAGATCGAGTCGATCAAATATCCCCATCATCCCTCCCACCCTCAGTACGACCTCGCTCGCCGGCAAATGGAGAAAGGCGGAGGCGTAGTCACGTTCATGGTGACGGGCGGAATCGACCGCGGACGGCGTTTCCTCGACGCGCTGAAGATGTGTTCGCTGACGGCCAATCTCGGAGACGTGCGCACGATCGCAACGCACCCGGCCAGTACGACGCACAGCTCGTTGACCGAAGAAGAACGGCTGGCCGTGGGTATCCTGCCGGGGCTCATCCGCATATCGGCCGGCCTCGAGCACATCGACGATATCATTGCGGATATCGACCAGGCGCTCGATCGAAGCCGGTGACGGGCTCGTCGCTTGAGGCCTCTTCCCGATCCATACCCAAAATTCCGAGCACCTCGTCGCCGGGCATTTCCTCTCGCTCAAGAAGC
>CAZMXY010000189.1:2207-7017 GCA_964570345.1 uncultured Rhodothermales bacterium | reverse complement strand
GTCCATTCTCATGTTGATGATGATGGGCGGGCTCTACTTCGAGCTGCAGACGCCGGGTGTCGGATTCGCCGGGGCGGTTGCGGCCATTGGCGCCTCGCTGTTTTTTGCGCCGCATTACATGATGGGCCTGGTAGAGAGCTGGGAGCTCGTCCTTTTCGGCATCGGTGTCTTGCTTCTGATGGCTGAAATTTTCGTAATCCCCGGGTTCGGCGTGGCCGGGATAACCGGATTGCTCCTTGTCGTCGGATCACTCTTCGCCGCACTCGTCGGCAACGTCGGACTCCAATTTCCCGACACGCACGAGCTGGCTTCCGCGATTCTGACGATGGCGGTGACGCTCGTGCTGCTGATCGTGCTGATGTTCTCCATCGGACGCTATCTGCCGAGATCCCAGCGCTTCAACCAACTCGTCCTGGCGCCCGAGCTTTCGAGTATCGCCGGCTACGTCTCGTCCACTACGATCGACGAGCTGAAGGGCAAATCGGGCCGCACGTTGACCCCGCTCCGCCCGTCCGGAGCTGCGGAGATCGATGGAGAGCGTATTGACGTCATCGCCGCCAGTGAATTTATTCCTGCAGGGACCGACGTCGAAGTCGTACGCGTCAGGGGGAGTCGGGTAGAAGTTCGCCGGAAAATGCTCGAGGCGACCGGCGAAACATCTACGGCCTGACTCGTACACGGAAACGCGCCTGTCCCCGTCCCCGAGAGCTTATTCGTTTCGTCTCACTTGGAACTCTTTTTACCCATAGCGCTGATTCTGGTCGGGCTGGCCCTGATCGCCGTTGAGGTCTATCTCGTTCCGGGTTTCAACGTCGTCGGCGTGTTTGGATTCGTCGTGATCCTCTTCGCTATCGGGTATGCCTTCTCGGAGACGGGCTTTACCGGGGGGCTCTACGCCATCATCGGTACGGTCGTAGTAGGAGGGGGGTTGTTTTATTTGATGTGGACGTCGGGTGCGTGGGACCGGTTCGTCCTGGCCACGAACCTTCGGAGCGACGATGACTCCGTTGCACGAGAAAGCGAACACCGAGCGAAATATCTGGGCAAGTCAGGTATCGCCATGACGCCCCTTCGTCCGACGGGTGTGGCCGAGATCGACGGCGAGCGCATCGAAGTCGTAACGGAGGGCGAGTTCATCGCCTCGGGAAGCAAGGTGCGCGTCGTGGCGATGGATCGACGGCGTTTCTTCGTGCGACTCTCCGATGCGGTCCCGGAATCCGCCGGCTGACATCGGACCCTACCCCACGAGAACGCCTGCAATCGTCGCCGTCATCATGTTGGCGAGCGTGCCGGCGAGGACGGCGCGGAGGCCGAGTTGGGCCAGCTCCGAGGTTCTCTCGGGCGCGAGCGGTCCGATTCCCCCGATCTGAATCGCGATGGACGAGAAGTTCGCAAACCCGCAGAGCGCGAACGTCGCCATCACGACGGTTTTTGTCGACATCACACCCGCCTCGATGTTCTCGGCGAGGCCCAGGTAGGCAACGAATTCGTTGAGCACGACCTTCGTACCGAGCAGCGATCCGAAGTGGACGGCATCCGCCCACGGGACGCCGATCAGCCAGGCCAGTGGCGCCAGCGTCCAACCGAAGAGCTGTTGGAGCGTCATGTCCTGACCGAACAGGCCTGCGATCCAGTCGACGACGTAGTTGCCCATCGCAATCAAGGCGATGAAGGCGATGAGCATGGCCCCCACGTTCAAAGCGAGCTTCAGACCGTCTCCGGCGCCGATTGCGGCGGCGTCGATCACGTTTTGGGAACGCTGCTCCACCTGCACTTCCGCCGCCCCCGACGTTTCGGGAACCTTCGTCTCCGGAATCATGATCTTGGCCAAAAGCAAGGCCGCGGGGGCGGCCATCAGGCTGGCGCCGAGAAGCTGTTCGGCGAACGCCAGCCGGGCCGCGTCGAGAGACAGACCGTGCGCCTGGGCGAAAGCATCTCCGAGCATCATGATGTAAGCCGCCATCACGCCGCCTGCGATCGTGGCCATTCCGCCCGTCATCACGGCCATGAGCTCCGAGTGCGTCATTCCGCTCAGGTATGGACGGATGACGAGCGGCGCCTCGGTCTGCCCGACGAAGACGTTGGCGGTTACCGAGAGAGATTCGGCGCCGCTCGTATGGAGGATGCGGCGTACCAACCATGCCATTCCGGCGACGATCCGCTGCATCGCGCCGAGATAATAAAGAATCGACATCAGGGAGCTGAAAAAGATGATCGTGGGCAGCACCTGAAACGCGAAAAATCCCCCCAGGCTGCCCTCCTGGCCCGGACTGACGGCGAGCTGACCGAATACGAAGCGGGCCCCTTCCGTGGTAAAGTCGAGCACGAGCACGAAAAACGAGCTGACCCACGAGAAGAATACCTTCGGCCATCCGAGAGGGGCGAAGACGTCTCCCATCGCCTCGCCTCTGAGGATGAGGAGAGCCAGGACGATCTGAAGCAGCAGACCCGCGCCGACCGTGCGCCAGTTGATGCTCCGGCGGCTGGTGGAGAGCATGAAGGCGAGACCGACGATGACGACGAGGCCCAGTAAACCTCGCAGGAGTGCTTCGACAAACATAGGTAGAGGGAAGGAGGATCTTGAGGCGTGTGGCCCGTATAACATGTTGAGCCGGGGAGTGGGCGCCACCCGACCGTAGTGGCATGCGTTTAGAAGCGCCGGGGGAAACTAGGGACCCGGCTCGATTTAATCCAAATCCTCCGTCGGCTCGGGCACCTTCCGTGCATGCTCCGTCTTAATCCGGAAGTGCGGAATTGGATGGAGATTCCGGGTCGATAAGACACCGTCCGGTCCCTATTTTGCGGGCGACCATCCTCGAATTTCGGCGCGCGCGCGACCGTTCGCGTCGTAAAGGCCGTCTCCGCCGTACGTAGAATTCCGAACGCACTCCCTGCACATGCGTCAATTCCAACTTTCTCTCGAATCCCCAACGTCTGACGGAGCGGGTGACGGCGCAGCACGGATTCTCGAGGGGTTGAATCCGTCGCAGCAGGAGGCGGCTCGAGTGACGGAAGGGCCCGTCCTGATCATTGCGGGTCCCGGATCCGGAAAGACCCGCACGTTGACCCACCGGATCGCCTATCTGATCGCGGCCGGCAGGGCCCGTCCGTATGAAGTCCTCGCGCTTACGTTCACGAACAAGGCAGCGCGCGAGATGAAGGAGCGAATCGAACGGCTGGTGGGAAGCGGCGACGCCAGAGGCATCTGGATGGGTACGTTCCATTCGACGTTCGCTCGCCTGCTGCGTGTGGAGGGCGACAAGCTGGGCTACACGTCCGATTTCAGCATCTATGACACCGACGACTCCGAGCGGATCATCCGCCAGTTGATGGACCGCTACGACATGGATCCGAAGCAATTCAGTCCACGGAGCATCCGACATTTGATTTCGAGCGCGAAGAATCAGCTCGTCTCTCCGGCCGAATACCGGCGCGTCGCAAATTCGCTGCCGCAGGATCGTGCCGCGACGCTGTACGAGCCGTACGAAGAGATGCTGCGCCGGTCGAACGCGTTGGATTTCGACGACCTGCTCATCAAGCCGATCCGCCTTTTCGACCAGCATCCGGACGTGCTCGAGAAATACCGCAACCGCTGGAAATACGTCCACATCGACGAGTATCAGGACACGAATCACGCCCAGTACGTCGTGGCCAGGCTTCTCGCCGGCAAGCACGAAAACCTGTGCGTCGTCGGCGACGACGCGCAGAGTATTTACGCTTTTCGCGGGGCCGACATCGGAAACATCCTTTCGTTTCAGCGGGATTATCCCGAGGCGACGATCGTCCGGCTCGAACAAAATTACCGATCGACCCAGCGTATCCTGCGGATGGCGGACTCGATCATCAAGCACAATCAGGCAAAGCTGGACAAATCGCTCTGGACGGAAAATCCCGAAGGCGACTTCGTGATTCTGATGGAGGCGCTGTCCGAAAAGGACGAAGCGCAGAAGATCGAGCGGACGATTCGTGACCTGCAAGTGCGTACGGGCTACGGCTATGAGCACTTCGCCGTTCTCTATCGCACCAATGCGCAAAGCCGATCAATCGAGGACGCGCTGCGGCGAGGCGGTCTGCCGTACCGAGTGATCGGGGGCGTGTCGTTCTATCAGCGGAAGGAGATCAAGGACGTGCTGGCCTACCTTCGGCTGATCGTAAATCCGAACGACACCGCGAGTTTGCGGCGTGTGATCAACTACCCGACGCGCGGAATCGGCGAAAAGACGCAGGAGCGGATCATCGAATTCTCACGAGGACAGGGGATCACCGTCTGGGAGGCCGTGTCGACCGTGTCCGAACTCGGCTTGCCAACGCGAACGGAGAACGCCGTGCACGCCTTCCGCGCGATGATGGAGCAGTACGTCGAGGCGGCCCGCTCCGACACGCCCGGTGAAGACATTGCTCGGGCCCTAGTACAGGAAACCGGCATCGTCGACGACCTGAAAAAGGAGCAGACGACCGAAAACCTGATGCGCTGGGAGAACGTCCAGGAGCTTCTGAACGCCATCGCGGAATACACGGCGGGAGATCCCGCCCATCGAACCCTGGCGACGTTCTTGCAGGAGGTCTCGCTCATCACCGACGTCGACGAAGCGGATTATGACGAAAGCAAGGTCACGCTGATGACCCTTCACGCCTCGAAGGGCCTCGAATTCCCCGTCATATTCGTAACCGGCCTCGAAGAAGGTCTCTTTCCTCTGGCTAAAGCGGCGCAGGAAGGGGTTGACCTCGAAGAAGAGCGGCGACTGTTCTACGTAGGTGCGACGCGTGCCGAGGAGCGGCTGTATCTGTCGCATGCGCGAAGCCGTTTTCG
>CAZMXY010000189.1:0-2107 GCA_964570345.1 uncultured Rhodothermales bacterium | reverse complement strand
GAGGGCCACGGCGAGATCGTGCCGGGCGTGCGCGTCGAGCACCACCAATTCGGCGAAGGCAAGGTATTGGCGACCGACGGCACGGGCGAGCAGGCGAAGGCGGTCGTGTTCTTCCGGTCGGTGGGGCAAAAAAAGCTCGTGCTCAGATACGCTCGGTTACAGGTGATCGAATAGACGTCGGCTCGATATGGGACGTTTGTTTTTTGGACGACGACGCGCCTCGACTGACCATTCCCGACAAGAGAGACATTGAACTACACCGCACGACTCGCCATCTTCGCGCTCCTCATTGCCGGCTGTGCGACGGACGAACGCAAACAGATCGTCATCTATTCGCCGCACGGCAAGGAGATGCTCGGAGCCTATGAAGAGCGGTTTGAAGCCGCCCATCCCGACGTGGACGTTCGCTGGATGGACATGGGCGGCCAGGACGCCTACGATCGCATCCGCACGGAACGGCGGAATCCGCAGGCCAGCGTATGGTGGGGCGGGGCCAGCATGGCTTTCGACCTGGCGGCCCGCGAGGGATTGCTCGAACCGTATCGGCCAAGCTGGGCCGATAACGTAACACCGGGTTCGTTCGGCGCCGATGACATGTGGTACGGCACGTATCTGACGCCGGAAGTGATCACGTACAACACGCGGTCGTTGGCCGAGGAGGAGCCGCCGCAGGACTGGGACGAGATTCTGGAGCCGAAATGGAGAGATCGCGTCCTGATTCGATACCCGCTTGCGTCGAGTACGATGCGGACCATCTGGGGAGCCATGATTTTGAGGCAGCCGACCCTCGAGGACGGGTATGCCTGGCTCGCGCGTTTGGATCGAAACGTGAAGACGTACACGGCAGATCCCACCCAGCTCTACCTTAAGCTTGCGCGCGAAGAAGGCGACCTCACCCTGTGGAACATGCCGGACACCTACATCCAGGCCGAGACGGTAGGATATCCGTTCGACTACGTCGTCCCGTCGTCCGGAACGCCGCTTCTGACCGATGGGATCGCGGTCGTAAAGGGTGGGCCGCATGCGGACGTGGCCAAGACCTTCTATGAGTTCGTGACGTCGGACAGTGCCCTCGTGGATCAGGCCCACACGTTTTATCGCATTCCCGTCAGGACGGACGTCTCTCCCGATCGACTACCGGAGTGGATCACCCGTGTGCACATCGAGCCGATGGACGTAGACTGGAACCGTCTTGCCGAGGAGGGCGCGGCCTGGATGCAGTACTGGGACGAGAACATCAAGGGGCGCGGAGCGAGCTACTTGAGGGACAGGGGGCTGCAGTGAGCTGCCGGCGACACCTCTAACCTTCTATCGACATGACCCTAATTATGGAGCTGAAACAAGCAGGGCCGGCTCCGTAAGTGGAACCGGCCCTGTCTCACACGACTCGACGCTCACTCATCAGCCTCGGTCCTCGTCGTCGACCGAGCGTCGACCGTGAGTTCTACAGGCACGGCGACGGCCCGCCGGGCACGCCGTCACCAACCTTCAGCGGCAGGATTCGAGCCTATACCCGCATTTTCGATCTGTCTCGTACAGCCGACGTGAGTTCAGCCCGGAGCGTGCCGAGCTGCTCCTGCAACTCCAGGACGCGACGCTCGTGCCGGTCGTCGCGCTCGATCAGCACCTGGTGCTCTTTGCGGATCTCATGGATTTGATCCTGCAATTCTCGGTGCACCGTGTCGTGCGACGAGACGCGCGAAAGTCGGGCATCGACGTCTTCGCGCAGCTTGTCGAGCGCTTCCCGCGATTCGGTCTGCGTCCTCTCGTAGCGTTCGAACCGCTCCTCGAGCATCCGGCCGCGATCCTTGACGCTGTCCGTTTCAGATCGCAACGAGGCGACCTCGTCTTCCATTCGGCGTCCTTCCGGTCCCGTGCCGCGGCGACTCGCCCTCGCGGCGTATATCCAGGCTCCCACCGCAATGATGAAAAGTGCGACCGCAACGATAGCGACGATCATCCAGGCATCAGGCGTCATGGCTCACACCTCAATTGTTAGTTCCACATCCATCACAGCTTGGTGAACGCGCCGGTGATGCGAAGTTCGAGGCGACCGGTTTCGATGTTGTTACGGAGACGCCGCATGAAAAGACGTAACGAAACGCGG
>CAZMXY010000188.1:0-7026 GCA_964570345.1 uncultured Rhodothermales bacterium | reverse complement strand
TCCTCGCGACCATTCTGGCCCGGCCGATGGACGACGTGCCGGCGGTCGTTCACCGGTGGCTGGACGGGGCCGATCACGTGCTCCGGTACGAAGGCCGCGAAGGCATCGGCCCCACGATCCCCGAGTTCCTTAGCCTCTTGCAACGATGAGAACGTGGGGAACGTGGAGACGGTGGGACGGGGAGACGGTGGGACGTTAGGACGGGAAGACGTTGGGACGTTGGGACGTCTCGATGCGGGGACAGCTGGGAGTGCATTGGAGCCGTATGGCGGATGGACCGGCGACTGGCGGACCGCCAATATGAGACCGATTTCGGGGCAGCGTATACGAGTGGGCGAGCGTGAGCGCCGCCTCAGCCGCTGCGTTTCCTTGTTATGCCGCCGAAGACACTTTGCGTCAGCGGTGCGATCGCAATTCGGACGCGGCAGCGGCATGACGACGAACGTGTCCTGGTTCGAGACCTGGATCGAAGAAGCACTCGTGCGTGGCCACCCGACCCTGATGCGCTTCAGGGACGGGAAAGACCCGGTCGGGAGGGAACTGTCTTCCAGGCCTAAAAGGCGTCGAGGTGTCGGCGCTTTTTGACGACGGCGAATTTCAGCACTCGCTCGCCAACCTCCGGTACGTCCACGTGGATCAGATATACGCCGCTCGCGATGGGAAGACGTTCGTCCGTCAGGAGATCCCAGCTCAGGTCGACATCAGGTCCTCGCTTCTCCAGGGTTCGAATCAACGTGCCGCTCAACGTAAAGACGCGGACGGTCGCGCGCTCGTTCGAAGGCGAGCACGTCTTCCCGGCCGACCACGTGGTATCCGGGCATGGCGAACGCAGGTGCCGGCGTAATCGAGAACGCGCCCGACTTCGTAGACCGAGCCGGGGCGCGTTCGTAGACCACCTGAGGAGGTAGCGGTGGTCGGATCGATTCCTTCTGCGGATTCCTCCTCTCTCCGTCTCGAGATGTTACTTCACATCCTCCGCGATCTGCAGAGCCGGCGTGACTCCAGGCTCCTCTGAGCCGGAGCGGTACCGCGCGACGACGGCCTTGATCGTGTGCCGGACGCTCGGCGTTTTCTCGAATCGCGCGGAGCGCGTGAGGAAATCGATGGCCCAGTCATCTTGCATTTGCCCGAGTGCAACGACGGCCATACGGCGCATCGTGTCGTTCTCGTGGTCGCGATAGATGCGCACGACCTCGAACACGTCGCTGCGATTAGTCTTCAGCCTGTCGCCGTACTGGATGATGTATCGCAGGGCACTTTGCTTCAGACCGTGATGGTCCGACTCGAGCGCGAGCCTCACCTGAGTCGTGAAGGCCTTCCACCGGGCCTCCTCGGTCGCGAACGTGCGATGGCGCTCCGTGGGGATTTCCGTCGCCTCGTCCACTTGTGCGCGAACGGGCACGCCGATCAGCATGCTCGCCAAGAGTGTGAGAACGATTCGCTGGGTCTTCATGACGCACCTCCTCTAAGCAGGTTGAGTAATGTTGCGGAGTTCGCTGCCGAACTGGTCGCAACATAGAGGAGGCCGCCGTGGACGGACCTGCCGTTCGCTAGCATAATCGCCGCTGGCAGGTTTGTCGGTCGTTTACGGCAGATTCGTCCCGGCGAATTCGGAGGGGGTGCGGCCGAAGGTCTGGCGAAAGAGCCGGGAGAAGTAGTTCGCGTCGTTGAAGCCGACCCGGTAGGCGATCTCCGATACGGTCCCGGCCTGCCGCTCCAGGAGCTGCGCCGCGCGCTGCAGCCGCATCATGCGGACGTAGCCGCCTGGCGTGAGCCCGGTGACCTCTTTCACACGCCGGTGCAGCTGGCGGACGCTTACGCCGACCTCGCCGGCCAGTCGGTCCACGCCGAAGCGGCCGTCGCCCATCTCGGCCTCGACGACGTCCCGGACGCGCTCGATGAAGGCCGCGTCGGCGGACGGCACCGTGACCTCCTCCGGCCCCAGGCGCACCTCGCCGCTGAAGCGCGCGCGCAGGCGCCGCCGGATTTCGATCAGGTTCTCCACGCGCGTCGTCAGCTCCTCGACGCTGAAGGGCTTGGCCAGATAATCGTCCGCCCCGGATTCGAGCCCTTCGATCCGGCTCGCCTCGTCCGCCTTCGCCGTCAGGAGTACGACCGGAACGTGGGCGAGCGCTTCGTCCGACTTGATCGCCTCGCAGAGGGCGAAGCCGTCCATCTCCGGCATCATGACGTCGGAGACGACGAGGTCCGGCACGTGCTCCTTCGCCTGCCGTAGCCCGTCGCGGCCGTCGGCGGCCTCCAGGAGGCGGTAGGAGCCCTGCAGATGCGATCGCACGTAGGCCCGCACGTCCGCGTTGTCCTCGACGAGCAGGATCGTCGGCGCATTCGGAGTCGCCGCCTCGTCGGGAGGATGCAACGTCGCGTTGGAAGGATGAGCCGCCTCGTCCAGAATCTCGCCGTATTCCTCGATTCTTCCCGTCTCGCCGCCATTCCCGGATAACCCCGCGAGCGTATCCGGCTCGAAGAGGCTGTCTTCGGCTTCCGGCTCGAATCGACCGTCTTCCTCACTCAATTTGCCGTACGCCTCGTCCGCCTCGCGGCTCACCTCGTCTTTCTTATCCGGCTCGGCCTCGGCCCGGATCGGCAAGCGCACGGTGAAGGTCGTGCCGAATCCCGGCTCGCTCTCGACGTCGATCGCGCCGCCGTGCAGCTCGACCAGATCCTTCGTCAGGGCCAGCCCGATCCCCGTTCCTTCGTGCCTCCGCGTCGAGGAACCGTCCACCTGGTAGAAGCGATCGAAGAGGTGCGGAAGCTCCTCCGCCGGCACGCCCTCACCCGTATCTTGGACCGAGAAGTCGACCGCCTCCAGCGTCGAGCGGAGCTTGACGCGGATCTTTCCCCCTCCCGGGGTGAAGTTGAAGGCGTTCGACAGCAGGTTCGTGACCACCTTCTCCAGCTTTTCGGCGTCGAAGGCGAGCTCAATCGACTCCTTCTCGGTGGAAAACGAAAGCGTCACGCCGTCCCGCTCGGCGCGCGAGGCAAAGGCCATGACGAGACCCCGGAAAAACGGCACCAGATCGCGACGCCGCGCACGGAGCTGCATCGCGCCGGCCTCGAGCTTCGAGAGATCCAGAAGCTGATTGATCAGGCGGAGCAGGCGCTGTGCGTTGCGGTGCATCATGGGTGCATGCCGCAACAGGCCCTCGCCGTCGAGCTCGTCGGAGAGCGCGTCGCGGATCGGCCCGAGAATCAGCGTCAGCGGCGTGCGAAACTCGTGGCTGACGTTCGTGAAGAAGCGGCTCTTCAGCTCGTCCATCTCCGCCAGGCGGCGGGCCTGTTCTTCGAGCCGCGCGTTCTGCTTCTCGAGCTGCGTCTCGTGCGCGCGCAGCTGCTCGTTCACGGCTCCGAGCTCGCGGGCCTTCTCCCGCTCGGCGCGGCGGCGCTCCCTGTCGATCAACCGCCTCCGCCGCGTTCGGTCGACGACGGCGACGGCCGCCAGCCCCAGGAGCACGTACGCGGCGTACGCCCACACCGAGCGCCACCACGGCGGGAGCACCGAGACTCGCATCGCGATTCCCTCCTCGTTCCAGAAGCCGTCCAGATTGGCGGCCTTCACGCGAAAGACGTAGTCGCCGGGATCCAGGTTGGTGTAGGTCGCCGTCCGCCGGGTGCCGGCCTGTATCCAGTCTGTGTCGAAGCCTTCGAGCAGGTAGGCGTAGATGTTGCCGGCGGGGTTTTGATAGTGCAGCGCCGCGAACTCGAACGTGAGCGCCTTGCGCCCCGGAGGCAGCCGAAGTTCCTGGGCCTCGAGCAGCGGGACCTTCAGAGGTGATCGCGGACCATACATCACCGGTTCATGGTCGAGCCGGACGTCGGTGAAAACGACGTCGGGCGGCACCGTATTCTCCCGCACGTCGGCCGGGAAAAAGTAATCGATACCCATCGTGCCTCCGAAGAACAGCTCGCCGCTCCGACTTTTCAGGAAGGAATTGGCGTTATACTCATCCTGAATCAAGCCATCATTTCTATCGAAGTTCTTAAATGATCCGGTTTCAGGATCGAAGCGGGAGAGGCCCCCGTTCGTGCTCAGCCAGAGCCTACCGTCATCATCTTCAAGTATGCCGTAGACATGATTGTTTGCCAGGCCGTCCTTTTCGCTAAAATGGGTGATCGCGTCAGTTCTCGTATCGAGGCGGTCGAGCCCGGCGCGGGAGGCGATCCAGATCACACCCGGTTCTCGCGACCTTTCGAGAATAGCGGTGACTATGTTGCCAGCCAGGCTATTTGGACGGCTGACATCATGGACATAGTATCTGATTGGCACGCCATCCCGATCAAGCTGGATCAGACCCGACCAGGTGCCGACCCACAGGGCGCCGGAGTGATCTTCCATGAGCGACCTGACGAAGACATCGGGGCAATCTGGACCGGACGGCTCTAAACAGACGTGCTCAAAATGTCCCGGTCGCTTCAAGTCCATTTTGTCGAGACCTCTCGGAGTTCCGATCCACAGGACGCCCGAGCGTCCCGGGTAAACGGTAAGAACGATCCCCGACCGGATGCTGCGTGGATCGCCGGCATCATGTTCAAAGCGTGTGAATACGCCAGGCCGCTTTGGATCCATTCGGTTCAGGGTTGCTCCCGCTCCAATCCAGAGCGTGCCGCTTCGATCTGCCGCTACCTGGTTCACCGACCCCTCTCCGAGCGACGTCGCATCGTCCGCGTCGTGGCGGAAGGTCGTAAGCACACCGGTTCGGCGGTCAAGTCGATCGAGAAAACCGGTGCGAGCATTTACGAATCCGTATCCAACCCACAGTGCCCCTTCTCGGTCTTCGTCGATGTCCCAGACCGGAGCCTCGCTCAGGCTATTTGGATCGTTCGGGTCTCGCCCGAACCGCCGGAAAACGCGCGATCTTTCCGGGTGGAATCGGCCTACTCCCCCGTCAAATCCGACCCAGATCCAACCGGTCCTGTCGGCATACATTGTCTCGACATGGGATTGGCCGGTGCCATGAACCTCGAAGGATCGCGTGTGGATATCGAATCGGTAGATTCCGTGGCCCTGCGTTCCGAGCCAGAGTATACGCGGGTCCACCCGATCCTGGATGAGACAGCGGATCGGGAAGGCGCCCCCGTCAGCCCATTCGGGCGCATACACGGCATGCGTGCCGCGACCGACGTCCAGACGGACGAGCCCGCGTGCCGAACCGAACCAGAGCACGTCAGGCTCTTGCCCGTCCTCGACGGCGCTCGTGAATGCGTTATCCCCAAAGACGGGAGCATCGAGGGCGCTTTTTCCATCCTCGTAGAAATATCGGAGGAAGCCATTCGACTCAGGATCGAGCCGGCTTACGCCGTTGTTCGTCGCAATCCACAAGCGCCCGCGTCCGTCTTCGTGGATGGCGAAGACTCTGTCATGGCTCAGGCTGGATGCATCGGCCTCGTCGTGTCGAAATTGGACCACCTCACCCGACCGGGCATTCAGCCGATTAACACCTGCGTTGAATGTTCCCACCCAGACGTAGCCTGTCCGGTCGCGGTGAACGGCCAGTAGATCCATGCTGCTGAGGCCAGTCGTGTCGCCGGGCGCGTGCACGTAGCGTTGCACGCGGCCGGTAGAGGGCTCCATTCGGCCGAGTCCGCCGACAGCGGCGATCCATAAAATGCCGTCCTGATCCTCATGAACCTGCCAGATGGCGTCGCCCGGCAGCGTCGTGCTGTCGAACGCTTCCGTTTTAAAGACGGTAAAGGTATAGCCGTCGTAGCGATTCAGCCCATCCTGCGTTCCGAACCACATGAATCCACGGCGATCCTGCGCTATCGCCTGGACGGCGGCCTGCGAGAGGCCGTCGTCACGCGTCAGAAACTGTAAATGGATGGGAGCGTCCGCGGCGGCCGATGGGAACGCAGAGGAATCGGCCTGGAGCGCGTGAGGTGCCGAAGTGCCCGATACCTCGGGCGCGACGATCACGAAAAGATATGCGACCCACGCGAAGCGCATGTTAGAAGCGTGCCGCTAAAAAAAGCCGGTGTCGGGCTTTCTCGAGACCTGGCTCATGTCGGATTCGTCTCCGAATGCTCGGAAGGCGACTGACGCCGTTGCTCGTGCCGATCCAGTAAAAACCGTCGTCGTCCTCATGGATCGTGAACACGCGGTCATGGCTGAGGCTGTGTGGATCTCCGGAGTCGTATCGAAACCGCCTCACTTCACCGGTCCTCGGATCGAGACGATTCAGTCCGGACTCTTGCATACCTGCCCAAACGGTGCCGGACCGATCCAAATACACGGCTCGAGTGAAGTTGCCGCTCAGGCTGTTCGTGTCGGCCGGATCGTGTTTATAGCGCGTGACGCGACCGCTGGCGGGGTCCATCCGGTTGAGCCCGTTCATCGTGCCTACCCAGAGGTTTCCCTCGCTGTCCTCACGCAAATCCCAGATGTGACCGCTGGAAAGGGACGTGGTGTCGAAGGGCTCCGGTTTGTAGATCCTGAAGCCGTATCCATCGAAGCGGTTGAGCCCGTCCTGTGTGCCGAACCACATAAAACCGTGCCGATCCTGCAGGATGGCCTGGACGACTGCTTGAGAGAGGCCGTCTTCGACAGACACAGCCTTTGCTCGGATCTCTGCGTCGGCGACAAACGGCGGGGCATCCGAGGAACCGGTCTGGATGACTTGAGGTGCCGCGGCGATTGCCGCCGCGGGCGCCACGATCGCGAACAGGCAGACGAACCGGGCGACGCACATTGCAGAAGCGTGCAGGTGAGAAAAACCCGTGTCGGGCATTCCCGGGACTCAGCGTCAGCACGTCAAAAGAGAAGCGGCAAATATTCGCTAGTGGGGCGAAACTGCGCGTGCGATCTGGCACCAAGCCGTAAGCTCCATAAACGCTCTTTCCAGACCAAAAATCAAGTTCAAAGTCCACGTCCAACGTCCGAACGTCCAAACGTCCAACGTCTCCACGTCCATACGTCTCCACGTCCATACGTCTCCACGTCAATCGTTCAAACGTTTTCCACTTCAACCGCCTCTTCGACGAGCTTGTCCTGGACGTGGCGCGGCATGGCTT
>CAZMXY010000187.1:0-7134 GCA_964570345.1 uncultured Rhodothermales bacterium | reverse complement strand
TGGCTCTACAAAGAGCCGGTAGGCGAAGCGGCAGCGGGGACGCCGCCTCTCTGACTCCCTGATTTCGGGGACAGACTCTGGAAGACTGCGAATCCATTCGTGGTCGGGTGCGGCTTGACGAATGAACGTAATTGCTTCATGGGTCAACTTCTGCTTCAACTCCTGACGGCGCTCATGCTGATTGGGTACGCCGGCTGTTCACCCCATAAGACCCAGAGGACCGATGGCGAGGCTAAATCGGCTACCATTTCTCTCTACCGCGTCCCTGAGCAGATCGATGACGGGTGGCGAACGGCTACCCTCACCGAGCACGGCATCGACCCCGCACCCATCACGGAGATGCTGAAGCGGATCCGGGCTGGAGAGTACACGGGCATCAGCGGCATCCTCCTCGTTCGCCGCGGTGTCCTCGTGCTCGAGGAGTATTCTGGTGGATTCGACCGCGACAGTCTCCACTCCATGCGTTCGGCGTCGAAAGCCATCACGTCGGCGCTCGTCGGCATCGCCATCGACCGTGGCTATATCGAAACGCTGGATGCACCGTTGCTCCCGTACTTCCCGGAGTACGAGGGCGACATTGAGAACTGGAACGAACGCAAGCGCGACATTACGCTAGCCCACGTACTCAGCATGACCTCCGGGGTGCGAGGCAACGAAGATGCGATGTACCCGACGGACGACTGGATCAAGTTCTACCTGGACCAGCCTCTGGCCGCCGCACCCGGAGAGGCGTTCTCCTACGCTACGAGCGGAATCGTGACCCTCGGCAGCGTCATCACACGAGCCTCCGGCCTCCGGATCCCCGCCTTCGCCTATCGCTACCTCTTTGAACCCCTCGGGATCACGGCGTACCGGTGGCCCATCACAAACTCACGCGGCAACCAGGGCCTCGCGATGACTGGTGGGGGGCTGAACCTGCGACCGCGGGACATGGCGAAGTTTGGGCAGCTCTACCTCAACGGCGGCGTCTGGGAGGGGAAACGGTTGATTTCGGAGGAGTGGATCAAGGAGTCGACGGAGAAGCACGCTACGAGCGACCTCCACGGCGAAGACTTCGGCTATCTGTGGCGAATGATCGATCGCACGGTGGAGGGCCGCACGGTCCGCTCTTTCGAAGCCTGGGGAAACGGAGGACAATTCATTATGGTGTTCCCGTCACTCCACCTCGTCGCCGTGTTCACAGGCGAGAACTACGGGCTCTTCCCCGAGATGGAACAGCCTTTCGAGCTGATGGAGCGATACGTCCTTCCGGCGACGATGTAGAGTTGGACGCCCTCGCAAGATATTCCAGGATCAGACGTGCCATGAGACAGCACGCGGGAGAGACTCGAATCTCCATCTCGTGAGACAATGCGAGGCTCGAGCAGCGGCAGACTGATTGCCTCTTGATTCAATTCTAGCGTTAGTAGGAGCTAGGGCGCGGGTTGGCAGGAGTGACACGCGGAACGTCTCGAAATTAAGAAAGCCTCCAGTCCGATGACATCAGATCTTGAGGCTCTAGAATGGGTGGCGCGGGAGAGACTCGAACTCTCGACCTTACGATTATGAGTCGTACGCTCTAACCGGCTGAGCTACCGCGCCGAATTGCCGTTATTGCCCGCGGCGGGCGATGCCGCAACGAGGGCCCACGTCCGAACGCTCACCGTCAAAAATAGCGCCGCCCCCGGCCCCGGGCAAACCGGATCGGCCGCCGTCCGTAAACCGTGCTCGGGCGCCTAGTATAGCACTTGACCGAGATGATGTTTCCCCGCCCAAAAATGAAGAAGACGTTGACTATCTTGCGCCGCGGAGACGCTGCGGTCGATGCCACGACGGTCGACTGCCGCCGCCCGTCGAATTACTGCCCACGCCACTGACGCCCGCCCGTCTTCATGCCCTGGACCTCCGTCATCGACCAACGACGCGTCGTCGAATCGCTGCGCAGCAACGTCTCGAGAGATCGGGTGGCGCATGCATATCTCTTCCACGGACCCGACGGGGTCGGTAAGCGCGCCGTCTCCGTCGAGTTTGCCCGGACGCTCCTCTGCGAAAGAGGAGGCGACCAAGCGTGCGGCGAGTGCCTGCCGTGCACGAAGGTCGAGCGGATGGTGCACCCGGATCTGCACGTGCTGCTGCCGCATCCAAAAGACACGGACGTGGATGACGTCGCGTCGAGGCTCGACCGCCTGGGTCGGAATCCCTATGCCGCCGTCGATTTCGTGCGCAGACCCTCGCTCGACGATCCGACCAAGACCTCCAACAAGCAGGTGAACTATCCCGTCGATCGCATCCGCGAGGAATTTTATCGCACGATGCGCTTCAAGCCGGTCGAGGGGCGGTACAAGATAGTGGTCGTCACGGATGCGGACGCGCTGAACGACGCGGCGTCGAACGCCTTCCTCAAATTGCTCGAGGAACCCCCGCCTCAGTCGGTCTTCATCCTCACGACCGGCCGGCCGGACAGGCTCCTCCCGACGATTCTCTCACGCTGCCGGCGCATACGATTCGATCCGCTCGCGCCCGAGGCCATTGAGGACGCGCTCGTCCTCCGAGAAGGAGTCGATCGGGAGCAGGCGGCGACCCTCGCCCGGATGGCCGACGGATCGTATACCGAAGCCCTCAATCTCAAGGAGAATGAGAACCTGATGGGCCTTCGGCAGCTCGTGCTCGATTACTTCCGCTATTCGTACGTGAACGACATCGACCGCGTCGTCGACCTGATCGACAATATGGCCCGACTGAGCCGAGAACAGGTCAAGGGAGTCCTCGACCTGATGCTCCGCTGGGTGCGCGACCTGATCCTCTATGACCGCCTGGGTGACGAAGCGCCCCTGATCAACGTCGATCAAAAAAAGTCCATCGTGGACTTCAGCGAAAATCTTCCGGAGGCCGATCTCGACGCCATGGTTTCAGTCATCGACGACGCCGTCCGGCTCGTGGAGCGGAACGTGCAAGTCAATCTTACATTAACAGTACTTTCACAGACGCTACGAAGGGCGATGCACGGCCCGCACGACGGCCGGCTCTACGTGCCGCTCGCCGAAGCGGCGCCGGCTCGATGAAGTAACCGCCGCTGTGCGGCGGTGAAGGCGGCCCGCGGCGCCTTCCGCATTCAGCCGTGAGACGAGCCTCGGGCGCGGCGACCGTCGCATTTTTGAATTTATTTTCTCAGATAGATCATGCCTTGCGGAGGATCATGCGGCAGCGGAGGCGGCTGCGGCTCGGGTGGGTGCGGCACGGCATCGGAAGGCGCCTCGTCGGGCGGAGGCTGCGGCGGCGGCGGGTGCGGCAGCGGCGATTCGGGTAGCGGATGTCCGGCCATGCACGTCTTCGATTGGCTGAACGACGTCGGTGTGAGCCGGCCTCCCGTCTTGTTCGATCTCGTCGAAGTCACCTTCAAGGCCGGCCGGAAAGGCGTCTATCGCAACACGCGGGAGCTCGATCTTCAGGTCGGCGATTTCGTGATCGTCCAGGCCGATCGCGGCGTCGATTTCGGGACCGTCCACATGACCGGCGAGCTGGTGCGCCTGCGCGTACGGCAAAAGGGCCTCGAAGAAGAGCAGTCGTTTCCGAACGTAATCCGCTCTGCCGGACTCGGAGACATCGAAAAGTGGGAGGCCAATCGCGAGAAGGAGGCCGAGACGTTCCACATCGGCCGGCGGGCGATCGACAAGCTCGATCTGCCCATGAAGCTCGTCGACGTCGAGTGGCAGCACGATCACAAGAAGGTGACCTTCTACTTCACGGCCGATCATCGAGTGGACTTCAGGCAGCTCGTGCGCGACCTCGCGGGAGAGTTTCGCACGCGCGTCGAGCTGCGGCAGATCGGCGCCCGTGACGAGGCGGCGCGACTGGGCGGCATCGGCTCCTGCGGACGCGAGCTCTGCTGCTCGACGTGGCTTCAGGAATTCAAACCGGTCTCGACGCAGGCGGCGAAGATCCAGAACCTGCCGCTGAACCCCGCGCGCCTTTCCGGACAGTGCGGGCGCCTGAAATGCTGCCTCAATTACGAGCTGGAGCAGTACATGACGTCCCTGAAGGATTTCCCGAAGGTCGATACGCCGATCACGACGTCCCAGGGCCGAGGGACGGTCCAGAAACTCGACATATTCAAAAACGTCGTGTGGATTCAATACGAAGACGGCTCGTGGGAAGACAAGCCGCTCGAGCGGATCCGCGAGCTGCTCGGCGTGGAAGAGGGCGAGCCGATGCGAGAGATCGAACTGGATGCGCGGGAGAGAAGCAGGGATAAGCGAATTCGCTCGTAAGGCGCAGCCGGGAGATCCACGCACCGTCACTCGGCGCGGTTCGAGGGTGCATGTTAAGGCGTATCGCCCTCAATTCAACAAGTCCTCTATGTCGATCCCTTCGACGTCGTTGGGAAGGTCCTCCCGATGGCGCCGCACGAGGGCTAAAATGGCGGCGTGATTCACGATCACGAAGGCCTTCCCCTCGAACTTGATGTCGATCGCCTCCTTTTGCAAGAAGAAGGCGAAGTCACCCGGGCGCGCCTGGAGCGGGAGGTAGCGCACCGATTCCCGATCGCTCGACCACGGCTCGGCGGTGTAATCCGGATTCGGCATGACGTATCCGGGGCCGACTTTTTCGACCCGCCCTGAACGCACTCTTTCCTTTTCGGCCACGCTGGCGGGAAGGACGAGCCCCGACTCCGTCTGCTTTTCGCCTTCATCCGGCGAGATCAAGACGCGGTCTCCGACGATGATGAGTTCGTTCACGAGACGATGATGAGTTCGTTCACGAGACGATGATGAGTTCGTTCACGAAGTGTGTGGGTTCTTGAAAGCGGACGTTCGGGGACGTGGACACTCGCCAGGTGGGCAGGTCGTTTCGCTGTCGGCGCGACGCGTCCGGATCCAACGACGCGTCGAGATCCCACGAGCGAAGCGATCCGGAGTTCCTGACGCGCCCAGGCGGACACCGTTCGGCTGTCCGAGGGGCGCGCAAAGGCGCCGCGCGTCATACCTGCGGATGCTCCCCCGCGCACACGCGCCGAAGGGCGTCTTCGTACAGTCCGATGACTCGTTCACGGTCGTAAAACGGTGCTCGCTCGGCCGCCTTCCGTTGCCACGCGAGAAAATCCGCCGCGGATACGTCTTCGAGAAAATGCGGAACGCGATCCGCCTCCGACCAATCGAACCGCGGGCCGGGCCCGGTCGCCTCCATTTCGCGGCCCAGCGGACTGTCCGCGTCGCAGACCGCGAGAACGGGCGTCGCCGAGGCGAGCGCCGGAATCAACTTGCTCGGAATGAAGGATCCGCCGACGCCTTCACGCTGCGTGATGACGAAATAATCGGTTTCGTAGATCGCCCGCGCCAGTTCCGCTTCGTCGCTCAGCGGGTGAAACGAAAATCGGCTACCTCCCTTCTGCTCGATCCATTCGCGAACGCGCGGGCCTTCGCTGCCGTCGCCCTGCACGCGGAAGCGGAAATCCACGTCGCCTGCGCCGAGCACGCGGCAGAACTCGAGCAGGGCCTGTTTGGTGCCGATGTTTCCGGAGTAGAACAGCTTCGGCGGCGCGCCGGGCTCGCGACCGGCCTTGTCGGGCTGTTTCGCGATGGCCTCGGCCAGGGACCCGTGGAGCCAGTTGGGCACGTACAGAAGGGGCTGCGACCGCCGCCGCCTGGCATCGAGCCGGTCCACCATGGCCGGCGAGATCGTGCTCCAGACGTCGGCCTGGTTGAAAAGCGCGTCCTGCACGCGGAGCGCCCCACGGGCGGTCGCGCCCGAACTGATGCCCCCGGCCGCAGCAGCCTCCGCCGCCAGATCCTGGACGTTCAGCCAGAGTGGGATGCCCGTCAGACGCCGGCAGACGGCGCCGTATGCGACGGCTCCGATGAGCGGACAAAACGCCATCATCGCATCGAATTCGCGACGAGAAGGGATCTGCCGCATCAACGAGGCAAAGAACGAGGCTTCGTACGCCATCCGATCCGCCAGAGAGTTCGGATTGCGTGGGATGTAGAGGCCGTGCCGCTCGATCCGCACGCCGCACCGTACGGAGCGCTGGATCCGCAGCCCGTTTTCGCCGGTCTTGTCACGCCATTCGGGGTAATACGGATACGCGCAGCGGACCGTCACGTCGAATCCGCGGGCGGCCAGTCCGTAACAGAGATCGGCAAACAGCACGCCGCCCCCGAGGTCGGGCTCGAACACGTTGACGGCGATGAGCAGGCGAGGACGCGCCATGAAATCCTCAGACGATCAGAGCACGTTCCCGCCGGCCGATGTCCCACCAGAGGAAAGCTGCTGAAGCCGCCGCGAGACCAAGACAGAGCAGGGCCAGTCCGGTCTTGTGCATCAACCAGTAGCCCACGCCGAACAGCGTCGTGTACACGAGGACGACGCCGGCCAGCCAATCCATCGCGAGCGCGCCGAGGCCCGTATCGGGGACGATGCCCGGATTTCGAGCGGCTACCGGCTTCCATCCCGGTCCGCCCGGATGGATGTCTGCGTAGAATCGATCGAGCACGACTTCGGGTGTCGGGCGCGTGGCGTAGGTCGCGACGAACCACACGACCGTCGTGAAGGCGGTGACGGAAAAGAGGTTGATGGGGAAGGCCGCCATCAGACCCGGAACGCGCACGCCGTACGCGCTGAGAATCAGCCCGACGATCATCAAAACGATGGGCGACACCGTGGCCGCGAGTTCGCTCCAGGCGTTGAGGCGCCACCAATACCAGCGCAGGATCAGCACGAGTCCGAGTCCGGCCGATGCCGTGAGCACGAGTCCCCACGCCTCGCTGATCGAGCCCAGGTTCGCGGTGACGAAGATCGCGACGATGGAAAGGATGAACGTCAGAATCCGAGAAACGAGGACGTAATGCCGTTCGTCACGATCCGGCTTCACGAAGCGGCGCCAGAAGTCGTTCACGAGATACGACGTGCCCCAGTTGAGCTGGGTCGAGATCGTGCTCATGAACGCAGCAAGGAAGGCGGCAAAGAGAAGGCCGAGAAATCCTGCCGGTAGGACCTCCCGCATGACGAGCACGAAGCCCTCCCGGGGGTCGTCCAGACCGGGAAACAGCACGAGAGCCGCGAGCGCCACGATGATCCACGGCCACGGACGCAAGCAGTAGTGGGCGATCGTGAACCAGAGGGTCGCGAACAGCGAATGCTTCTCGTCCTTCGCACTCA
>CAZMXY010000186.1:0-7150 GCA_964570345.1 uncultured Rhodothermales bacterium | reverse complement strand
GGCAGATAAAAGAAGGCAGCATATACTATAATTGAAGCTGCAATAAGGGATGACAGCATTGCGACCTGGCGTCTATCTACCTTCTTACGATTCACACTATCTAGAATTATCCACGTACCAAATGCCACTAAGACCAGAGGTAAGGATGAACCTTTTATTAGCACTGCTTGAATTAATAACGATGATATGAATATTGTACTCACCGTTGATATAGTCATATTTCCGTCGTACAGATTATACATATACGAAAATATGATGGCTAAAGATGCTATTTGTAATTGATATGAATGGCTAAGATATAGCGGTGTAGCCGGATCTGGCGTACCAGACAGGATGAATACTGATAAAACAGACGTATAAATTATAACGGATCGAACTGCGAAGTGAGGTTTAGTTGATATCGTCAGTATATCAATAAACGAAGATAAGGATAACGTAATAAGTAGGTAAAATAAAGGCGTTAATATGAAGGTATATGTTATCGGTAACGACGTGCTGAGGAGAGTCGATACCTGAGCCGCAATGAAATGGGAGAAGATATGGTAGCCGATGTATTCGCCTGAGAACTGCAGGTTTTGGGCAGGAAATCCATACAACGCAAGCGATCGGGCGATTCCGCCGTGATAGATGACGTCCTGATAGATGACTCCTTGCCCGCGCGCCACGGAAGCAAGAAGGGTAGAGCACTCCAAGCCGTACTGAGCGAGAAGGAGGATCCATGCGATCCCGACGGTTAACAGCCATGATCTCCGATTCGTCGGAAGCCCGCCGCGAAGGATGGCTCGATCGATCAGGACGATCCCTGATCCGACAAGCACGGGCACCGCAATACTCACATAAATGGCCCTGGTGGGGGAGATCAAGCTCGTTAGGACGAAGACGAAAAAGCTGACGAGCAGACCGAGCATCAGCGAGGTCGGGATGTGCAGTCCCGACACGTCACGCGCCCCGAGCACGCCGCGCAAGATCCACGCGCCCGTGACGAAGATCGCGGCCAGGTAGGTCGCCAGAAGAAACGGTCCCCAGATGAGCATCACCGACGTCGCGTCTCGTGCTGGTTTCTCAGTCCGCCCACGTGTCCGGGAACGGGGGCTTCGGTGGCGACTTCCGGATGAGCTCCTTCAGCGCAAGAAGAATTCCGACGTCCACAATGAGAAGAGGCCACTGTCTAAACGCCGACAAGAACTCTTTCGAAGCGGCGCGCATCCGGCGTTGCCTCAGGTGCATTATCGTTCTCCGTCCGTGTACCCTCGCTCTTCGATGGCGCCGGACCAACCAGAGCCACGATCGCTCGGTCCGCGTGAGATGACGCTCGAATTCTGGAAGTATCGCCTTGACCTCACGACCCATCGCCCCCTGATGCGCAACGGTCTTTGAGGACGGATGCAGCCGATATCGCGCCGTCGGCCGCCGTAGTCTGTGAGGACGTATCCTCTTGACGATCCGCAATCGGAGCCAGAATTCATAGTCCAGGACGTAATGCAGATCTTCACGGAACGGCCCTACCTCGCGGTGCAGGCGACCGCTCCAGAAACAGCCCGGCTGAGAGATCGGGCACCCCAGAAACCACTTGGCAAATGTCTTCCCCGGAAGCTCCGGAAAAGGCCAGGCTCCTGATCCTTCCTCCCAGCATACTACGTCTCCCGCCACCCATTCGTAACCGGCACGAAAGGCGTCGGCGCAGGCAAAAAGAGCCCCCGGCTCATAGAGGTCGTCGCTGTTCAGATACGCGTATATCTCGCCGGTCGCTCGATCGAAACCCTTGTTTATCGCATGACTCTGTCCCCTATCCTTTTCACTTACCCACCAGGACAGGTAGCGGTCGTATCGTCGGAGAATGTCGATGCTTCCGTCCGTACTCCCTCCGTCAACAACCACGTACTCGAGATTCGGATACTCCTGAAGCAGCACGGACCGGATGGTCTCTTCCAGATACACACTCTGATTGTAGGAGGGGGTAACGACGCTGATTTTCGGCCAGACCGGCCCTGCACCATCGCTGTCAGACGCATCGGCGGAAGTGTCGAACGGTGGGCCCTCCGTCCACGGCCAGCCCGACCGTCCTTCCGGAGGGGCAGGAAGACGGTTCAGTAGCGAAGCATGCATAGGATGGTCGTGGTCGACGCGAAGGACGGTGTCACGAAACGTTCGTGGTGCTCCCTTCCCTTCCCTCTCATTCGGTTTGTGCCTCTCTTCACTGAACGTCAGGATTGACCGCTGTAAATTCGACCGAGGATGTCTTCATACCAGCTCAGGTAGCTGTCGACCTGCCTTTCAACGTCGAAACGCCGGCGAGCATCCCGTGCAGCATTCCGGGCGATCTGCTCGCGAAGATCGTGCCGGGTGAGAAGCAACTGCACCGCACGAGTCAGCGAGCCGCTATTGCCGGGCTCGACGAGAATTCCGGTGGCCTCTTGCGCCGGATTTCCCTGCCACTTGCCGCCTCGAACGTCGCCGTGCAGGCTTTTGAGTTGTTCCGGAATCCCACCCACGGCCGTCGCGACCACCGGCGTGCCACAAGCGAGCGCCTCGATCACAGCAAGGGGAAACGTCTCCGCCCGAGAGGCATGCACATACACGTCGGCCGCCTGGTAGTAGCGCGCGACGGCGACGGGATCCGGCTCGAAAGGGATAAAGCGTACCGGGAAGTCGCTAAAATCCCCGGGGCGTCCCGTATCGCCAAGCGCCAGCAGCACCACGCTTTTCTCTCCCGATTCTCGAGCAAGAGATCGAACGGACGCGCTGATCGTTTCGTAGTCCTTGAACATGTTGCCCCGGATACCGCTCGCGACAAACAGAAGGACGTGCGCGTCCGGATCGATGTTGAGCGCCTTTCGGGCGGACGCTGTGTCGGCCGGCGTGAACGTCGTCAGATCGACGCCGTTCGGGATCACCTTCGTGTCCACGAGCGCCGGGGCAAGCATGGACTGCCGCACGCGTTGCATCAGCCAGTCGCATGGCGCGGCTACAAAGAGACGACTCCGCCCGTAGATTGCGCTCTTGCGCCGCCAGTTATCTGCCGTCGCATCGCGCCGGAGGGCCGGATAAATCGTCAGATCGGGACAAGATCCACATCCCATCTTCCACCTGTCGCAGTCGAAAGCATGACTGCAGTGACCGCTCAGGAGCCAGGCGTCGTGAAGCGTCAGAACCAATGGACTCTGTCTGCTCAGCCACGGTAGCGCGCGCAGATCGAAGTACCCGCCGTGCAGGTTATGCGCATGGATGAGGTCCGGCCGGTAGGGAGGCAGCGAGGGGAGGCGGTACGTAGCCGGGTAATGAAAGCTCTCGAATCCGCGAAACTCATCAAGCACTCGAATTGGCCCTCCAAATTTGTCCGCTACTCGGCGCCACGTGCGATACCATCGATTATGCCCTTCTCCCATAGAGACGAGGAGCACGTTCGGATCGTCACCGGTTTTTCGACCGACGGCGAGGTAAGAGCGCAGCCCCCGTGCGCGGTACGCTGAGGATAGGTCGGCGGCGATCCGTTCCGCCCCGCCGCCGACGTCTCGCGCATTCACCTGAAGGATCGTCCGAAGTTTGGTCTTCATGCCGCACCGCCTCCGCTCCTCTCGCCTTTGACCGCACGAATGGCGACCGTGACCTCATAATCCGGATCCCGATACGCCAGCTCGTCCGCACGGAGCTCCTGCGCCGCCACGCCGTGCAGAAATGCGGTCGCTGCAAGAACATTCCCGTAGACGTCCACACCCACGTGTTCGGCACCGAATTCCTCGCCGAATAACCGTCTTGCGGACGTCGACGTGAACCGCCAGTAATCACCCCACCGGTCGGCGTCAAACCTGCTGATCTGAGAGATGCCCGGCAGCGTCGCGAGAAGTACGCCGCCGGGCCTAAGCGCACGGCGGGCATATGTTACGGCAGCTTTGAAGTCCCAGAGGAAGGGCAACACTTGCGTGAGGATAATGCAGTCGAACGTCTCCTCCGGAATTCCTTCACCAGTGCAGAGATCTCCGACGAGCGTCGCGTCGGGGTTCCCGCGACGGGCGTGAAGTACGTCGGACCGCCTGACCCTGTCCTGTCCGAAAAGATTCGTGTAGCTCCGATCGCCGACCTCCAGGACGTGCCCGTGAATGGCGGACGCATGGGCCTGCAGAAACTGCTCGATATAAAAACGGTCGACCGGCGTCCCGCGGTCGAATCCAAAGGTCCGGCTGATGGGTGTCACTCGTCTGAGATTTCCGAAGTGCAGCCAGCCGGACGGTGGTCGGTGACGACTCCGGAATGCCAGGAGCCCTACCCAACCTCGGATCGTCCGTGGAACCACGCGGTCAGCCACTTCTCTGCCCTTTCGCAGCGACCCGCGAATGATTCCGCTCACACGAGCAGAGAGCGCATTGGCACGCGTACTGTGGTTGGATCGAAGCAACTCCTGCACGATCTGCGCTACTTCGCCGTTCTCCTGTCGTTGCTCCCGCAGGTACCCATCGAGCCATGTGAGATAGGCCACCAGGGCAGCACCATCCGTTCCCGCCGCTATGGACTCGTTGCAGCGCGAATTCGGATGCTGCCGATACTTGTACCAGCACTCGCCGGAAGCGTAGACGGGCCAATTCAGAGATATCTTCGCGTGTACGACACCGTCCTCGTGCATGTCTCGAAACGACTCCTCGTAGCCACCGACCTCTTCAAGGACCGACCGGCGTACCAGGACGCCGCTGGGCGTATGGAGGTCGTCCAACAAAAACCGCTTGAGGAGCTCCGGAGGTTCGATCAGCGTGTTGGCCGATCCGCCGAGGTCCTGGATGAAGTCGCGGCGCGCGTCGGTCTCCTTCCCGGTCCATCCATACCAGACGTGGAGTCGACCGTAGACCATCGCAGCTTCGGGGAACGCCTCTATGATGCGTACCTGACGCTCGAGCTTCTCCGGCGTCCAAACGTCGTCTCCATCCAACCAGGCAATCAGTTCTCCTCGTGCATGTCGAAGCCCCAGGTTTCGCGTTGCACTCATTCCACGATTGGCGCGGCCCTCATGCTCGAGGTATCGAACCTTTTCCGGAAACCGCTCGGCGTAGGACCTGGCAATGTCCACACTTCCGTCTGTCGAGCCGTCGTCACAAAGCAGGAGCTCCCAATCCGAGAAGGTCTGCGCGAACACACTCTCGATCGCTTCCTCGAGAAAGCGTTCCTCGTTCAAGAAGATGACGATGACGGAGACGTGCGGCGAACGAACCATGACTGCACTTCGCATTCTCTTCGGTCAGCGGTATCCGGTTTTCCGGTCGACCGGTGCGGAGTCGGCTCGACGGCCCCGACGGAGAATCCTCCGTTGCGAACTGGAGTACAGCTCCGTGTACCCCGCGCCGGACTGCGCATCCGTGGCCGCTCGCTGCAGATCTTCCGCAGCCTCCGACTCCACGACGACGAACGCATACGCGCCGCTGCGGATCTTGATCGCGACGTCCGCCGAATCTCGCACACCGTTGACGTGCCGCGTGAAGCGCCGCCCCCACGCCGGGTACATCCACGTATCCTCCGCTCCCACGTAAAGTACGGAATCCCGCTCTCCGGACTCCACGCCGAGAGCGTCGAATCCGTCGATCTTATACCGGTACCTCTCGTGCGCCACGTCGGTCAATCGCGGCAACTCACCGCTAGTGACGAAGTGCAAAGACGATTTCGTAAAGATGCCACCGGACGCGTTCGTGAACATCTGGATGACGTTGAGAATGCCGAACGCACTGCAGAACGAAACCACGGCCAGTTGGACCGGCACGTTTGATTTCCTCACCGGCGTCGCGGCCAGGACGGCGAAGGCCGGCACCATCCAGATCATAAAACGCTGGTCCCATTGGATGGGCTGCCGAACGATGACCACCGACAGGAAGAGGATGAAAACGAGCAGAGCCATGATCAGGAGGGTTGGACGGCGCTCTCGACGCACGACGAGCTGCCGGACGGCGACCACCGTGCCGAGTACGAGCAAAAACGGGAAGAAATAGCCGTAATGCGAGAAGTCGTGCTCGAATACCTGCTCCGTCACCAGCCGCTTGAACGAGAGGTCGAAGAGGTAGAATTTCGCAGCGGCTACGAGATTCGAGGGACCCGTGACGAAGTGAACCTCTCCCGGCCGGATGCCGACCGGCACGTCCGTCTGCTGCAGGTTGCTCCAGTAGACGTCGCCGACGAGGACGAGCAAGGCGACCAGGCTGAAGCCGGCGAAGAAGACTACGGCCCGGAAAGGGAGCCGACGAAGAAGTACGAGCACGAGCAATACCAGGCCCGCGGTACCGACGACGTTGAGCCCGATGACCTTCGTGGCGACGGCCAGACCGCCGGTCAGCGCCAAAACGGCCGCTCGCTCCCGCAGGTGAGTGTGCGGGTCCAGAGCTATGCGGAGCGCCCAGTAGAACGCGCCGAGAATGAGGGCCAGGAAGACGACGTCGTTCTTTGCCGTGGCCGATCCGTAGAGAATCTGCGGAGCCGTCAAGGTCAAAGCGACGGTCAGGTACGCCGTTGCGCCACGGCGGAGCACGAGCTTCGCAATCAGGAATACGGCGACCAGGCTCACCGCCAGCGCCAATACGTTGGGGAGTTCCATCCACGCGTCGGAGCGCGACAGCAGCGCCACGTTCAGCATCTGCAGCTCGGCTCCGTTGACGCGGTAGATCTGCCGCAGATCCTGCGTCGCGCCGACCGACAGGCTCTCGTTCTGCACGTAGCTCGCCACCATCGGCATGTGGTACGCCTGCACGTCCCAGACGGCCAGGGGCGATACGAGAGAGAAGACGGCCACTCCGGAAACGATCACGATGGCGGATGCGATCGCGATCCGCCGAATGTGCCGATCCTCGGCGTCGTCCCGGAGGACACGTCGAAACGTAGAAATAGCGTCCCCGTGGGCACGTCGGACGTACACGATCGAGATGCCTGCAACCGCCAACGCGGCGTACGCGGCCCAGAGCGCGGGCGTGGAGAGCAGGTTCGCCAGGTCCAACGACTTGACCAGGACGATCTGAATGAAATAGAAGAGGACGTAGCCGATGAGCACGGAGGAGAGGCTGAACGCTTTCCTGCTCCTCAGCCCGTCGACGACGGCTACCAGGAGGACGAACGTCAGCATCCAGAGAACGCCCGCACCCAGAACGGCTATCAATTCGACCATGTTCGTCCGCGTCAGAAAATG
>CAZMXY010000185.1:5605-7208 GCA_964570345.1 uncultured Rhodothermales bacterium | reverse complement strand
CGCGTCATGCAGGGGACCCTCCGGAACAAGCAGCGCGTGGCGCTCTGTCATCGCGACGACACGCGTACGACGGTACAGGTCACGGCGCTATTCGAATACGAGGGTCTCAGACGCGTCGAGGCCGACGAAGTCGGTCCGGGCGACATTATCGCGGTCGCCGGCGCGACGGGAATCGGCCTCGGCGAGAGCATCTCCGACGCCGATAATCCGCAGCCGCTTCCGCCCGTGCACGTCGACGAGCCGACGCTCTCGATGGAGTTTCGGATCAACGATTCGCCCTTCAGTGGACGTGAGGGACAGTACGTCACGTCGCGCAACCTGCGAGACCGTCTCGAAACCGAGATGGAAGCGAATCTCTCGATGAAGCTCGAGGAGACCGCATCTCCCGATCGATTTCTCGTATACGGCCGCGGTGAGCTCCAGATGGCGATACTGATCGAACAGATGCGCCGGGAGGGCTACGAGTTTGCCGTCGGCATGCCGCAGGTCATCACGAAGGACGTGGACGGCAAAACGAACGAGCCGTACGAGCGCACGCTCATTGACGTGCCCGACGAATTCATGGGTGTCGTGATCGAGAAGATGGGCGGACGTAAGGGACAGATGACCAAAATGGTGAATCACGGCTCCGGTCGCGTACGCCTCGAGTTCGAGCTGCCGGCGCGAGGGCTGATCGGATACCGGACGGAATTTCTGACGGACACGAAGGGGACCGGCATCCTGACCCATCTCTTCGACGGCTTTCGCCCCTGGGCCGGCGAGATCAGGCACCGCGGCACCGGCGCGCTGGTCGCGGATCGTCACGGGAAGGCGACGTCCTACGCGATCGTGAGCTTACAAGAGCGCGGTGAGCTCTTTCTCGGTCCGACGGAGGACGTCTACGGCGGCATGATCGTCGGTGAAAACAGCCGCGACGCCGATCTCGACGTGAACGTCACGAAGGAAAAGAAGCTCACGAACATGCGCGCCTCGTCGTCGGACGCGTTTGAAAAACTCGTCCCGCCTCGGCGCATGTCGCTGGAGGAAGCGATCGAATTCATCCGGGAGGACGAGTTGATCGAAGTCACGCCGAAGGCTTTCCGACTGCGGAAGCGCCATCTCGACGTCAACGAGCGGAAAAAGTACCAGATGCGGAAAGAAACCGAGGCGGTTGGGGCGTAGGCGGCTATTCGGAGTAGGTTTGACTCAGCCTTCCCAGCGCGAGGGCACCCAGCGCCAGTCCGAGATCGCGCAGCGCCACGTCGAAGTATCCGGGGATTAGGAGCAGGTTGATGATGATGCCGAAGAGCCAGGCAGCCACGACGTAGGCGAATATTTTGGGTTTCAGCGCCACGCCGATGCCGGCGGCGATCTCCACACCGCCCACGATCGACATGAACGTAGCGGCACCGACCGTATCGGCCAGGAACGGCGCCAGGTATTGTTGCCAATCGGCCAGTACGTTGAAGAATTTGTCGAGTCCGGCCACGACGGGAGCTACCACGAAGCCGAATTGAAGGATTCGATATGCCTGGTAAGCCGGGGCGGATCCGTCGGCAACCGCCGACGGATTGGTCTCTTTTAGGGTCGCATCCATGGGATAAGGCGGGATTGTGAATGATCC
>CAZMXY010000185.1:0-5505 GCA_964570345.1 uncultured Rhodothermales bacterium | reverse complement strand
CTTGCCGTTCTACAGGATCGCACGTCGACCGCGGCGATGGACGAGCTATTGGCGGACGTCGGGCGTACGGTCGCCAGGCAGACACGGGCCCGCTCTCGTGGAACGTCGCTGGAGGACCGTGTCGAGGTCGCGGTCGAGGTACTCAATTCAATGGGCGGGCTTGCCGAGGCGGCACGCGAGAACGGCGATTTTCTCATCCGTGGGCGCGCCTGCCCGCTCGCAGCCGTCGTTCGCGAGCATCCGGGAGCGTGTGCGATCGCTGAGGCCATGCTGGCGGACCTAACGAGCATGTCCGTAGAGGAGCGATGCGAACGAAACGGATCGCCGCGGTGCGTTTTCCATTTGCGAGCGTAGCGTGTCGAACGAGTCACCCACCGCGTGGCTCGGCGCGTCGAACTGGCAGGTGAGCCTGCGAATCGAGATATTCACGATGCGCGGCGGCACGGCCTGGCTGCGCACGAATTCGATTCGTCTCATCCCCTGCGCGAATGACCGACGGCACGACAGACAAGCGCGTTGAGCTCCAACCGGGTGTCGCGTCGCCGGCCGTACGGGGGATGCTCGCGAAAATCGTAGCGGTCGTCGGGCCCGGACTGTTCGTGCTCGGCTATACGATCGGAACGGGCAGTGTGACGACCATGGCGACGTCGGGCGCCGCCTACGGGATGACGCTGACATGGGCCGTGGCGCTCTCGTGCCTCTTCACCTTTTTCCTGATCGTCGGCATCAGCCGCCTGACGATCGTCAGGGGACGCCCGTTCGTCTCCGCGGTGCGCGATACGTTCGGGCGCGCGCTCGCGTTGTTTATCGTCTTCTCGCTGATGCTGACCGTGATCACCTCCGTCATGGGCATCTCGGCGATCGTCGGGGAGGCCGTGCAGGCTTGGACGGCCGTGCTCGGGCTCGGCGCGGACGGCATTCCGTCGCTCGTGACGGGCATCGTGATCGCCGGGCTCCTGTACGTGCTCTTCTGGACCGGGAATCATGCGTTGTTTCTGCGGACGGCGACCGTGGTCGTGGCCGTCATGGGGGTGTGCTTCCTCCTGACGACGCTGATCGTAGTCAGCCAACCCCGGGCGCTCATCGAGTCCCTTCCGCCGAGCATACCTCCGGGGGGAGCGGGTCATCTGATTCTCGCCGGCATGGTGGGAACGACGATGGCTTCCGTCGTCATCGTAGCGCGGAGCTACCTCATCGACGAACAGGGTTGGACCCTCAGCGACCTCAAAGCCGAGCGGCGGGATGCCGCGCTGGCGCTGTTCCTCACCTTCGTCGTCAGCGCGGCCATCATGGCGAGCGCGGCCGGCACGATGTATCCGCTCGGGCTGCGCGTCGAAAGCGCCATCGACATGGTTCGGACGCTCGAGCCGCTGGCCGGCGACTTCGCGGCGAGCATCTTCGTCGTCGGGCTCGTGGCCGCGGGGATCTCGTCGCTTTTTCCCGGTTACGTGCTCGGACCGTGGCTGCTGCTCGACTACCTGGGCCGGCCGCGAGACTTGACCAGGACGTGGGTTCGACTGCTCGTGCTGGCCGTGGCCGCGACGGGGCTCGTCGTGCCGATATTCGGCGGTAGGCCCGTCGTCGTGATGATCGCCTCGCAGGCGGTCAGTCCCGTGGTGATGCCGCTCGTGATCGGCATCATCATCTACATGATCAACACCAGACACGCGTCCAACTATCGAGAGGCGAAGTGGCTGAACGCCGGTCTCGTGGTGGCGCTGCTGTTTTCGCTGTTCGTTTCGTATTCGGCGGTTCTCGGATTGATCGATTTCGTTCGCGGGGTCTGAACGGCGCGTCATGAGGCTGTTTTCGAGTACGTCCGCACCGCGAGTGGGAGTGCGGCGGAGGCGAAGGCGCCGAGGGCCGCGAGCTCGACGGCGACCTGTGCGGGTCCGGCCCCCTTGATCAATACGGCACGAATCAGCGTGATGAGGTGTTTGATGGGATTGACTTCGGCGATCCACTGCGCCCACTCGGGCATGCTTTCCACGGGCGTGAAGAGGCCGCTGATGAAGAGGTAGATCATCAGGACGAAGAAGGCGATGAACTGGGCTTGCTGCTGGGTCTGTGCGACCGTCGAGATGAGAAGGCCCAGCGCGAGCGCGGATAGCAGGTACAACCCCGCACCGGCGAACACCAGCAGCAGACTGCCTCGGATAGGGATGGCGTAGAGGAGCCAGGCGATCACCAATCCGAGTGCAAATTCGGCGAGGCCGAGCAGCCAGAACGGGGCCAGCTTCCCGGTGATGAACTGACCTTTCGTGATCGGCGTCGCGTTGAGCTGTTCGATGGTCCCCTGTTCTTTTTCCCGCGCGATGTTGAGCGCCGTGATCATGGTGCCGACGAGCGTGATCAGGATGACGAGAATGCCGGGGGCCATGTAGTCGTCGTAGTCCCGGTCCGGATTGTACCAGATGCGGGAACGGACGTCGAGTCGAGGGATGGCCGGCGCCGAAGCCGTCGAAACGCCCGGCTGCACGCGCGCGCGCTCCTCCGCGGCGAAGCGGTCGACGATTCGGAGGGCGTACGACTGCGCGACGCCGGCCGCGGGACCGTCCGTGCCGTCGAACGTGAAGTGGACGTCGGCCTGCCCCGTGCGAACGAGATCGCGGCCGAATCCGAGAGGAATTCTCAACGCGAGCCCGACCTCGTTCGAGAGCAGCTGCCGATCCGCGATCATACCGGACGGGACGGCATTCACGACGGCGAATTTCCCCGAAGCTTCGAAGCGTTCCACGAGGCGCCGCGACGCGGCCGACCGGTCCATGTCCGCCAGGTGCACGTCGATCCGTTTGACGTCGAACGTGGCCGCGCTCGTGATGATGATGAGTTGCACGATGGGCGGCCCGATCAACATGAAGGTCAGCGCTCGGTCGCGGAAGACCTGCAAGAACTCCTTGTGGATCAAAAAGAGAATCGTGCGCATCGGTTGTTTCTCAAATGAACCGGGGATTGACGACTCGAACCGGGGATCGACGATTCGAGCCGGGGACGGATGACTCGAGCCGGGGATGGATGACTCGAGTCGGGGGCAGGTCAAGCGTGCCGGAAGCTGATTTCATGTGCCGGGGATGGATCATTCGAGCCGGGGGCTGAACGAACGGATGCTCGCGGCCAGCAGCACGACGGTCATCCCGAGGAGTACGGCCGTGTCGCCCCACAGCGTTTCGAGCGTGGCACCCTTCAGCATGATCCCTCGAACGACGTTGACGTACCACTTGGCCGGAACCACGTGGGTGATCGGCTGAAGCCAGGCCGGCATGCTCTCGATCGGAAAGATCATGCCGGAGAGGATCGCGGTCGGCAGCATCGTTCCGACGATCACGGCGATCATGGCCGCGCGCTGCGAGGGCATTCGCGTGGAAATCAGGATCCCCAGCGCCAGACAGACGGCGACGAAAAGCAGGCTCTCGCCGAAGAGAAGCGCCAGGCTGCCGCGGATCGGCACGCCAAAGACCGCCCACGCGACCGCGACCGTCGTGACGGCGTTGAGAAAGGCCAGCGCCAGGTAGGGTAGGGCCTTGCCGAAGATGACGTGAACCGGACGCAGCGGGGAGACGAGGAGGATTTCGAGCGTGCCGGTTTCCTTCTCGCGAGACAGCGTGATGGCCGTCATGAGGGCGGATATGATCGTGAGGACCAAGGCGAGCAGGCCGGGCACGAAGAGGTAGCGGCTCTCCAGCGTCGGATTGAAGCGATGGTGCACGTGGGCGTTTACGTGGACGCTCGGTGCGGAGCTGCCCGCGGGCGAGGTTTCGGCGATGAGCTCCTGCCGGTAGCGCTGAAGGACGCCGAGTGCCATCGATTCGACGGAGCTCGACGTCGTTGGCGCCGCGCCGTCCGTGATGGCGAGGATGCGGGCGCCGCCGGGCGAAAAGAGGCGCTCGGCGAATCCGGACTCGAACACCACCGCCTGGTCGGCCGCGCCGCGCTCGAAGAGCGCGTCGACGCCTGCCGTGTTCGGGAGTGTGGACACGACGCGATACGTCGATGAGGCGTCGAACCGATTACGTAGGGCGAGGGTGCGGACGTCGGGTACCGGATCGACGATTGCGAGCCGAACCTCCTGCACGTCCGTCCGAATCGCGAAACCGAACAGCAGCACCTGAATGACGGGCAGGAGGATGACGACGGCGAGCGTACGCCGATCGCGCAGGACGTGAAACGTTTCCTTTAGCAGCAGCCCTCGGAAGAAAGAACCGTTCATGCGGCACCCTCCGACGGCCGGGCCAGGCGGACGAACAGCTCGTCCACGGACGGCACGTCGTAGGAGCGCTTCAGCTCGGCCGGCGTGCCGAGCGCTTCGATGCGCCCGGCAACCATGATTGAGATGCGGTCGCAGTACTCGGCTTCGTCCATGTAATGGGTCGTTACGAGGATCGTGGTACCGTCCTCCGCGGCCTCGTAGATCAGCTCCCAGAACTGCCGCCTCGTGATAGGATCGACTCCGCTCGTGGGTTCATCCAGGAACACGACCTCCGGCTCGTGAAGCAGGGCCACGCTGAAGGCGATCTTCTGCTTCCAGCCGAGCGGCAGGCGGCCGACGCGATCGTCGGCGGCGTGCGCGAAGCCGAGCCGATCGAGCAGCGCCCGTGTCCGCTCCCGGATTCGGCGGTTCGACAGCCCATAGATGCCGCCGTAGAGGCGCGCATTCTCGCGCACCGTCAAATCGTCGTAAAGCGCGAAGCGCTGGCTCATGTAGCCGATTCGGCGCTTTACAGATTCGGGCTCGCTCGAGACGTCGAAATTAGCGACGCGCGCCCGTCCCTCGCTCGGGGCGAGAAGGCCCGTCAGCATCCGGATGGCGGTCGTCTTCCCGGCGCCGTTCGCACCGAGGAACCCGAACACCTCACCGCGATCGACGGTGAACGACACGTGGTCTACGGCCGTGAAATCGTCGAAGCGACGGGTCAGGTCTTCCGCTGTGATGGCAGGCGTACTCACGTTCCTCTCCCGGGTGGACGCCCGTCGTGGCCGTCGATCTCGCCGTCGGTCGTCAGGGCCATGAATACGTCCTCAATGCCGGCGGAGATGGGCCTGACGAGCACGTCCTCGAAGCCGGCGTCCACGAGCCAACTCGTGACGCTGCGCGCCACGTCGTCGCGGCTGACGTGGGTCCGGACGTCCGTGTAATGGAGATCCTCACCGAAGGGAAAGACGGCCGCGGCGTGTTCGAAGGTGCGGAGCGTCCGGAGCAGCCGATATCGATCCGAACCCCGCACGGCCAGAAGCGGCCGTTCGTAGCTTTCACTGACGGCCGACGGGGTGTTCGTCATCAGGATCTTTCCATGCTGCATGAGCGCGACGCGGTCGCAGCGACTCGCCTCGTCCATGTAGGGGGTGGAGACGAGGATCGGAAGTCCGCCGCCCTTGAGCTCGTCGAGCACGTCCCAGAATTCCCGGCGCGACACGGCGTCGACGCCGGTCGTCGGCTCGTCCAGGAAGAGGACGTCGGGTCGATGGACCAGTGCGCAGGAGAGGGCGAGTTTCTGTTTCATTCCTCCC
>CAZMXY010000184.1:3878-7303 GCA_964570345.1 uncultured Rhodothermales bacterium | reverse complement strand
TGGCAGGGGCCGCAGAAAGAGGACGATCGACAGATGCAGATCCAGGTCGTCCAGAATTTCATCAGTCGCGGCATCGACGCCATCGTGCTCGCACCGCTCGATTCGCGCAGCCTGGTGGGACCCGTCGAGACGGCCGAGCGAAGGGGGATCCCGGTCATCATTATCGACTCCGGACTCGATTCCGAGGCGCAAGCGAGCTTCATCGCGACGAACAATTACGAGGGCGGCCGCATGGCCGGGCAGCGCCTGGCCGACCTGATCGGCGGCGAAGGGAAGGTCGTCATGCTGCGATATCAGGAAGGATCCGCCAGTACGTCCGCTCGCGAGCAGGGTTTTCTTGACGCGCTAGAAGAGCATGCTCCCGACGCGGAGCTCCTCGTAAGCAACATGTACGCCGGCGCGACCATGGAGCGGGCGCTGCAGGTATCGCAGAACGTCCTGAATCGATTCGCCGAAATCGACGGCATCTTCACGCCGAACGAATCGTCGACCCAGGGCATGCTGCGCGCGCTGGAGACGTCCGGCCGCTCGCGTAACGTGGCGTTCGTCGGCTTCGACGTCAATGAAACGCTGCTGCGTGCCATGCGAGAAGGGAGGATCGGCGGTCTCGTCGTGCAGGATCCTTTCGAGATGGGCTATCTGGGCGTGAAATCGGCCGTGGCCGTCGTGCGTGGAGAGGAGGTCGAACCGCAGATCGACACCCGCTCGGTGCTCGTAACGTCCGACAACGTCGATGATCCGGACATTCAAGAGCTCCTCAACCCGGATCTGGGCAGGTGGCTCGACGAAAACTAGTATAGGGTTCGCGCCGCGGCACCATGTCTGATCCACTCCTCCGCCTCGAAGGCGTCTACAAATCGTTCGGCCCGGTACAGGCCCTGGCCGGCGTCGACCTCGTGTCGCACAGCGGGACGATTCACGGGCTCATTGGGGAGAACGGTGCGGGGAAAAGCACGCTCATGAAGATCCTGAGCGGCGTGTATCAGCCGGATCGCGGACGGATGTTCCTCGATGGAGAGCCGTACGCACCGCAGTCGCCTCTCGATGGCCGGGCGTCGGGCATCTCGATGATTTACCAGGAGCTCGTGCTCGCTCCTCATCTTACCGTGGAAGAAAACGTCACGCTCGGGGCCGAACATTCGTCGTTCGGTTGGGTGAAGCCGCGCACCGACGAGGTGCGTGAAGTCCTGTCCTGGCTCGACCAGGATGTCGATCCCGAGACGCCCGTGCGCAAGCTCAGCATCGGGAAGCAGCAACTCGTCGAGATAGCGCGGGCCCTCCTCTTGAGGTCGCGCGTCGTCGTCATGGATGAGCCGACGAGTTCCCTCTCCGCCTCGGACGCCCGCGCCCTTTTCAAGGTCATTCCGCGGCTGAAGGATCGCGGCGTCGCGGTCATTTACATCAGTCACTTTCTCGAAGAGGTACAGGAGATCTGCGAAACGTATACCGTGATTCGCGACGGCCGAACCGTATCCAGCGGACGCGTCATCGACACGAACGTCGCTCAGATCATCCAGGACATGGTCGGCCGGTCCGTCGACGAGCTCTTTCCGGAGTCGAAACACGAGATTGGCGGGACGCTGCTGCACGTGTCCGAACTGCGCGGGCGGGACGGCTTTCCGGAAGGCGTTTCGTTCGAGCTGCGCCGAGGCGAAATTCTGGGGATTGCCGGACTCGTGGGTTCAGGGCGGTCGGAGACGGTGCGAGCGGTCTTCGGACTGCATCGGGCGGCGGACGGCCGGCTCAAAATCGAAGGAAGGCCCGACTTGAAGGCCGCGTACGTCGGGCCGAACGACGCGTTGGACTACGGTCTCGACCTGCTCAGCGAGGACCGCAAGGAAGAAGGCCTTGCGCTCAAGATGAGCGTCCTTGAAAATCTTACGCTGTCGAGTCTCCGCCGCTATGCGCGTGCCGGATTCCTTAATCTGCGAAAGGAGCGCGAGATCGGCGGGCAGTGGATCCAAACCCTGGGGGTCCGCTGCCGCGACGCATCACAGAAGGCGCTCGAGCTCTCCGGCGGAAATCAGCAGAAGGCCTGCATCGCCCGTCTATTGCACCAGGACAACGACGTCCTTTTTCTCGACGAGCCCACCCGCGGCATAGACATCGGCAGCAAGGCGGAGATCTACCGTCTGATTCACGAGCTGTCTGAGCGGGGAAAGGCGATCATCATGATCAGTTCCTACCTTCCGGAGCTGCAGGGGGTTTGCGACACGCTCGCCGTGATGTTCAAGGGAGAGATGTCCCCTGTGCGTCCGGTCGAGGATTGGAGCGAAACGTCCATCATGCGCTTCGCGACGTCGGGAGCTTACGATGTCATCGAGCATGAAATGGGATCTTAAGAAGTCGTTGTCGGAATTCGGACCGTTCATCGGTCTCGTATTCGTATTCGTGCTCTTCGCGCTGTTTGCGCCGTCGGCGTTCACGTCGTTTTACAACATCAAGACGATTCTAACGCAGAGCGTCATCATCGGCGTGGCCGCGCTCGGGATGACGTTTATCATCATTTCCGAGGGAATCGATCTGAGTCCGGGATCTCAGATCGCGCTGGGAACCGTGGTCGTAGCCGTCGTGCTGAACATGTCGGATGGCGATCCCGGACTGTGGTTTCCCCTGCTGGCAATGGCGGCCGGGATTCTCGCGTGTGGGCTGGTGGGCGTGTTCAACGGCGCCGTCATTACGAAATTCAACATCGTGCCCTTCATCGTCACGCTCGGGACGATGCAGATCGTTCGGGGCGTGGCCAAGTGGATCGGCCGGGAGCAAACCGTACCGACCCCATCGAACTGGCTGACCAATCTGATGTTGATCGACCCGCAGCCGGAGTGGCTGCTCGTGGGCCTCGGTGTCTGGATCTGTCTGGCGCTGCTCCTCCTCTCCATCGTCTTGCTCAAATACACGGTCTTCGGGCGATACGTCTTCGCCATCGGTTCGAATGAACAGACGGCTCGGTTGTGCGGAATCAAGGTGGATCGCATCAAGATCGCCATCTACACGTTGGGCGGCCTCTTTACGGGCATCGCGGCCGTCATGCAGTACAGCTACCTTACGGTCGGCGACCCCACGTCGGCCGTGGGGCTGGAGCTCGACATCATCGCGGCTGTCGTGATCGGAGGCGGCTCGTTGAGCGGCGGGGAAGGCAGCGCCGTCGGCTCCATCGTCGGTGCGCTGATCATGGCCGTGCTGCGCAACGGATGCAACATGCTCGGCGTCCCGAACTACGTGCAGGAAATCATCATCGGCGCGATCATCGTCGGCGCCGTCCTCGTCGATCAGCAAAAGCACCGCCTGCGTTCCCGGAGACGCGAGCCGGCGACCGTGGCCTCGGCGTCGGCGTAGGTTCGGCCTGCCTCACACGTGGCGCCGGCACGTATGCCCGTGCGTCCGCCCGAAACACGAAGCATGAAAAAGCCCCGACGCCGTAT
>CAZMXY010000184.1:0-3778 GCA_964570345.1 uncultured Rhodothermales bacterium | reverse complement strand
ACGTCCTGGCCGGCTTCGATCTCGAGACCCTGAAGCAACACTTTGATGCCGGTCTCCGACCCGCTGGGCACCTTGAGGGCGAACGTGCGTCCATCCTTCATCTCAACGGAAGCACTGTCGACGATCAGGCGCGCCTGTGAATACGTCCCGGCCGGCAGATCCACCTCGCCGAGCAGCGCCGAAACTCCGTTCCGCAGCTCGAGCAGATTGTATTTGCGTTCGTCATCCATGACGACGTATGGTGGTCCGTCCTCGCCGACGAGCTCCACGCGACTGATGTAGGCGTTCGCTTCCAGGACGAGGTCAAACGGAAAGGGATTGTCGATCAGAAGCACGCGCACCCGGGCCTCGCCGGCATCGGAGCTTCCAAACAGGTCGCACGCGCTAAGACTAACGAGTCCGAACGTGAGGATCACGACGGAGAGCGGCGTCACGACGAGCCGCCGAAGGAGTTTGGTAGGATACTTCATAACGAGCTTTGCAATTACGTTTTAAGGATTTCAAGTCGTAGCCCCCACGTCTCTCGAGGGCGAGCAGCTTCACGGCGCGCCGCCGCGCGCTAAGGCATTCAGGAAAAGCAAATAGCTTGCCATCCGCGCCTTCTGGAGATGATGCCATAGTCTTTCACCGACAAATGCGCAGGTCGAGCACACGGTGCGCAGGGAATGCACGGTTCGTTCCTTCCCGAGGAGGGGCATTTCGACCGAAGCCGTCGTTCACGACTTCGGTATGGAAGGCTGATGAATCGGAAGCCGGCGCTCGGCTGCGAAAATCCATCCCCCTCGAACCGTCGTAACCAGCATGAGCGGATAGAGGGCCGGATGAATCCACTGCTCCAGGGACGGTCCGAGCGCCGCTACGGTGAGCGCCGTCACCGCAGCGGCGAGAAGATAAGCGGGAACCCACGGCTTCGAGCTCCGGCGCCAGAGCGCGACGGCGGCGATCACGTGTGTCGGCCAGCACCATAGAAGATGCCAGTTTTCCTCCGTCACGTCATGGAGCGAGACGAACCAGAGAAATGCGATGAGAACACCGGCCACGCCGATTAGAATGAATAGCGGAGCATCGAACCAGCGATACACGACCGTGTCCGTCCGGAGGCCGCGGAGAGTCAAGACCGCGCCAATCGCAAAAACGAGCCAGGCAGCGACCACGGCCCAGGGGAGCGGGCGCCCAGAGCCGTTATGACCCGGAACCCAAAATACCGTGTCGGTTCGCGCGACGAGTGGCATCCACGCGCCGTCTATCAGGATGCTGGTGTGATCGAACGCATCCCTGAGGTAGAGCGGCAAGAACATCGTTTCGTACGGCTGCGCCACGCGATCCACGCCGGGTCCGAAGAGCCAGTCAATGCCGGCGTCCAAAAGGGGTCGCCCGCGAAGTCCGGAATCCAACAGACGACGAAACGTCAGTCCCGGATCGGGCACGTCCGCATAGCTCACGTCGCTTCCGAGTGACTGCTCGAGGGCGTCGCGAATTCGGGTCGAGCAGTTGTCGTAGATGAAATGGTAGCGATAGACGCGGTTTTCGGGTCGGGCATTCAGGCGGAGAAAGCGGAAAAGGCTGTCTTTCTGAGCGGCCGACAGCGTCAGGAGCTGCTCGATGACGGGCCGACGCGCCTCGCGGTACGATTCGAGCGCCAATGCGTAATCGTGCACCGAAAGCTCGTAATCGAGCTCGCCGTACAGGAATTTCGGAAGAAAGTACGCGTCGAACTGAAACGTGCCGTAATTGAACGAGACGTCGAGTCCGCGGGCCGGGTCGTGGACGCGAATCGCACTGTGCCCCCAGAGCGCATGGATTTCGTCGCCGGGAAGGATCGTGAGAAGGGATATGACCGCCTCCTCAGACAGGCCGCCGCCGGCTTGGCCGCGGGCGGACGGCGCGGCGATCGCGAAGAGCAAAAGTAAGATGAAGGAGAAACGGCGATGTGGCATGTGGGATGACGGTCGCCTATGTTGGGCTCGCACGTCCTCAAACATCGAGTCCGGCGCGCCCGATCGGGCACGTCTTCGGCCCAACGGTCTGCGTTGAATCAGATGTCCGACCAATGTCGTTTGTTGGACGAAGTTTCGAATGGGCCCGTACGGCGGTTGGTCATCCTAGAACGCTTTCTTCAACGTGAATAGATCAGAGCGAGCCCGGCGAACGGTGGCTGCGCTGCGAGAGATCATCCCGACGCCCGAAACGGAGTTGTCGCATGAGAATCCGTACGAGCTGATCGTGGCCGTCATTCTTTCGGCGCAATGTACGGACGAGCGCGTAAACCTCGTTACACCCGCCTTTTTCGACGCCTTCCCGACAATCCGTGATCTGGCTTCGGCCCAGCCGAAGGAAGTGATGCCGCTCATCAAGTCCGTGACGTTCCCTAACAACAAGTCGAAGCACCTCGTGGCGATGGCTCGGAAGGTAGTCGGAGAATACGACGGCCGCATTCCGGACACGGTCGCCGAGCTGACGACGCTGCAGGGGGTGGGGCGAAAGACGGCACAGGTCGTCGCCGCGGTCGCCTACGAACGGGACGCCTTCGCTGTCGACACGCACGTGTTTCGAGTGGCGAATCGGATCGGGCTCGTGAGGGACGCCGCCACGCCGCTCAAGGTGGAGCGCCAGCTCAAGCGCGTCATTCCGAGGGAGCAGTGGAGTGACGCCCATCACCTGCTGATCTTGCACGGCCGCTACACGTGCACGGCACGAAATCCGAAGTGCGGTGACTGTCCGGTTCGTCCGGCGTGCGCCTATTACGAGCAATTACAGCGCCTTCCCGAGGCCCTCTCCGGACTCAATCCGAAAAGGGGAACGTTCTACTGCAAGACGCGGGGTCACTTTTTCGACGACGCCGACGTCCATACGGATCGCTACGGTACGGAGCAGATTTGCTGCCCCACGTGCGGGTCGATGAACGTATTTTACACGAAGACGGGCAAGACCGTGAAGAAAGTGCGGGATTACAGGGTTTGAAGTCTTCGGGAAGAGCAGTGAACGGGCGATCCGGACGACATGGAACACACGATGCACGATAAGCGGCACATTCTCATCATTCTCGACGGATACGGCATTGCCGAAAATCCGCGCGTGAGCGCCATCGACCACGCGAAGAAGCCGTACCTCGACGAGCTTTTCAGAACGTATCCCGTCGGAAGACTTCAGGCCTCCGGAAAGGCGGTCGGCTTGCCGGACGGACAGATGGGCAACTCGGAGGTCGGGCACATGAATCTGGGCGCCGGCCGGGTCGTCTACCAGGAAATTACGCGGATCGACAAGGCCATCGAGGACGGGGAGTTCTTCGAGAACGAGGTCCTGGTCGGCGCGGCGCGGCATGCCCGAGAAAACGACTCCAAGCTTCATTTGATCGGGCTTTTTTCGGATGGCGGGGTTCACGCGTCGCTCGATCACCTCTTCGCCCTGCTGGAGCTGGCCGCGCGAGAGGGCCTAAAAAACGATCAGGTCTTCGTTCATGCATTTACCGACGGGCGCGACACGGATCCGAACGCCGGAGTGAAATACGTCAATGCGTTCGAAAGGAAGGCGAAGGAAGTGGGCGTCGGTCGCATCGCCTCGCTCGTCGGCCGCTACTATGCGATGGATCGAGATCGGCGCTGGGAGCGCACGAAGGCGGCCTACGATCTCCTGACGAGAGGCATCGGCGAGACATACCCGGATCCGGAAGCCGCTCTACAATCCAGCTACGACGCGGGGATCACGGATGAGTTCGTCAAGCCGAGCGTCGTGCGGAAAAGTGAGAACGCCGCCCACGGGTCGAACGGCTCGCGCATCG
>CAZMXY010000183.1:0-7325 GCA_964570345.1 uncultured Rhodothermales bacterium | reverse complement strand
CACTCCTCACTGAGAACGCCCACAGCACCCTCAACAGATGGGAGGCACATGAAATACTTATCCTTCGCGGCTGCGCTCGCGGCCAGCTTATTATTTCTCGGCTGTGCTGCCCACACTAGCCTTGTGCCGCTGGGCAAAGGCCGGCTTGCCCCACACATTAGTATCGGCGGCCCTATCGTAGAAGCCTTCGACACCCACATCCCGATTCCGTACCTCCTGGCAGGTGCTGACTACGGCGTCCGCGACAATGCCAATGTAAACGCTGCGGTGCATCTCTTGCCGCTGGCCTATAGTGTGGCCGGGCTCGATGTGGGCGCAGCATGGTTCCTGCTCAAAAACAATCGCTGGCAACCAACCCTCGGCGTCGGTCCACGCCTGTTCGCTTTCGCCAGCACAAAGAGTAATGTCGAAGATCGCTTCCTCGTCTACCCTGCCGCATCCGGTTCAGCGGCCTGGAAAATCGGATCGGGCTTGCTATACACAGGAGCCGACGTAGCCATTCCGATTGCCCAACCTGAATACGACGAGGAAGCTAAACCAGTCATTTTCTCGCCCTTTGTCGGCTATCGCTGGAACGTCAGCAGGCGCTATGCGCTGCTGACGGAGCTGAAGTGGCATGGAGCCAATATCGAGACCGATCAAGTCGTCACGGGCTACACGGCCATTGGAAAACAGGGAGCCGTCACACCACTGTTCGCCATCCAGAGGAGGTTTTAATATGAAAGGTGTCATACGGCTGGCGCTCTTATGCCTGTTGGCCTTGACTGGCTGTCTGGAGATGGACAGCTTCCTGGCTGACGAAGAGGTGCTGGACGCGTACACGCTGCCTGGCAACACCATCCCAGATGAGTTGATCGAGCCGGTTACCTTCGAGAGTGAAGGTAACACGCTCTACGGGTTCTGGGTGGCATCGAACGGTGAGCGACCTGGGATCACGATTCTGTACTGCCACGGCAACAAGCGCCACATCGATGAATACTGGGATCGGGTGATGTACCTGCATGAGCTCGGGGTTAACGTGCTCATCTTCGACTATCGGGGATTTGGCCGTTCGGAAGGGGCGTTCTCAGAAGAGGCGATGCTGGCCGACGCCCGTGGTGCACTCGATTACGTCATGACGCGTCCAGACGTGGTGGAAGACTCGCTAGGGTTCTATGGCTACTCACTCGGCAACGTTGCTTCCATTTATCTGGCCGCCGAGGTTGCAGATCCGCTCCTTCTAGTTGCGGAGGCGCCTTTTGCCTCTGCGAATGCACTGGCACAAGGGGCGCTGAACCTCGCCCTGCCGGCAGGATGGCTGACCGAGGGTACGTTTGATAACGTGGAGCGGATCCAGCAGATCAATACCCCCTTGCTGCTCTTTCACGGGGAGGAGGATGATTTTGTGCGTTACCGCGACAACGGAAGAGCCGTTTACGAGAATGCCCCTGAGCCGAAGTCGCTTTACCTGGTGCCTGGCGCCAAGCACAACAACATCCCGCAGAGGATTGGACTCGATGCATACGGTAGCATCATCCGGGACTGGATCACCTTCAGTGTAAGCCGGCAGGTAAAGTGATTACGCATACAGAGCGGTGCAAGGGCGGCATAACGCCGGGCCGTTACACGCGCCGAGTCCCATTCAAGGCACCCTATATGTGGAACGCAAGCTGCATACTTGCGGCATCTATCGCCTTGAGCGGTTGCGTGCTCTCGGTCGAGCCGGTCGTTCCTGAATCTGAGGCGACCTTCGACGCGCGATTGCTAGGAAGCTGGGAAAGCGTCGAGGGGTCGGAGCACGCGGTCGCCTCACGCGCCGGTGATGCCGGCTACGCCATCGCGTATACCGACGGCGAGGGCAAGACCGGGCACTTTCAGGCGCGGCTCGGCCTGCTCGGCGACAACCTGATCCTGGATGTCTGGCCCGCGTTGCCCGAAGACGACATGGCCGGGCCGGACGAAGGTCTTCTGGTGAAGGGGCACATGCCGCTTGCGCTCAAGCTCGAGGCCGATACAGTGCAGGTTGCGGAGCTAGACTCCGATGTGCTTTTGGCCGCGATCCGTGCCGGCGACGTGCCATTGTCCTACGCGCGCAGCGACGACCGGCTCATTCTCCTGGACACGACGGACGCGCTCCGACGCGCCCTGACGGCGTATCTCGAGCGAGACGGCGTTTTGGGCGAAACGCTTACCTGGCGACGCATGGAGGGGCGTCCAGCCGGATCGTCAACCGCGGAGCCTGCTGGGCTTTCCCCTTGTTTCGAGGCATCGGCGTGGCCCGAAGCCGATCACCTGTTCCGCCGCGACCGGCACTGGGTCGGGGCCGATGGAGCGTATTCCATAGATCTCGGGCAGGGGCGTACGCTCTGGCTCTTCGGCGACACCTGGATCGACCCATCGGGCCGGCACACGAGACAGGGCGCACGCATGATCCGCAACAGCGTCGCAATTCAGACCGGATCGGATCCATCGGGAGCGGACATCGCGTTCTACTGGCATGAGACGACACAGGGCGAGCCCGCGCCGTTCTTTGCGGATGAGGGAGATGCGTGGTTCTGGCCGGGGCACGGGATCCGTCTCGGCGACCGCCTCCTCCTATTCCTGATGCGGATCCGCAGTTCGCAGGCCGGTCTCGGCTTCGAGTCGGCCGGGTGGAATGCGGTGATGGTGAGTAATCCGGACGAAGCGCCGTCCTCGTGGCGCGTGAGCCGATTGGAGACGCCGCGGAATGCCTTGGGGGTTGTAGTGGGATCTGCCAGCATTTTCCGGTCGGGCCAGCACGTCTATGCTTTCGGTTCCCAGGAATCAGTGAAGTCGCACCCGATGTACGTCGTCCGATGGCGGGTCGAATCGGTCCTTCGGGGCGATCTGCGGGCACCGGAGTGGTGGGCCGGCGTCGACGTAGGATGGGTACCTGATACGTCGCTGGCGGCACGCTGGCCTGCCTTCGAAGCCGGTCAGAGCGAACTCACCGTCCACTACGACAGCGTCGCACACCAGTTTGTGGGAGTGCAGCACGTCGGCTTTGGGCCGGCGGATCTGACACTCCGGGCCGCCCCTGACGTGATTGGCCCTTGGAGCGAACCGCGGATGATCTATCGACCGGCGGAGTACTACCGGCCCAATATCATGATCTACGCCGCCAAGGCACATCCGCAGCTCACCGGTGCGGACCTCATAGTAAGCTACGCCACCAATACGTTCCACTTCGCCGAGCAACTGACCGACAGCCTCATCTACTATCCCCGCTTCGTGCGCCTGGCACGGTGCAGATAGCAAACCTGGGATCATGCTTTCCGGCCCGAGATGATCCAGGCTGTTTGAGGAGAGAGGCTAGGGGAACCGGGGGAAACGGCAAGTCGCGGCGCCGTTGAGTCGCGAGCCGTTAGCCAGACACTAACTCATGGAGCAGCAGGACTTTCCGATCCGCCATTTCGAGAATATGAGCCAGCTCGCCCGCAGTCTTAAAGATTTGCCGGCCGAGGTGCTCGAGCATCAGTACTCGAACCAATCATTCGGCTCGTGGATGATGACGATTCGCTACAAGGGCCATGTTCTACCTGTAAGGTTCGATGGACGTGAATCCGAATATGCGATCGAAACGTCGTCGACCCGAAATCCTCCGCATTCGTGGAGCGTGATCTGGCACAATGGCGCCGACCGAGATGGCGATAACTTCAGTGGGACGATAACCGATGCGATTCGGAACGCCTCGCTGAGGTAAGTCGCGATCTACGTCGGGAAAGCAAAGTCGTTTAAATTGCTGGCTAACACAGTTGCACCAGACGGTCCGCTCCGCGTCCCGCTGGTGAACAGCGAGCCGTTAGGCGGCCAGAGCGAACCCAAAGGTGGAGGAATTCTTTGATGACGTACATTCGTCACCTCACGCTGGCGCTTGTCGTGGCGACGCTTGGTGGCTGTGCGGCGAGCTCGCTCAAACAAGGTAGCGGCACCGCTGCTCCGGCATCGCAGAAGCCTCGGGTCGTCGTCACCACGGATCCCGAGCTCGACGACTCGAACTCGCTGGTCCGGTATCTGCTCTACAGCACCGACTTTTGGACCGAAGGGCTCATCTACGCCAGTAGCGGCTTCCACTGGAAGGGTGACGGGAAAGGGACGAAGTGGCTCGTCCCCGGCCGCGAATACACCCGCTTCGGGCTGAATCTATGCCCCTGCGAATCCTGGCGCTGGGCGGAAGGCGAGCAGTTCATCGACGACGCCGTCGAGACGTATGAGAGGGTGTACGCCCAACTGAAAGTCCATCATCCGGATTACCCACCACCTGCGGAGCTGAAGGCGAAGATCCGGGTCGGCAACGTCGAGTTCGACGGGGACATCTCTAAAGACTCTCCGGGCTCCGACCTCATCAACGACCTTCTTCTGGACGAGAACGACGGGCCGCTGTACCTGCTCGCATGGGGCGGACAGAGCACGATCGCGCGGGCGCTGAAGTCGATACAGGACCAATACGAGGGTACACCGCAGTGGCCCACCGTCCGGGACAAGGTCTCGCGCAAGGCCATCATCCAGTCGTTCGGCGATCAGGACGACACGTACGCCGGCTACATCAAGCCCAACTGGCCGGAGATCGAGTACCGGGAGATGTCTACGCAGACCTACGGCTACGCCGCGCGCAGCGCGGTCCTGCCTCAGGACCAGATGTATCTGAGCGCGGCGTGGATGAAAGAGAACGTCTCCAACCGTGGCCCGCTCGGTGCCTTCTATCGCGTCTGGAGCGACGGCAAGCAGATGGTGAAGGACGACATCTTCGATTACTTCGGGCTCTCAGGCCTGACCGGGGAGCAGCTCAGGTCTATGGGCTACATCGTCTGGATGCCGGTCCAGGAGCAGGGCTCGTGGATCTCCGAAGGAGACACGCCCACCTTCCTGAACCTGCTGGACAACGGCCTGAGCGCCTTTGAGGACCCGACCTTTGGTGGCTGGGGCGGCCGCCGGGGCGTCGATGCCGGACCGAACGGCCCCGATCCGCAGTATGCCTCCGCGAGGTTCTTCGGCGCCGCGCAGCGCGACTTTGCGGCGCGATTGAAGTGGTCCGTTACCCCAACCTTCCATGACGCCAATCACGAGCCGGAGGTGGCGGTGAGGGGACCGTTGAATGTCTCCGCCCGACCCGGCGAAACGGTTCGCCTCGAGGGAACGACGTACGACCCCGACGGTGACGCTGTCACGGTGAAGTGGTGGCAGTATGCCGAAGCGGACAGCTATCCTGGCCGGGTCACCTTGTCTGAATCTACGGGGCTCGCCACGAGCCTCAGCGTGCCGGCCGACGCTGCGCATGGGAGCACGATCCATCTGATCCTCGAAGCGACGGACGACGGAACGCCCGCGCTCACCCGTTATCAGCGGGTCATCATCTCCGTCAGGCCCTGAGGAACTGAGCGGGCGCCATCTCGTGATTGCCGAGGCAATCAGCTATGAAGAAGCCGCCTAACCCCTCGCTCAAGCGGACGCGGGCCGGCGCCGCGCTGTGCTAGATTCCGGCATAAACTGCCCGGCCTCGCGCCGCGTAGCTCTCCCGTTAGCTGCCTTTGACACCTCTTGCCTCCTGTTACCGCCACGTGTACCTTTACATGTACAATTGTACAGAACAGATCAGGATGCATGGACGTTGTCCTAGATACGTCGGCGGCGGTGGCCGTCATTCTAAATGAGCCGCGGAAGAAGGTACTCGTTCAGCGTACGGAGGACGCAGAGCTGCTCGCGCCGATGTCGCTGCCAATTGAGATCGGGAATGCGTTCTCAGCCCTATTCAAACGGGGTCGACTTTCGCTGGAACAAGCGAACCGCGCCTTTGCGATGTACCGGCGTATTCCGGTGCAGCTGGTGGACATCGATATGGAGACATCGTTAGATCTCGCCAACGCGCTCGGGATCTATGCTTACGACGCTTACATGCTCGACTGCGCTCAGCGCCACCGAGCTGCTCTTCTTACGCTGGACGCGGGATTAAAGTCCGCGGCAGCGCGGGCTGATGTGAGGGTATTGGAGGTGATCGAATGAAAGTCTACACGTATTCAGAGGCACGGCAGAAATTGTCGGCTGTGCTTGACCGCGCAAAGGCTGAAGGAGAAGTTCGCATCAAGCGTCGAGATGGAGGTGAATTCATTGTCCGCCCCGCGCGACGTCGTGGCTCACCCTTGGATGTCGAAGGCGTCGATACGGACGTGACGGCGGAGGAGATCGTAGAATCCATTCGTGAGATCCGCGAGCGAGCCTAAGTGTATTCGGGCTTGCGGCAGCTAACACTGCAGCGGATGTCGCGTTACGGTCGTTGCCTCGGGCGAGATCGGCGTCTACATTGCCCTGAATGAACGAATCTAGAGCGGCGCCGCTAAGCGGCGCGCCGTTAGCTGCCATAGGCCCCTGTTATTCATGGGCGCATGGTTCTCATCTCTCATTCATTTTGATCAATGAGGGCTTAAGCATGAACAGACGAGATGCCCTTCGCTCCACCTGTGCGCTCGCGGGCGCATCCATGCTTTCCCGCTTCCAGACCGTTGCAGGGGCATTTGCCGGACCAGAACCATTCCGCATTGAGCCCTACCGCATCGATTACAGCATGAACAGAATCGAGGACCTGCATCGCCGGATAGACGCGATGATGTGGCCGGAGATGCCCTTCGACACCGGCTGGTCAGCGGGTACGAACGACGAGGTGCTTCGGGACTTGGTGCACTACTGGAGGCACGAATATAACTGGTTCAACGTGCAGGACGAGTTGAACGCACTGGATCACTTCCGTGTACCGATTGAGGGCGAGCGGTTGCACTTCGTCCGGTATCGGGGTACAGCCGAACGGCAGCCCTTTCCGCTCCTCCTGCTTCACGGTTGGCCCAGCTCATTCCTGGAATTTGTCCGGGCGGCCCCGATGCTGATGAACGGGATCGGCGGTACACCCGGATTCGATCTCATCGTGCCGTCACTGCCGGGATTTGTTTTCTCGGAGGCACCTCGCATGCGGGGAATGCATGTCGGCAGAATAGCCGATCGCATTCACGGGTTGATGCGAGAGCTGGGATACGAGCACTACGGCGTACAGGGAGGGGACTGGGGCGCCGTCATCGCGGTTGAACTGGCGCGGAAGTATTCCGACGCCATACGTGGATTGCACTACGTCGCCGCTTCTTCGGCCGAGCTCCCCGAGACGTCCCAAGAGGAAAGAGAGCGTGCGTATATCACAGGTCGGAAACGATTCGAGGCGGAAGAGACCGCGTATTTCGAACTTCAATCGACTAAACCGCAGACCCTTGCCTATGCGCTCCAAGACTCTCCTGTGGGACTTCTGTCCTGGTTGCTGGAGAAGTACTGGAGCTGGACGGATCACG
>CAZMXY010000182.1:3797-7447 GCA_964570345.1 uncultured Rhodothermales bacterium | reverse complement strand
CTACAGCCAGCCGATCATCGAAGCGGGCGGGAAAGTCGTCGCGTACAACCCCGCCCTGCCCTGGCGGAAACTGGGTAGAAAGCTGGCCCCGTTCGTGCATCGGGACCATCGAAAGATTCTCATTACCGACGACGTCGGCTTCTGCGGCGGGGCGAACGTCAGCCGGGACTACGGTGGCCCGGGACCTGAGCTCTTCTTCGACATGACGATCCGAGTCGAAGGACCCAGCGTTCGAGACCTCGCCGCCATCATTCTCGATTCCGTATTCGAGGCGTCCGGTTCCGCGCCTCCGCTGCCGCCCGCCCCTGGACCGTCTCCACGTCCGAATGCTGCGGAAGTCCAGGTGCTGGCGCTAAATCGTCGCAAGAAGCAGCGTGATCTCGATCGAGCCTTGTATGAGGCGATCCGCGAGGCTACCACTCGGTGCTATTTGATGACACCGTATTTCGTGCCGCCCGACTGGTTCATCGAACTACTGACGACGGCGGCAGTCCGGGGTGTCGACGTGCGCATCCTGACGGCGGGAAAGTCCGACGTTCCCCTCGCGCGCATCGCGGGACGGCACCTGTACGGCGAGCTCTTGCATGCCGGAATCCGGGTCTATGAAATGGTGGATCCCGTTCTCCACGCGAAGTGCGTGACGGTGGACGGTCGATACAGCGTGGTCGGATCCTACAACGTGGATGCGTACGGGGGCAAGTACAATCTCGAAGTCGGCGTCGGCGTCGACGACGCGGCACTGGCCGGCAGGCTCGAAGAGGTGTTCCTCGAGGAAATCGCCGACGCACACGTAGTCCGCCTCGACGACTGGCTCCGTCGACCCGTTCGAAATCGTGTCGTCGAGTGGGCGCTGTATCACGCGTTTCGATTCTGAGGTGGTCGCCGCCGACGAGGGCTCGTTCCGTGTGTCCGCCGTTGGCGTAGCGCTGACAACGGCGTGGCTGACTCCGCCTCCGCACGACGGCGGCAGGCTGCGAGGCCACGAGGGCGTCCATCCGCGAGATCACCTCGGCGTCATCCCAATCGCTCCCACGAGGGTTCGCCACTCGACGTCGAACGGCGGCTCGCCGTGCCGGACGGTCCCTTGGGCTGGGGTCGCGGCTCCGTGCCTTCCTTTCCCGCCGATTCCAGAAGCTGTCCCACTTCCTCGCGAAGCGTATTGAGCTTGTAGAGGATGCACTCCGACAGAAAAAGAACGGCTTCATCGAAGTGGAGCTGCGTTCGGCAGGCCGAGAGAATGATGGTCACCGATCGTTGCGTGGAATCGCGCTCCCATCCTTTGATCAAAGCCATTTCCTTCGCCATCGAAAGCAGGGCCTCGAGTGCCGGCTCCAGCGAGTGTGCGTCGGGCGGCGTGGACGACTCAAGGACGATCGAATCGATCTCGGGAAGGTCGGGCTCGGTGGGGTGAGGCTCGGTGGGGTCGGGCTCGGCCACTTCGAGCCTCGGCGATTCACGCCCTTCCGGCAGATCGGCGACCCCGCCGGCGACCTCGTCGTTCGGCTTCAGATTCCACGATCGGCCGCGAAGCATCCCCGCCAGAAAGGTGCGCGCCTGCCGGTACGGGAAACTGTGACGTTTCGTACCCTGGACGATCGTCAGGCTGTCTCCGGAAATTTGGCAGGCGTCTATGAGTGAGTCGGCGAGAAGTTGTTCCAGCAACTCGCCGACCGAGAGGTCGCGAGTGGACTCCATTGCGGTCGAGAAACGATGTCGGATACGTAAGATCTACCCGTATACGCGCATTCGCAAGCACAAATCCGACCAGGACTGCATCGTGTCCGAAATGTAATGATGAAAGCGCCCGTTATTGATTCCTCCCGGTCGTGCCGCGCTCGTTTTTCTCGAAAAGGATGCTGAACACGAGAATGAATCCGCAGGCGGCTGCGCCCAGAAAAAGGATCATCGCGATGCCCGGATAACCGAGGATCGTAAAGGCGGTGTCGACGCGCATCATGAGCGCCGCACCCAGAATCAGGGACGCGAGGACCACGCTGAGGGCGATGCGATTGGCGATCGAATGCAGGTTACGCAGCAGCCGGATTTCGTCGAACGACTGGACCTTCACCTCGAATTCGTTGTGTGCGAGGGAGCGGAAGAGGGCATTCATCCGGGACGGCAGCTCCTGCACGAACTCGTTGATCTCCAGAACGGTCGAAAACACGTGCGCCGGCGTGATGCGCTTGAGCATGCGCTGCCGCATGATGGAATCGGCATGCACCTTGATCATCTGGTTCGGATTGAAGTCTGGAGCGAGCAGGCGCGAGACCTCGTCCAGATGAAGGAGCGCCTTGCCGAGCATGGTCAGCTCCGGAGCCGGCCGAATCCCGCATTCCCCCGAGATCCGCGCGATCTCTACGACGATGCGCCCCACCTCGATCTCTTCCAGCGTGGCGTGCTGGTACCGCATCACCATGTCCGCCACGTCCCGCTCGAATCGCGTCGCGTCGAACTGCTCTCGCGGCACGCCGACGTTTCGGGCAATCTCGGCAGCCACCGCACCCTCGCCCTCGACGACGGCCAGCAAGAGCCGAAGCAGTCGTTCCTGCATGGTCGGCTCGATGCGTGCCACCATGCCGAGATCGAGCAGTGCGAGCCGATGGGTGTCGGTCACGTAGACGTTGCCCGGATGCGGATCGGCGTGGAAGAAGCCGTCGACCAGAATTTGATCGAGGTACGCCTTCGACAGCTGCTCGGCCAGCTTCTCGCCGTCGATTTCGGTTCGCACGACCGGACTCAGCGACGTCACCTTCCGGCCGCGAACGTAATCCATCGTCAGCACGCGCGTCGTCGTGTAATCGTCGATCGGCTGCGGCACGTAAATCCGTTCGTATTTCTTCAGGATGCGACCGAGCGTTACCAGATTTTGCGCCTCCTGCCGATAGTCCAGCTCGCGAATGAGCGTCTTCTTGAATTGCTCGAGCATCTGTGCGAAGGCGTACTTTCGCCCGACCTCGGTGTGTTCGTCGAGAAACTCCGCAAGCTCCTCGAGTGCTTCGAGATCCTCAAAAATTTTCTTGCGGACATCCGGGCGCTGCACCTTGACCGCGACGTGCCGGCCGTCCCTCAGCACCGCGTGATGGACCTGCCCTAGCGAGGCGGCGGCGGCCGGTTCGGGGTCGAACCGCGTGAAGGCCTTGGAGATGCGGATGCCCAACTCCCGCGTCACGATCTCCTCGACGCGCTCGTACGGAAACGGCTCGACGCGGTCTTGCAGTCGGGAGAGCGCCTCCAGATAAGGCAGCGGAAGCAAATCCGCCCTCGTCGAAAGCAGCTGGCCCAACTTGACGTACGTAGGTCCCAGGCGCTCGAGGTCGGCCGCCAGCGCTTCGGGCTTCTTAGTCGACTCGATCCGTTCGACCTTCTCCTCCTCGAGCCGGAGCTCTTCGAAGTCCGCACCGGATACGACGTCGCTGCCCCCGTATTTCGCCAGCAAGTGGACGATATCCTTGTACCGCTTCAGGTGAGCAGGCTTGATGCTTAACGACATGTGGACGGGTCCGAATTTCGAATGGCGTGTCGGTCGGCGACGGGCGGGTCGGCCGGTCCAGCCGACCTGCGAACAGGTGGAGTATAGAAAACCCACCTTTCCGCGATGGTGACGACCATAGAACTTTTGGACGGGTTCACGGTACACCTGTAACGATCAG
>CAZMXY010000182.1:0-3697 GCA_964570345.1 uncultured Rhodothermales bacterium | reverse complement strand
TCTGTTTGATCTGTTGCTGTTGTCGAAACGGTGGGGAGACACGTGCGCCCGCGACGTCGCGATGGACGAATCGCGAGTGAAGCCCTGAATCACAACTGCTTCCGCACGGTCACCCCTCCGGTACTTTCCGAGAGGGGTTTTTTTTGTGGCCTATGGAGACGACGAAAACGAACGTAATGAGCGCCAACGTCATGGAATCACGGCCCACGAGAGCGTCCGGGGCCGTTCGGGTAGCTGCGAACGCCCCGCTGCCGGATCTCGTGGAGCGGATCGGCCACACGCCGCTCATCCGCCTGAGCCGCGTCGCACGCCATCTGCCCGATACGGTTCGCCTCTACGCAAAGGCTGAACACCTGAACCCGACCGGGTCCGTCAAAGACCGGGCGGCGCGCCGGATGATTCTCGAGGGGCTTCAGAGCGGGAAACTGGCTGCCGGCAAGGCGATCATCGACGCGACGAGCGGCAACACCGGGATTGCCTACGCCGTGATCGGCGCGCTGCTGGACCTGCCGGTCGTGCTCGCCATGCCCGCCAACGCGTCTTTGGAGCGTCGAAAGATTCTGGAGGCCCACGGCGCAAGCCTCGTCCTGACGGACCCACTCGAGGGCACGGACGGCTCTCGCGACTACGTGAGGCGCCTGGTCGAGGAGCAGCCCGAGAAGTACTTCCATCCCGATCAGTACGAGAACGACGCCAACTGGCTCGCTCACTTCCACGAGACCGGCCTCGAGATTCTAGAGCAAACGAACGGTCGAATCACGCACTTCGTGGCCGGACTCGGCACGACGGGCACGTTCACCGGCGTCGCTCGCCGCCTCAAGGAATTCGACGAGGCCATTCGGTGCCTGGCGGTGGAGCCCGACGGCCCGCTTCACGGCATCGAGGGCCTGAAGCACCTCGAGAGCGCCGTCGTGCCGGGAATCTACGATCCATCGCTTCCCGACGATACGCGGCGCATCGGCACCGAGGCGGCCCAGGAGATGACGCGCCGGCTCGCTCTCGAAGAAGGCCTTCTCGTCGGCGTCTCTTCGGGCGCCAACGTGCAGGCCGCGCTGGACGCCGCCTCCGAACTGAGCGAAGGCGTCGTCGTTACCATCCTCTGCGATACCGGCACCCGTTATCTCAGCGATCCTTTCTGGTCAAACGACGAGCGCCGATGACCGCACACGAAAGCGTCCTGGACGACATGCGCCGGCACGGCGAGGAGACCTACCCGGAAGAATGCTGCGGCTTTCTACTCGGCAAGACGGGCGCGGACGGCAACGAGATCCACACCACGCGGCGGGCCGTGAATCGATACGAAGATCGCCGGGAGGATCGGTACGTGATCAGCCCGGACGACTACCGATCCGCCGAACAGGCCGCTGCAAAGGCGGACTTGGACGTCGTCGGAATCTATCATTCGCATCCGGATCATCCGGCACGGCCCTCCCCGACCGATCTCGAAACCGCGACGTTTCCCGGCTACACCTATGCGATCGTCTCCGTGCGCGACGGACGCGCCGTCGACCTGACGGCGTGGACGCTCGCTCCCGATCGCTCGACGTTTCATCGCGAGGACGTGCGCGAAGTTGCGCGGATCTGATCCCGTGCAGTCGACATTTGAAATCCGAAAACCTTCAACGGCCCGATCATGGCTAAGATCTATATCCCGACGCCGCTTAGAATGTACGCCGACAACCGGACTGCCGTGGACGTGAGCGGCGGCACCGTGCGGGACGCACTCGACGATCTCGTGGCGAATCATCCCAAGCTCAAGGAGCACCTTTACGACGAAAAGGGGACGCTGCGCTCCTTCGTCAACATCTACCGGAACGACGACGACATTCGCTACCTCGATCGGGAAGACACGACCCTGCAGGCCGACGACGAGCTATCGATCATCCCTTCGATCGCCGGCGGAGCCGCGGCGCCCGCGGAAATCGTCGAGCGGCCCGGGCCGGCGCGCGTCGCCGCGGCCGCGCGGTTCGAATCGCTCTCGTCCGAGGAGGTGCGGCGCTACAGCCGGCACTTCACGCTGCCGGAGTTCGGCGTCGAGGGGCAGAAGAAGCTGAAGGCATCGTCCGTACTGCTGGTGGGAGCCGGCGGCCTCGGATCGCCTCTCGCGCTGTATCTCGCCGCCGCGGGCGTCGGCCGAATCGGCATCGTCGATTTCGACGTCGTGGACGAGACCAACCTGCAGCGCCAGGTCCTGCACGGGACGCAGGACGTCGGACGCAAGAAACTCGATTCGGCACGCGATCGCATCAAGGACGTGAATCCCTTCGTCGAGGTCGAAACGTATGACGCGGCCCTCACGAGCGAGAATGCCCTCGACGTCATGAAAACCTACGACGTGGTCGCCGACGGAACGGACAATTTCCCCACTCGATACCTCGTAAACGACGCGTGCGTCCTGTTGGGCATCCCGAACGTCTACGCGTCGATCTTCCGATTCGAGGGGCAGGTCTCCGTGTTCGGGAGCGAGGACGGGCCGTGCTACCGCTGCGTCTACGAGCAGCCGCCGCCTCCCGGACTCGTACCTTCCTGCGCGGAGGGCGGCGTACTCGGAGTCCTGCCGGGATTGGTCGGAACGCTGCAGACGACGGAGGTCATCAAAGTGCTGACCGGAATCGGAGAACCGCTCGTCGGTCGCCTGTTGATCGTCGACGCACTCGACATGAAATTCCGCACGCTGAAGATCCGCAAGAATCCGGCCTGCCCGGTGTGCGGAGACCATCCCACGCAAACCGAGCTTATCGATTACCAGGAATTCTGTGGGATCCCACAACCATCAAACGGACAGGAAGAAGTGAGTACGACCCCCGAGATCAGTGTCCGCGAATTCAAGGAGATGCAGGACCGCGGCGAGACGCCGTTCGTCCTGGACGTGCGGAAGCCGTACGAAGCCGAGATTGCTACCCTGGGCGGTACCCTGATCCCCGTCGACGAGCTCGAAGATCGGCTGGACGAGATCGCCGAGCACCGCGACGAAGAGATCGTCGTCTACTGCCGGTCCGGGGCGCGATCCGGCCGCGCCGTGGAGATGATGCGCGGCTACGGCTTCAACAAAGCCGTCAACCTGGCCGGGGGCGTGCTGGCCTGGAGCGACGAGATCGATCCGTCGATGCAGAAGTACTAACTAATCGAAGGGAACGCCCGTTTCGCGAGCGATCTCGCGCAGGGCGTCGACGACGGGCATCAGCACGGGGACGCCGTCGCGGCGCCGGATTTCCTCCGCTTCTCGTTCTGGATCGCCCGGTATGAGCGGCCCCCCCGTGCCGGGAGCCGGCGTCGTCGCTCGAAACGTGCGGATCCAGTCATCCATCTGCCGCTTGAACGCGTCCGGGTCGATGAATCCCGCGATCCGCAGCGCGCCGAAGAAGTGGCCGATGCCCTTGCCCACGGACCGCTCGGGCACCTCCTGACCCAGCGCGAACGGCGGCGCGAACGGGCCCCAGTTCGCGCCGCTGAGGACGCAGGAGAGGACGTCGACCATGGCGCCTAGCGCGTACCCCTTGTGCCCCCCCAACGCGCGCGTCCATCCGAGCGGCAGTAGCGCTCCCCCCTTCACCATGTCGTCCGGGTTCGTCGTATCGTTGCCCTCATGATCGATCGCCCATCCTTCCGGAATCGATTCGTTCTTGCGGAGGGCGATCTCGATCTTTCCGAAGGCGGCCGCGCTCGTCGACATGTCGATGACGACCGGGGGCTCGTC
>CAZMXY010000181.1:5855-7495 GCA_964570345.1 uncultured Rhodothermales bacterium | reverse complement strand
CCGCCTGGGACTGCAGCCGCTTACCGAGATCCATCTGCATTCACGCCTGGCCTCGGAGGCCGAGCCCAACGGCAACATCACGTATGTTTACCTCTTCTCGGCCGTCGCCTTTTTCATCCTGCTGATCGCCTGCGTCAACTTCGTCAACCTCGCGACCGCACGAGCGACACGCAGGGCACGAGAAGTCGGTTTGCGCAAGGTGGTTGGAGCGAATCGGCGTCAGCTGATCGGCCAGTTCCTCGGAGAGTCGATGCTGCTGGCGTTCCTCGCTGTGCTCGTCGGTCTGCTCCTCCTCGTCACGGCGCTGCCCGTCTTCAGCGCCCTTACCGGAAAGACGCTGCATCTCCTGGCCACTGCCCCCCTGCTTCTCGTGCTGCTGGGTATCGTGCTGTTCATCGGCCTGGCGGCCGGAGCCTACCCGGCGTTCTATCTCTCAGCCTTCCGTCCCGCCGCTGTCTTGAAGGGTACTTTCTCCGCCGGTCGGGCGCGCGGACGGCGGGGGCTGGTCGTGTTCCAGTTCGCCACGACGATCGTGCTTCTGATCTGCACCGGGGTCGTGTTCCAGCAGATGCAGTACGTGCAGTCGAAGGACCTGGGCTTTGACAAAGAACAGGTGGCGGTTCTCCAGATCGACCCCCACGTCGGCCGGCAAGCCGAGACGATAAAATCGACGATCCTGCGGCATCCCAGGGTGACGGCGGCGTCGGCTTCGATGCTCGTGCCATCCGCCAGCCTGTGGACTTACGGCGTGCGGGTCAAGGCGACCAACGAGCCCTTCACGTTCGGCACCTACAAGGTCGATCACGACTTTCTCGATACCTACGGTATGGAGGTCGCCGCCGGCCGCTGGTTCTCGGAGTCCTTCCCGACGGACAGCACAGCCACGGTCCTCAACGAGGAAGCGGTGCGGCGTCTGGGCTTTGCCGATCCCGCCGACGCGCTCGGAACGCGTCTCGTCTGGGCCGATCGCAAAGAGGTCACCGTGATCGGCGTGGTCGAAGACTTCCACGTGACGTCGTTTCACGAGCGGGTCGAACCGATGCTCGTCCTGCTCGAGCCGGAATATTACTATCTGTCCGCGCGCATTCGTCCGGAGGACGTCACGGCAACGCTGGCCTTCCTGGAACGCACGCTCAGCGCGTTCGCGCCGGAACGGCCGTTCGAATACTTCTTTGTCGACGAAAGATTCGACGCGCTGCACCGCGCGGATCGGCAGTTCGGCCAGGTTTTCGGTGCGTTCGCACTACTCGCCACTTTCATCGCCTGCCTGGGCCTCTTCGGTCTGGCCTCCTTCTCCGCGTCGCGGCGCACGAAGGAGGTCGGCGTCCGGAAAGTGCTCGGAGCTACCGTGGGCAGCATCGTCGCGCTGCTCACAAAAGAGTTCACGCGGCTCGTCCTGATCGCGATGATAATAGCGGTACCGCCGGCCTACGTATCCATGCAGCGATGGCTCGACGGCTTCGCCTACCGCGTCGAGATGTCAGCCACGATCTTCCTGATGGCGGGTTTGACGGTGCTCGCGATCGCGTTTCTGACGGTAAGTTATCAAGCCGTGAAGGCGGCACTAGCCAATCCCGTCAAGAGCCTCCGCCACGACTGAAACCGCAATTGTACCGCAGGCTGTCGATAACCAATCCGCC
>CAZMXY010000181.1:0-5755 GCA_964570345.1 uncultured Rhodothermales bacterium | reverse complement strand
GTAAAGACGGTACCTATTGTGCCGGTTTACTGATACCAGAGCGAGAATGCTAAGCAGAATAGGCGAACTGCAGCGAGCGCAATCATTCACGCCCATTTTGGTCTTGGTCTAGGGTCATTAGAGGAATCGTTCAAGAGAAACATCTCGAAAATGTTCAAAACCCTCCTGCGGGCCGGGTGCTTGCGTTAGTGGGCGCGATCTTTCTAATCTAGATGCGGTCCGCTACGTCGCGTACGTCGCGGGTGCGCGCCGCTGTCTCGCGCACGTCCACCATCGTGCATCTTTAGGTGCCGGCCGACACAGAAGGTATGACCACCGGAGGCAGATTCGAGACGATCTGCTTAACCGCCTCTGGTGCGATACATGGTTTCCCCCAGGTTGTATTACGCGAGTTAACGGCACTGGGTCAGACCATGATCTTGGCCATTCATGTTTGAAGCGGAGGCGTTATGGCAAATCCGGAGATGGAGTATACCATTCGTGGGCGCGTCGTCAATCGGCGGACCGGCCAGGGAATTGCCGAATTGCATGTGGAAGCCTGGGACAAGGACCGCCGCTCAGACGACCCCCTTGGCTCCGCTGAGACTGATCGGAGAGGGTTTTTCGAGATTAGCTTCGATAGATCAGCTTTCCGGCGGCCGGAATCCGGCGAGGAACCGCTCGATTACATGCCGGACGTCTACTTCCGGGTGTATGACGAAGAGCAGCTCCTGAAAAGCACGGAGGATTCCATTCTTTGGAACGTGCGCGATGCGGCGCTCACGATTACCATCGAATTGGATCATCCACGCGGGGACACCCCTCGACCTTACCTGCTTTCGACGGCTTCGGAAGAGGAAGTCGGCGACCTGAAAGTCGAGCCCACGGACGATCCTATACCTGATGGCACGCTCGGCTCTATGGGTCTGGTTGCGGAAGTGTACGGTCCTGATGCGTTTCCGGAAACATATCTCGTGCTCCCTTTCGATCGTAAGCACGGGGTCGGAATTGACCTGGCGACCGTGCGCGTTTTTCGGTGGGACGAAAAGTCCGAAACGCTACGCCCGGTCTGGAAATCCGGCGTCAATCGTGAACTCGGCTACGTCTGGACGTCCATTGAGCAGCCCGGCGTCTATATTCCGCTGGGATTACCGCGTGATCGTCTCCTCCAGGAACGCCTTCGGGCGCTCGCACACGACCGGCACGTCCACGGAGGCAGTGATCCCAAGACGGCGCGCGAACTCACCTTGAGCTATCTGGACCCATTTCTCGAAGAGGACGACGACGCGCTGGAATCGCTGCGCCGTCTCATCACTGAATTCGAGATACGGACGGCGCCGCAGATTCCGCTCGACGAATACAACTTCAGGGAGGGCGGCCATCCACTGCCTTTCCACCTTCCTCGCGGCGATACCCTCGACGCGTTTCGGGAGCGCCTCCGCAAGCTGGACGTCCGCCCCGAGGGACTGCCGGAAGAGGAACTTTTCCGCCCGCCGGAGCCGATCCCGCCCGGTGGGGCTCCGTGGCCGACAAACCCGGACGCGGCCCGGTACGATCTCATTGAACGAGAGCTGCTAGAGCTTGACCTGGACCTTCGGGTGCGGATCCCGCCCTGGCTGTTTTCGAAAGACTGGCCGATGTACCAGCACGACAATCGCCACACCGGCGCGGCCTCGGGTACAACTTCCATCAATTCTTCAACGGTCGGACAACTGGTCCAGCGCTTCAAGATCAACGTCGACGGCCCGGTTAATAGCAAGCCCTCTATCAAAGGGGGCAAGGCCTTTGTCGGGACGAGTAAATATGGCGGCGGATCAGGCGGGACGCTGTACAAGGTCGATCTTTGCAGCGGCAGCATCGAAGGAAAATTCCCCACGAATGATCCGGCGTACTATTCGATCAGTGGTATCGGTGGCTCGCCGGCGATCTACAAAGGGAAGGCCTATTTCACCACGGTCGGCGGCAAGGTGTACTGTATTGATGCGTCCACGATGACGCAGAGCCCGCCTCATCCGCCCGCCGTCTGGGTGACCGACGTAAAGAACGCGGATGCTGCGCAGAAGCAGCCGGTAAACAATCCCAGCGGCGACTGTTGGTCGAGTCCGCTCGTGGTCAACGACAAAGTATACGTCGGTTCAGGTGAAGGAGAGGTGTCTACGTGCTGGGGCTTTATCTGGTGCCTCGATGCGAATACGGGCGACGTGCTTTGGCTCTACTGCACGAACAAGGCGCAGGACATCAACAGCGCCGGAAATGAGAACCAGCCCAACAAAATCCCGCGTTCGGCGGCCATAAGCGATCCGCTGCCGTCCTGGGCTACTGCTGCAGGATTCAGCATAATGGACGATCCGCCTGAGACGGGTTCTTCACCCTGGTCGTCGTTTGCCTACGACCACGTTCATCAGCAGGTATACATCGGCACGGGCAACTCGGAGTACAAGGGGGGATTTGCAAGTGCCATAGCTCCCGATCAGCGGTATGGAAGCGGTCTCATCGCATTGGATGCGAACACCGGACAGTTCCGCGGCTTCCACACGTCCCTTCCGGATGACAGCTATCATCCCAATGACACAGACATTGACGTGCCGGGTGCACCGACCGTCTTCTCCCGTGGCGGGCAGCGCGTCGTCTGTTATGGGAGCAAAAACGGTTCGTTCTTCTTACTCGACGCCTCCAACTTACAAGTACTGGGCGGAGGCGCACAGCGGCGACAACTCCTGGCGCGCCAGAGCGGAAGCGGCCATCCCGGAAATCGGGGCAATCCGATTACGGGCGTCGCTACCGGGGGTACCGTCTCAGAAAATAAGTGGGGCGTGATGGCTACTCCGGCCCTCCACTTCGGATTCGGGATCATCTACGTCGGGCTCGGCGGCTACAGTGGTGCCGGCGATGGAACGAAGACCCCTTTCATTCGCGCACTTGATTGGGAAAATCTTAACGATGCGTGGCCGACTGGACCGCCGGGGCCCGACGGCGTGGTGCGGTACAGCATGGCGACTCCGCCCGTCTATCAGCGGCAAAAAGAGGCGGCCCTCAGCTCGCCGGCCGTGGTCAACGACGTGGTGTTCGTCTCGACGACGGATCCTCAGAACAACGAGATGAGGCTCTTCGCACTCGACGCTGCGACTGGCTTTTGTCTGTGGGCAGCTCCGACGGTATCAAATGGCGGATGGCCTAATTATGCCCTCGGCCCCGCCGTCTCAGGTGAATACGTAGCGGCCGGCGCCGGAGACGCGCTATACGTCTACACCCGTCCTTCCACCCCCTGGTGCTTTCGTCCGATTTTTCCGTGGTGGGATCTGGTCTGGCAGCGACCGCCGTTTCCGCTACCGCCTGAATGGATGGAGCGCCTTCGCAGGCAGGGGTGAAGCGTCGTGCACCGGCGTGGGGGAATCATTGCGTGAAGCCATGCCGAGGGAGCAAATCAGAGGAAGGAGGACACTATGAGCACGTTCGTCGCACTTGGACTTCTGATCGGTCTCGACAATCTCCGCTTCGGGATCGGCCTGGGAGCCCTTGATTTAGGTAATCGCCGCCGGTGGCAACTGGCGCTTTCTTTCGGCCTGTTCGAGGCCTTCATGCCGCTGGCCGGAGTGCTGGTGGGCTCAACGTTGATCGGCGCTTTTGAGTTCGATCTTGATTGGCTTGGACCTGCGCTGCTCGCCGCCTGCGGTTTGATGGTTTTGTGGGGAGCCATCCGCCGCGCGGATGCTCGGAACCGACTCGCCGGGTCATCGTGGCTCTTTGCTTTTCCACTGATACTGAGTATCGATAACCTGCTCGCCGGCGGTGCGCTCGCTGCAATGGACGTGCCCCTGGTGCCGGCCGTTTGCTCCGTGGGGCTACTGAGCGCCGCGTTGTCTCTTGTGGGTCTCTATTGTGGGTCTGCGCTCGTACGCTACATCCCGGCCCGGAGCGACCTTGTTGCGGCAGCCGTCATACTCGTCGCGTCTGTGGTGAGCCTCGTTCCGATCGTATAGCCTTCACCGGAACAGCTTACGGCGATTGTCATGGATGCGCGAGTTGATTCTGCTGAGACGATCTCCTTTGAGCTTCTGGCTGAGGACCTGTCGTTTCCGACGGGCATATCGTTCGGTGAACAGGGTGAGCTATACGTGGCGGAATCCGGCCTGCCCTGGGGAGGCGCCGCACCCGGAGGACGAATCTGGAAGGTCGACTCAAGCGGCGAACGCGAGCTCGTCACGGAAGGGCTGCGCTATCCGGTGAACGGGGTGACCTGGCGCGAAGGCATTCTCTACGTTTCGGAAGGGGGACATCCGGGACGGATTAGTAGGATCCTGACCAATGGTGTGCGCGAGACGATCCTTGACGATTTACCGGGCCCCGGTAATTACCACACAAACATGGTCGTATTCGGCCCGGACGACAAGCTGTACTTCAGTCAAGGGGCTATGAGCAACACCGGCATCATCGGCCTTGATGCTTACGAACTCGGCTGGCTGCGTCGTCTTCCGCACCAGCACGACCTTCCCGGTTTCGACATTGAGCTCACGGGCTACAACGCGACAACCCCCAATCCACTGGTCGACGTCGAAAACGCTCAGACGTCAACAGGCGCGTTCGTCCCCTTCGGCACGGAGACGACGCCGGGACAGCGAATCTCGGCGCAGTTGCCTTGTACTGCCGCCGTGATGCGATGCAATCCCGACGGCAGCAACCTCGAACTGATAGCATGGGGCCTCCGAAACGCTTACGGGCTCGGCTTTTTGCCGGACGGACGATTCCTGGCTATCGATCAAGGCGCCGATGACCGCGGCTCGCGCCCGGTAGGCACGGCGCCGGACCTGCTGTTTCAGGTCAGAGAAGGCGCGTGGTATGGTTGGCCCGATTTCATTGGCGGAGAACCCATCACCGCGCCCAAGTTCCGTCCGTCCCAGGGCTCCCCGCCCGCCTTCCTCTTGGCCAATCACCGTGAGCTGCCTCCGCACGAGCCGGCGCTATTGCGCTTCCCCGCCCACTCGGCCGCGGCGAAGTTTGCCATCGCGCCGGACGACCATCGGCTTTGGCCGGGCCAGCTCGTGGTGACCCTCTTCGGCGACGAGGTTCCGATGACGGCTCCAGAGGGGCCGAAGGTTGGGCGCTGCCTCGTGCGGGTCGATCCGCAGGAATGGACGCTCCATCCGATGCCGGCTCCACCACTGGCTCGCCCCATTGACGTGCGGTTCAGCCCTGAAGATGGCGCCCTTCACGTCCTGGATTTCGGGTTTTTCGAGATGGACGGCCGGGACGGGCTGCAGGCTACGTCGAAAAGTGGACGGATCCTGCGAGTTCCATTTTAATGCTGCGGCCGACGTTGGCGACGACCGCACTACCTGAGATCTCGTGTGCAGGGGTCCTGTCCGAGGTGATCAAACGCTCGATCTTCCGATGTTCTTGCAGCATGCGGTCTGCGAGGTCGCGTGCTGCGATTTCCGAGAGGATAGGCAGCAACGATTCCTCCTCTCGCTCGAAATATCGCGCTCGACCTCACGCGGACCTTGCCTCGACCTCACTGCGCCCGGGTGAGCGACCACACCTGCACGCCCTTTCCGTCCAGATGCGTCTCCATGTGGAGTTGGTTGCCTTCCGCTCCACCCGTTCTGGCTTCGTCGGTGATTAGCTCTCTCAGAGCATAGCGACCGTTCCCGTCAACCACGACGTCCACCCCCACCTCCTGAGCTTCGGAATGGTAGTTGATCAGAAACAGAAGATAGCCGTCGCCGGCGTTGTGCAGACGGGCGATCAATGGCGGATTCGTCACGCCGTCGAGCGTGGT
>CAZMXY010000180.1:4111-7516 GCA_964570345.1 uncultured Rhodothermales bacterium | reverse complement strand
CTGACGAAGAAGGCGCCCGGCGTTGAAATCGTCGTCGCAACGGCCGTCGGTCTGCTCGTTTTTCTGCTCTCCCTCGTGGGGATCGTCCCCGAGATGCTGGGACCGGTCCGGCTCGATCTCCTCCTACTGCTGTTGCTCGGCGCGTTCACCGCGACCTCGGCCTATCTGCGCCTCCGCGCTCACGAGGTCGTCGAAGTTCCGCAGTAACGTCGAACTCAGCTCAGTCCCTGCCGGACGCGCGTCCGCCGGCCGTCGAAGAATCTCGACCCCCGAGTACGGGATGTGCGGACTTGCACTGTCTTGTATACGCAGACCCGAGAAACGACCATTCCGAATTGCGAGGGCTTCCGTCCCGTACGCCCTCCTTTTTCGGAAGGCCGTACCAGCAGCGCTCGGAATTTAACCTGCGGCGGTAATCCGTACAGGCCAGATGCACGCCCTCGATCGCCTCATGCCTCACTCATCGCAGCGACCCCAGCGCTGCACCGAACGGCGCCCGCTCGATGTGCAGGCCGTTCGGCCGGCGCGCCGTACGGAGTCGACGCCGCACGCCCACGTCAGGAGCGGCTCGTTCCTGACGATTCTTACGGCCTTCATCCTCCTGCCGGCGCCCACGGCCGCGTCCGTCGGAGGCGGCGTCTTCCTTCCGGGTCCGCGAGAGGCTGCATACGACCGGTTCCCGGCCCCCGACGTCGTGGTCACGGGAATCATCACCGGAAAGGTCACCGACGCGGAGACGGGCGCCACGCTGCCGGGCGCCTCCGTCCGCGTGGACGGCACGGCCATCGGCGCGGCGACGGATACCGACGGCACGTTTCGCATCATCAACGCGCCGGCAGGCGATCAGGTGCTCGTGACCTCGTTCGTGGGCTATCGGAGTGCCAGGGTTCCCGTATCCGTACGTGCCGGGGAGATCATCGTCGTCGACGTGCAGCTGGCGTTCGACGTGGTGGAGGGGCGCGAAATCGTGATCACGGCTCAGGCCGAGGGGCAGGTCGCGGCGATCAACCAGCAGCTTTCTTCGAATACGATCCTGAACGTCGTTTCGGCCGCCCGCATTCAGGAGCTTCCAGACGTCAACGCCGCCGAGTCGGTCGGCCGCCTGCCCGGCGTATCCATCATTCGCGATGCGGGAGAGGGGCAGAAGGTCGTGATTCGCGGCCTCTCGCCGAAGTTCAACAACGTGCTCGTGAACGGGCAGCGCATCCCCGGCACCGACTTCAACGACCGGAGCACGGACCTGAGCATGATCTCCTCCGACATGCTGTCCGGCATTGAAGTGATCAAGGCGCTCACGCCCGACCGGGACGCGGACATGATCGGAGGAACGGTCAATTTCCGTCTGATGGACGCACCGGACGGCTTTCGGGCCGACGCCCGGATTCAGTCGGGCTACAACAACCACCAGTCCACTCTGGACTCGTACAAAGGGCGCATAAACGTGAGCAATCGCTTCTTCGGCGACCGACTGGGAGCGATGGCGCAAGTAAATCTCGAGCGTGCGGATCGCGGCTCCGACGTCTTCAATGCAGGCTATTCACGCCAGGAACGCCAGGTTGACGTGGGCGCGGCCATTCCGATCGACATCAACAGCATCACGCTGACGGATCGCCTCGAGATCCGCAATCGCCGCGGGGCCAGTCTCGTGCTCGATTACCGTTTGAAGGGCGGCCGACTTCAGCTCAGCAATTTCGTCAGCCGCCTGAACAGGGACGAGAGCCGGTGGACGAAGGGTTACGGCCTTACCGGACGGAACGTATCCTACACCGTTCGCGATCGCGACATAAAGGTCGACGTGCTGTCGAACGCACTGGAAGCGGAGCATACCCTCGGGCGGGCTCTGATCGATTGGAGTCTCTCTCGATCCGTCTCGAGGCAAGACCATCCGTACGACAACTTTTTCATCTTCTCCGAAGTGGCGGCGTTTACCGAGGATCTGGTCCGCACCCAGGGTCCGGAGGTGATTCCGCTGGCGGCGAAGAACCGCCTGCAAGAGACCTTTCTGCAGGATGGCGACTTCCGCACCGTCGACATGCTGGAGCGGGACCTCGGGGCGTCCGCCAATCTGAAGCTCCCCTTTGCGTTCGGCCGGCATGTAACCGGTTTCACGAAATTCGGAAGCAAATATCGGGGAAAGCACCGCTCGAACGACGAGTCAGCCTGGTTCCTTCCCTTCGCGTTCGGTGACGGCAACCGCTTTCTCAGGGAGGCTTTCCCCGAACGCCAATTCGATGCGACGTCCCAGGGACGGCTTGCCATCACGAGCTTTCTGGATGACGGCCGTGACGCGCCAAACTTTCTCGACGGAAAGTACGACATCAACGCGCTGGTCGATCGAAAGCTGATGGCGGACGTCTACGATCGAATCAACGGCCGGTACTTCCGTACGCGATTCACCGACCTGGCCGATTTTACGATGACGGAGGAGATCACGGCCGGCTATGGGATGGCGGAGATCCATCTCGGCCGCCGTCTGATGATCCTGCCCGGCGTTCGGTACGAGCACACGCGCACCCAGTACGATGCCAAAAAGGGCGTCTCCGACAACGACCGGACGGAGGTGGGGTTCATGTCCGATACGAGCTCGACCCAGTCCTTCGGCCAGTGGTTCCCCATTCTTCACGTGCGCTATCGCTTTACCGAGTGGTTCGACGTCCGTCTAGCGCGGACGCGGACCCTATCGCGACCCGACTTCCAGCAGTATTCGCCCGCCGAACGCATCCGCGAGAGTTCCCGGAGAGTCGATCGGGGCCGGCCGTCCCTCCGACCGGCTTCCGCCGTCAACTACGATGCGATCGCCTCTTTTTATCCGGGGCGACTCGGGCTGCTGACGCTCGGCGGCTTCTACAAGGAGATCGACGATCTCATCTACCTGAAAGAGAAGACCGTCCTCGATACGGAGGAAGACCATCTGCCTGCGTGGACGCGCGGATTCCGACTGACCGAGCCGGTCAACAACGATTTCGTCACGACGGTGAAAGGCATCGAGGTGGAGTGGCAGACGCACTTCACCTATCTACCGGGCCTGCTCAGCGGGCTCGTGCTGAACGTCAACTACGCCCGGATCTTTTCCGACACACGGTATCCCAGGACGATTCTGAGGCGGGAGCCGACGCCGCCGTTCCGGTCGACGAGCATCGACACGTTCCGCGTTGGGCGCATGATCGACCAGCCGGAGCACATCGCCAATCTGTCCATCGGCTACGATCGGGCGGGATTCTCCGGCCGCGTCTCAATGCTTTATCAGCAAAGCAGCCTCCGCACGGTGGGCGAATTTCCGGAGGAGGACGGAATCACGGACACGTTCGTGCGCTGGGACGCGATGCTGCAGCAGAGGTTCGGCGCCCGTCTCAGCTTCTACGTAAACCTGAGTAACATCAGCGCCCGGCCGGATCAATCCTTCCT
>CAZMXY010000180.1:0-4011 GCA_964570345.1 uncultured Rhodothermales bacterium | reverse complement strand
GACGCCATCATGGGCGATACGACCGCGACCGGCGAGCGCGTGGACGCGAACACCGTATACGTGCTACGCGGCGGGTTGAGCGTCGAAGACCGCTATTATCTCAACGGCAGTATCCTGGCCACGAACTACCACTTGCAGATCCAGGCGGAAGAAGGCAGCACTGTGCCTCCCGTTCTGCAGGTGCTCACCGACGAAACGGGCGCGAGTGCCGGCACCTTCATCGAAGCCGAGGGCGACGTCACGCTTCGCGGCGTGTACATGCTAGGGATGGATGACCTCGATGCTCCCAGGAGCCAGCACGTCATCATGAACGGGGACGACAAGCAGCTCGTCGTCGATGACTGCTTCATCGATTACAATCGATTCATCGTCTTCCGCTTCAATGGCGAGAACGGAAACCTGCGCCTTACAAACTCCCATATTCGAAACGTATTGACGACTAACAACCCGGGCAACGGTAAGGTCCTCGACGGACGAGGGACGAATCTGGAATCGGTCTACGTCGAGAACAACACCTTCGAGGGGGTTTCCGCCGAATTCACGCGCCTGTCGGGCGGTCTGATGAGAAACCTCTTCTTCCATCACAACACGATCTACAACATGCACGCCTTCGTCCGCGACGACTTTCGCGAGAACAGCGGCAAGGTCGTCGAGGCGCGTATTGCGAACAACCTCTTCATTAATATGGGATGGGTCGGAGATACGCTGAATACGGCCAACCCTCCCTCAAACTGGGAAGTCGGGATCTTCGCCTTCGACTCGCTCAGCGTGGTTCCCGAGCTCACTGAGGAGGACCGGGACATCCATATCAGTCACAATAACTTCTTCTGGGAACCGGAGCTGGTGGATTTCTTCAACTCGGGCTTTACCGCAACGTGCGAAAATTGCTCAGGCGGAACGGTCAAACAGTATCCGATCTTCAGTCCGCGCGGGCAGCTATTCGTCGACGACGGACTGATTGTCTTCGACAATGCCATCGAGGAGGACCCGGAATTCGGGTTGACCTCGGGCCTTTCCGGGTTCATCGACTGGGTGGAGGGCTATTGGACGGAGCCGGCGAACGTCTCGGCGACGATGGTTTACTTCGATCCTGACGGGACCAACAGCACGGACGACATTACCGACTGGCCGGTGACGGACGACTTCACGTATCCGACGACGAAGGCTTCGTTCACGGCCGGCACAGGAGGATTTCCTCTGGGGGATTTGAACTGGTTCCCAGAAAGTAAGGCCGAATGGGAAGCACAGGGCGGTGGAACCGGGGTCATCGTCTCTCGCGAAGACAACGTGGAATTTCCGCAGGGATTCGTCCTGAGAGGAAACTACCCGAATCCGTTCAATCCGTCGACGACGATTCGCTTCGATCTGCCGTTCCCGGCAGACGTCCGGATTCACGTATACGATCTGCTCGGACGTGAGCTCATGGCTTTGCCTGCACGATCGATGAAGTCGGGCGCGAATCAGGGCATCGATTTAGATGCGGGTTCGCTTCCGTCCGGCGTTTACCTTTACCGCGTCTTCGCAGAATCGGCATTGAGCGTTCAGACGCTGACGGGACGCATGGTGTTGCTAAAATGATAGTGATCGAGAGCGGCGTGGAGGCCCGGCTACCGTCGGGCCTCGCGTCGCGTCCGGTCGGTCACCGTCGCCCTGAAGACGCGGGAGTGTGATCCAAAAATGGCAGAACGATGAAACGGATAGCTCTCAATCTCGACATGGATTCGATAGCGGCCGGCGGCGGGCGCGGGTGGTTCTTCCGACGCTTCGCATTCGCGGCGGCGATTTTCCTGCTCAGCGTGCCCAGTGATGCCGGGGCTTTCGGCACGAGCCCCTCCTCCCATCGTGCGATCGACGCCGAGGTCGAACGTTCACTTGAAGCGGGCGTCGTCATGGGACGCGTGACGGACGCCGAAACCGGCGCCGATCTTCCCGGCGCCTCCGTCCGTATCGGAGGAACGGCGCTCGGTGCGGCCACGGATCTGAGAGGGCACTACCGTATTCCGAACGTCCCCGACGGCGACCAGGAGCTCATCGTATCCTTCATCGGATACAAATCGGCGCGGGTTCCTGTGACGGTCCCCCCGGGTGGCGTCCTGGAGCAGGACGTGGCTTTGTCGCTCGACGTGGTAGAGGGGGGTGAAGTCGTCATCACGGCCCAGGCCGAAGGGCAGGTAGCGGCCATTAACCAGCAGCTCGCCTCGAACACTATCCTCAATGTCGTCTCGGCGGCGCGTATCCAGGAACTGCCGGACGTCAACGCGGCGGAGTCGGTCGGCCGCCTGCCGGGCGTGTCCGTCATCCGCAACGCCGGCGAGGGCCAGAAGGTCGTCATCCGAGGCCTCTCGCCCAAGTTCAACAACGTACTGGTCAACGGCCAGCGAATCCCGTCGACGGATTTCGATGATCGCAGCACCGACCTGAGCATGATCTCTTCCGACATGCTGTCGGGAATCGAGGTCGTGAAGGCGCTGACGCCCGACCGCGACGCGGACATGATCGGCGGGACCGTCAACTTCCAGCTGATGGATGCTCCCGACGGTTTCCGGACCGACGTCCGTTTGCAGACCGGATACAGCGCGCAGCAAGAGAAAATCGGATTTTACAAGGGCAACCTGAATCTTAGCCAGCGCTTCTTCGGGAACCGCCTCGGGGTGCGGGGACAGGCTAACGTGGAACGAGCCGATCGCGGATCGGACGTCTTGAATGCGAGCTACGCACGCGAGGCCGTGACGCTGGCAGAAGGTCAGCAAGTCCGGATGCGAATCGGAGGTCTGAATCTCACCGACCGCGCGGAGATCCGCCATCGCTACGGCGGAAGCGTCATCCTCGACTACAGGCTGCCCGGCGGACGCGTGCAATTCAGCAACTTCGTGAGTCGTTTGAATCGTGACGAGACGCTTTGGAGCAAGAACTTTGGGCTTACCGGACGATCGGTCTCATACGGAATCCGCGACCGCGAGATGACCACCGGCGTCCTGTCGAATACGCTGCAGGGAGACCATACGGTCCTGGGAAGCGACGTCGACTGGGCGTTGGCTCATTCGCGGGCGCGCCATGAGCGTCCCTATGACAATTCGTTCACGTTCTCCGAGGTCGCGGCATTCAACGAGGGGCTGAAGCTCACCGACGGTCCGGAGCTCATTCCGCTGTCGGCCAAAGATCGCCTCGAAGAGACGTTTCTCGAGTGGGGCGATCACTTCGCTCTGGAGAACGTGGAGCGCGATATGAGTGCGAGTTTGAACGTGAGAACGCCGTTTGCCCTTGGCCGGCGGATTACCGGATACACCAAGTTCGGCGCCAAGTATCGTAGCAAACAGCGCTCCAACGACGAGTCGCGCTGGTACCTGGCCTATTACTACGGAGATGGGCCGAACTTCATTCGCAACGCGTACTCGGGCACGACGTTCGAGAATACGAGCCAGGGCCACCTTGCCGTGACCAATTTCCTCGACGACCGACATGAGGCCAACGGCTTCCTTGACGGGCAATATGACCTTTCGGCCTTCGTCGACCGGAGTGCCATGGGAGAGGTCTACAAGCGCGTCGGCGGCCGGTACTATAATACGCCGTTCGCCGACATGGCGGACTTCGAGATGCAGGAAGACATCATGGCCGGCTACGCGATGGTGGAGCTCAATCTCGGTCGGCGGCTGATGATATTGCCCGGCATCCGATACGAGCACACGGATACGGAGTACGACGCCAAGAAAGGCGAAGCCGACAACATTCGGTCGGAGATCGGCTTCATGTCCGATACGTCCTCCACGCAAAGCTTCGGCCAGTGGTTTCCGATCGTTCACGTTCGTTATCGGTTCACCGACTGGCTCGATCTCCGGCTCGCGCGGACGCGTTCGCTGTCGAGGCCGGACTTTACGCAGTACTCGCCGCGCCAGCGCATTCGCTCCGGGTCGGCGACGGCGGTCGATCGCGGAAATCCGACGCTGCGGCCCGCGTCGTCCCTCAACTACGACGCACTCCTGTCGGTCTACGCGAACCGCCTCGGGTTGCTCA
>CAZMXY010000179.1:4806-7533 GCA_964570345.1 uncultured Rhodothermales bacterium | reverse complement strand
CGACCTCCGCGTCGAAATATGATTCGTTGACGCCGACGAACTCCGGCTCGACCTGGAAGCCCTGCCGATACCAGATCGAGTTCGCGATTTCGAAGACGACCTTCGGATCGAGGCCCTGGAGCAGCTTGATGAGGCTTTGGTACGATTCGTTGATCTCCTGCTCGGACAGGCCGTTCAGCTCGAGCGTTTCCTGCATGGCCTCGTACGTCGCGCCGTTCGCGCCGTTGAGCGTCATGCCGAGCGCCATCGAGACGCTCAACGGGGAGATGAAGACGTTTTCGTCCGCATCATCCTCGCTGAGGGCGCGGAAGAGGTTGAATCCGAATCGATGATCGGCACCGACGATCCGTTCTTCCGCGCCGGTCAGACTGCGCACGGCCGCCTGCTTCTCCTCCGGCCCGAGCAGCTCGCAGGCGCTCAGAGAGGCCAGCAGCACGATGAGCGTGAGGCGGATGGATAGGCGTTGGAAGTTGGCCATGTCCTATTTCGCTTGGTTGGATGCTGTCTCGACGCGGAGGAGAGCGCGGTAAGGAGGAGAACGGCGCTCGCGGTTGGACAAAGGGTACGTGAACACAGGGTACGGGCTGAGCTCGAGCAGCTTGAACACGAACCCGTGCACGGGCACGTCGTCGTTTTCGTCGTGCGGAGCGGGCGTCAGACCGGGCATCGTGAGGACGAACGCCGTGTCGCTCTCGCCCCCGACAAGATGGAAGACCACGCTCGCCCGGCCCGCCCAGACACACATCACGTTCTCGGGACACCGGCTGTCCTCCGACACCTCCTCGAACGACAGCAGGGGCCCACCACGACCGAGGCGCACGGCTGCGCCTACTTCGATCTCGAACGTGCCGTCGGAAGCGACCGTACGCGGCGAATCGGAGCGACTGCCGGAAGCGAGCAGATCGCACCCCGCCACGGCACAGCCGAGCAGGACGAGCGCGACCGCCGGCAGCACGGCCGTACGCAGGCGATCCGTCTGCCTCCCTACCTCGAATCGATTGGATGTGAACATCGTCCAGTCCGGAGTTTGCTCGCGCGCGGACGCGGCCAACGGAGGGCCGCGCCCACCGCCGGCGGGATTACAAACTGACCACTTTCCCCATGAACAGGATCGTCCCCGAATGTCGCTCGCGGATCACGAAGACGAAAGGTCTGTCCACGTACACGGGCACGTACACGGGAACCGATACGATGCCGACTTCCACCGAGGTCACGGCGGCGGCCTCCGTGCCCTCCTCGTCGACTTCGACGAACGTCTTGTGCTTCACTTCGCTGATATAGAGGCCGCCGTCCGGGTTGATTCGCGTGAAGTTGGCTCGGCGGTCGTCGAAGGCGATCTCCATCCCCATGGCGGAGAGCACGTTTTTCATCTGGAGCTCGTACTCGAGCCGAAATCGCGGCAGCCGCAGCGAGACGCCCCGTGTCTGCAAACCGCCCGTCCATTCGTCCCACGTCTCCCGGTCGAGTCCCGCGACGATCGCCTCCACATCACGGCCTTCGCGGGGCAGGACGACGGTCATGCTGTACAGGCTGTCCCCGTACGGCAGATCCACCACCTGCGCGTCCTCGCTCTCGAAATAGGGCAGATCGCCCTCCTGCTCCATCATCGGGACGTCCCGCTGCTCGCCGTCGATGGACGTGAACGGACGCTGCTCGGTCGCGTCCCGGTCGAATTCGTACGTCCAGGTTCCGTTGAAATAGATGGCGTTGATGAGGTACATGACCACGTCCCGATCTATGGAGTCGAGGATCTCCTCGATTTTTCCGTGCGTCTTCTCGCCGACCCAGCCGTTGATCGTCGCGACGGCCGACGGACTGTCGAAGTCCAGAGCCGCGACTTCGGCATCGAAGTAAGCTTCATTCGTGTCGAGGAATTCAGGCTCGACGTCGAACTCCTGCCGGTGCCAGATCGAGTTGGCAATCTCGAAGACGACCATCGGGTCGAGTCCCTGCAGCAGGTCGATCAGGCTCCGGTACGCTTCATTGATCTCGGCGTCGGAGAGGCCGGCGAGCGCCAGCGTCTCCTGCATCTGACCTTTCGTCTCGCCGACGGCGCCGTTGAGCGTCATGCCCAGCGCCATGGACACGCTCAGCGGGGAGATGAAGACGTTCTTCCGCGCATCCTCTTCACTGACCGCCCGGAATAGGTCGAGTCCGAAGTGCACGTCGGCATCGACGACCTGCTTCTCGCCGTCGGTCAGCGCCCGCACGACCGCCTGCTCCTCGCGAGGCGAGAGCACGTCACAGGCGGAGAGCGCGAGAAGCGAGGCGGTAACGAGGCACGGAACGAAAAAAAGTCGGAGCGATCGCATGGCAGTCATGGAGTTCGGTTGGAGGGCGTTTCCGGAGGACGCGTCACCCTTTGACGACGAAGGCGTCTTCGTAGGGGTCTGCACCACGATTTGGATTGAGCAGGAGGACGCGATTTTCATCGGCGACGGCTGCCGGCAGTTCGATTGTCAGCTCCCGGAAGTTGAGCCGGTCGCAATCCACCTTCAGATCGGGATAATCGTGAAAGAGGCTCAGTAGGATGCCGCGGCTCGAGGCCTGGTGCGAAAGCGCAAACGTACCCTCTCTGCATCCGCCGAAGCTGACCCAGAGGCGCAGCTCGTCGTCGACGATCGCCGGCGGGTACGCCTCGTGCCAGGTGTCGTCCACGCCCGACAGGATCTCGTACGGGTCACCGAAATGCTGATGCGATCGGAGATCGGCGGGCGAGATCGCGAC
>CAZMXY010000179.1:0-4706 GCA_964570345.1 uncultured Rhodothermales bacterium | reverse complement strand
TCGATCGACGATGACGTTACGACGTCGTCGCGCGAACCGTTGAAAAGCTCGCACCCGGCGATCGAGAGCACGAGCAGGCAAATGCCGGTGAGCCGTCGAGTCATGAGCATGGATCGTTCCCTGGCTGCGGCCCGGGCGGTGCACGACGCAGGTCCCCGGGCTCCCGGGCTCTCGGGGCGCGGGCCGTGGGTCCCGGCGCGTGCGACGCGCGTGTCACGCGATCTAATGGGGCAGGACTTCATATCCGTTCGCGGTACGCCGGTATCGGAGGTCAAGAGTGTGGCAGATGTCCGAGAGCACGTCCGCAGCCGATCTCGGCTCGGGATTCAGGTACGTGAGCAGCCTGCCGTAGATCGCCGAATCGGCCGCGCGAACGTCGACGTCGAAGCGCCGCTCGATCGCGTTGAACACGGATCCCAGCGGTTGATCCACGAACGCCACGCCACCGGAACGCCACGACACGATTGGTTCGAGGGATACGTCTCGGGGCGGACGCGCGGCGGTCGAATCGCCCACGACAGACGTGGCCTGGCCCGCCTCGAGCACGACCGGGTCGGGCCCCTGCCGGTGCAGCACCGCGGCCGACTCATCCGAGGACGTCGCTGAGGACGTCGCGCGTGTGGGCGGTGCGCCCGTCCGCGCCGCAACGGCGACGCGGCCGGAGGCGAGTGCGACGGCCGTTTGCGGGGCCGGGTCGTCTCGCCACGCCCGGACGTTGAACTCCGTCCCAAGGACCGTGACGTCGGCGTTGAACGTCTCGACGACGAAAGGCTTGTCACCGGGATCGACTCTGAAGAAAGCTTCGCCGTCCAATCGCACGCGCCGCTCGTCGGCGCCCCACGAGCGCGGGTACGAGAGCGTCGATCCGCCGCTGAGCGTGACCGTCGACCCGTCTTTGAGCGTGAGGGTCTGCACGGCTCCATACGGTACGGAGGCCATGCGGGGCTGCATCCAGACCATCAGTCCGATGGCGATCGCCAGCACGGCGGCCGCGGCCACCCCGCCGGCCAGGCGCCACGGCCGGCGCCCGCGCGCGCGGCGATCCGGCGCCGGCGAGGTCCGTCGTTCCGTCCGCGACGCCCCGTTCAGCCGGTTCATTACGCGGTCGGCGAAATCGGGCGCGAAACCGTCCGCCGCACTGCCGGCGATGAGGTCACGCAGCCGGCGGAGCCGGATCCGCTCGCTCCTCATGAGGGTCGAATTCTTGAGAAGCGCGTCCAGATGCCGCCGGTCCGTCTCGTCGAGCTCGTCGTCGAATGACCGCAGCAGTAGCTCCATCTCTTTATCCTTCATAGTCATCCTCCAGATAAGGGCCGAGCAAGTTTCGAAGGCTGCGCTGAGCCCGGTAGAGCCGGGACAGCACCGTGCCGACGGGAACGCCGAGCAGGTCGGCCGTCTCCTTCGTCGAGTAGCCGTTCATGAGCCGGAGCACCACGACCGACCGGTGCTTCGGGTTCAGTTGTTCGATGGCCTTGCGTATCGTCTCTGTCTCGTCGAACCGCCTCACGTCTTGCTCGCCGTCTACGGCGGGTTCGTCGAACGAACGATCGGCCGCATCGCGGCTCGTGAATCGGCGGCGTCGTCGGTTGCGACGATCGATCGCGTTCAGCGACAGGTTGACGGCGATGCGCGTGAGATACGGCGCCACGCCCCCCTCGCCTCTGTACTGATCCAGCGCCTGGTAGAACCGGATGAACGTCCGCTGCCCGACGTCGTCCGCCTCGGGACCCCGTCCCAGCATGCCGATTACGGTCGCCGCCACGAGTCCCTCGTACCGCTGAACCAGCTCCCGAAAGGCCATGCGATCCCCCTCCCGGGCGCGCGCCACCAGCCGCTGCTCGGCCGCCTGTTCTTCTCGTACGTCCCGACTCGATTCCGGCAAGCGATGAACTATGTCGTGCACGAAGGATTCCTGACTGCTCGATGGAACACGATCGGGGCGAACGCGGATTCTAACGGCCTTGCTTTGTGGATGGACGACCGTCCCCGGAGACTTTCCCCGATCCGCGTACGATCCGTCCGAATCCCGCTCGCCTGCGTCGAACCCATCCGGATTCAACGGGAAAGACAGATCGGGAGCACCGCTTATTCCACGATGAATCGTTACGTTTTTCGTCGGAAGGATCGGATCTCGCACGCCGCTGCCTTTGCCTGGGCGACCGAGGCCTCACGACGTCCGCGCCGTCACGCGAGCTCGATGCATCTACGCGCGCAGATTCGTCGACGACGTGCGTCGCTCCACCCGGAATAGAACGCGCCGTCGATCTGTCTTTCGGATTCAGCGTCGTTCACCGGAAACAATCGAACCGCCATGCGTGCTACTTTTCAGCTCCTCGTATCCATAACGGCCGTCGTCGGCGTCGCGGTCCTTGCAAACGCGGGCCGCCTCCCGGCCCCTTCCGACGAAGTGAAGGACGAGAGCGGCCACGCCGGCGTGCAGACGGTAAACCGGATCATCGGAGACGCCGGATACGTCGCCCGATTCGGAGAACCGCCTTCCGCCATTGCGGATGAGGACGTCCGCATCGTAAGCCATCTGACGTTCGTCGAAGAACGCTTGCGCGAACGAGCGCATCCGAGTCTAACTCCCGGACAGCAGCGCCTTCGCAGGAAGGCGTTGGACCACCTTCGTGCCTATCGATCGGCCGGAACGTTCCCGCGGAATACCCACCGCACCGGTGAGCGGACGCCCGTCTTCATCGACGAACACGGGCGGATCTGCGCGGTCGGATACCTCATTGAGCAGACGGCGGGCCGCGACGCCGCCGAGCAGATCAACGAGCGGTATCGGTATTCTTACGTGGACGACATGGAGCTGCCGTGGCTGCACCAGTGGGCGGTGATGCACGGTCTGTCGGTACGTGAGCTCGCAATGATCCAGCCGAAGTACTCGCCGCCGCCCGGGGAAGAGGAGAAAATGGACGGGAAGATCGAGGTCGCTTCGATCGGCCTGAACGTTTCGTCCACGCTCGTAAACGCGTGGATGATGAGTCGGCAGCGCAGCAGCGCCCTTGCCGCGGGCGCCGGCCTCGTGGCCGGCGGCGCCGGTCTTGCGATCGGACTATCCGATCGAGCCCGCTACCCGACGCCGGATCTCGTGGCGGCGGGCGCGTCCGTTCTAATCAGCGGATGGACTCTATTCAGGCGTGCGAATCCATCGGTGCAGCGGTCGGCTCACCGGCCGGAGATAAATCCGGTACTCCTGCCTGCCGAGAACGGCAGCCGGCTCGGCCTGCGGGCGCGCTGGGAATTATGAGACGAGTCGAAGTGGTATCCTCGCCTGTCGAGATTTAGATTGAGTGCGGTCGCCGCCGCGTTTTATCAATCACCACAACCACTTCGGAGGCATGCTCGTGTCGCGCTCAGTCTTTCCCTTCGCCGCCGTACTCGTTCTCGCCGCCCTGGCCTGCATCTGCCCGCAGCCTGCGAACGCCCAGGCGCCCGCACTGGATGACGACATGGAAGCGCTCGTCTCAAGGGTCGAGCCGAAGGTCGTCGCGTGGCGCAGGGATTTCCACGAGCATCCCGAGCTGTCGAATCGCGAGTTCAGGACGGCGGAGAAGGTGGCGGAGCATCTTCGCGGGCTGGGATTGGACGTTCAAACGGAGATCGCCCACACGGGCGTCCTGGGTGTGCTCCGCGGCGGTCGGTCGGGTCCGGTCGTGGCGCTGCGAGCGGACATGGATGCCCTCCCGGTGACCGAACGGCTGGATCTCCCGTTTGCCTCGAAGGCGAAAGGCATCTACAACGGTGAGGAAGTCGACGTCATGCACGCGTGCGGTCACGACGCGCACGTCGCGATTCTGATGGGCGTGGCCGAAGTGCTGACCGCCGTTCGGGACGAGGTGCCGGGCACCGTCAAGTTCATATTCCAGCCGGCCGAAGAGGGGGCGCCGGTGGGGGAAGAGGGCGGCGCCGAGCTCATGGTGAAAGAGGGGATTCTCACCGATCCGGACGTCGACGCCGCGTTCGCCCTTCACGTCTGGTCGAAAGGTGAAGTCGGCAACATTTATTACAATCCGGAGGGGACCTATGCCAGCGTCGACGACATGCGCATCGTGATAAAAGGCCGTCAGACGCACGGAGCCTATCCATGGGGCGGGATCGACCCCATCGTCACCGCCGCGCACGTCATCACGGCGCTGCAGACGATCGTCAGCCGTCAGATGAAGCTGACCGAGAATGCGGCCGTGGTGACGATCGGCAAGATTGAGGGCGGCGTGCGGTCCAATATCATCCCGGAGGAAGTCGAGATGATCGGAACGCTTCGCGCGCTCAGTACGGAGGATCGGCTCGCCATCCACGAGAGCGTGCGCCGCATCGCGACGAACGTGGCCGAGAGCATGGGCGCGACCGCGGAGGTGGAGATCCCATACAGCGCGTCGTATCCGGTCACGTACAACGATCCCGAGCTGACGGCCGAGATGCTGCCGGTGCTCGAAGGCGTAGCGGGGGCCGATCGCGTTCACCTGAATCCTGCCCAGACGGGTGCCGAAGACTTCGCGTTCATCGCGGAACGCGTTCCGGGCTTCTACATCCGCCTCGGCGGGCGTCCGTCGGACGTGGCCGAGGAAGACGCCCCCGATCACCACACGCCCACGTTCTACATAGACGACGGCGGGCTCGGGCTCGGCGTGCGCGCGATGACGGCAATGGCGCTGCACTATCTAAACACCCACGAGCCGGGTTCGGGATCGGGTCGCTGA
>CAZMXY010000178.1:0-7672 GCA_964570345.1 uncultured Rhodothermales bacterium | reverse complement strand
GGACGACCCGGACCGCCGCGCGCGGGTGCTGCATTACCCGAGGCAGGTGCTCGAGGCTCCACATCCCGTCGGGACCCGATTCGACGAGGTCGGGCGCTAAATTGCCGTTCCTGTAGAGGTCAGGAGTTCGATTCCCCCTGGCTCCACACCTCCTTAGATCGGCTTTTACAGTTGCGTAGAGGCCGATTTTTTCATATGGAGATGGTGACCGCTGTATCAGAGAGGAAGGATGACCCGTCGATCGCACATCCCGCTTTCAGCCGCACTTTTCGCCGTCTTCATCCTGAGTGCAGGTTGCTCGGGTGCAGATGATGCACCCGACCCGGCCGCGGAGTCCGTCACGCAGATCGACACATCCGCTGCCGAGCCGCGTTCCGCCGCCGAGATGCTGGGCGATACGACCCTACGGGATGCAGGGCGCACGGTGCAGTATCTCGGATTGCGCGTCCTATTCGCAGTGGTCATCCTCGTCCTGACGGTCTTCGTCATACGGGGCGTCGCGTTCCTGCTCGAGAAGCTCGCGGCGCGCAACGCCGGGCGCCGACTCTTCTACAAGCGACTTGTACCGATCGCCCGCATCATCGTCTGGGCGGTCTCGATTTACGTCGTCTTAGCGGGTATTTTCCAGCTCGATGCGACGAGCCTGCTCGCGGCCGGGGCCGCTGTCGGCGTGGCGATCGGGTTCGCGGCACAAGATATCCTCAAGAACATCTTCGGAGGGTTCGTGATTATCTTCGACCAACCCTTCCAGGTCGGCGATAAGATCGCCGTCGGGGACACCTACGGCGAAGTCGTCGCAATCGGTCTCCGATCGACTCGAATCACGACGCCCGACGACAGCCTTGTTTCGGTGCCGAACAGTCAGATCGTGGGCGGACAGGTCTCGAATGCGAACGCCGGTGCGCTCGACTGCCAGGTCGTGACGGATCTGTATCTCCCGGGCTGGGTGGACGAAGCGAAGGCGAAGCAGATCGCTTTCGAAGCGGCTGTCTCCTCAAAATACGTCTTCCTGAACAAGCCCATCGTCGTGTTGGTGAACGACAAGTTTGACAAAGTCCACTTAACGCATATCCGCGTGAAGGCGTACGTCCTAGATACGCGTTTCGAGTTTCTGCTCCAGAGCGAGATCACCGAAAGGGCACGGAAGGAGTTCCGGGAGAGGGGATTGTTGACGCCGTGGTACGGCGCACGAGAAGTCGGAGAGACGTCCGGCGGGACGAACCCGTTCGACACGGATTCCATGAGGGCAGGGAATAGCGAACTGTCTTGAGCCTGACTCCCACAGATCACCGGCGGGACGTATCTCAGGAGCCGAACGTCGTAGCCGAGCAGCTCGACCTCCTGCGGAAAGCGATCGACGACGCCACTGCCTCTTGGACTGCACGCGTCCGTAGTGAATCGATCGAACCGCTAGCGACCTTGCTACGGCAGACGGCGGATGCGCACGAACGGATGGTCGAGACGTTAAATGATCAGGATCCGTCCGAGCAAATCCTGTCCTATCGCCACGGCCTGCAATTCGAGGTCGTAGAACGGCTCCACCGTGGGCTTATTGAAGCGCGTCCGGGTGAAGTCCTGGCTGCGGCACAGGAACAATTGATCGACACACTCTCGGCCATTGTTTCGGACGTCGACGAGGAGGTGTTACGGCTCGAACCGGAGGGGCGCTTTTTGCCGGAGGCAACCGACGGGTGGATTCGTCGCCTGCGAAAGAAGCGGGTACGCGCCGTCCGCGCAAGGAGTCGAGCTTACCTTAAGCTCGCAAACGTGCTTCGCCGCCACACCCGTCGCGCTCGTCGCGAGCCGCAGCGTCATATGCAGCACGTCCCCTTGCGCCAATTGGCATCGTACCATCTAGACGTCCGAATACCGCTCGCCCTTCGGGCCGTTCACGAGGAGATATGCACGGAAGTTGGCCTTGCCATGGCCGTGGCCGGTCGTGTCGTGACGGAGCACGTTCACTCCGTACTGCGCGAAGAGGTTGAAGTCAGGTTGGGGGCATTGAAACGGGCCGACGCCCGCGCTGGGCAGGAGGTCGATACCGTCGTAGAATCCAGCGTTGACGAGGACCCTCCCTTATCCGGAGTAGGGAAAGCCAGGCGGCAAGAACGATCAGCTTCCCTGCTTTCGCGTGCCAACCCCCTTCACAGTCGACTTCGGGAGGCGGCGGAGCAACTTACAGGGTTTGACGTCCCCGGCCGGACCCGGGAAAGGTCGGCACGGCTTTTCGACCGTCTGCAGCGGGACGTTTTCGAGATCGACAGCTTCATGCTCGATCTCTCGAAGCGAGAAGTGGAGAAGAGTACTGCGCGGTTCGGCAAACGAGATGCTCGTTGGAGTACCTGGTACGCGCGAATCCTCACGCGCGTAGGGCTGATGGGCCGCCTCCTCGACTTCAAGGGGCGATGCAATGAGCTCGAGAACCGGCTGATAACCGAGATATTCCAGCAGGTCATTCGACCCTCCCGTGAGGCGCTCCAACACGTCGAAATGCGCCTCGACGAACTGTCCAGCCGTGCGGAAGAAGCATTCATCGGGAGGGCCACCGCCGGAGACGTGCGAGGCCATCTGGACAATGCGCTGCGTGCGGTCGAGCAGGAAGCCCTGGGGCTCCTGCGTGGCGGCCGGCTAACCCAAGTAATGCGAATGGCCTGCTCCGAGGTTGCCGTCGAACTGTCGGACTTGGTTCAAGCTCTCCCCGAACGTCTCGAAATTAACGTACTGGATGATCGTGGCGTCGACCCCGATCGGCCGCCAAAACTGGTGGAGTTCCGGGAGCCTGCGGCACGCGCCTACGACGCCCGTGTTCTTGAAGAGCTGCAGGGCGAAACGGACCACCTCGCGCGTGCTCTAACGGCGGCCTGCGACGAAGTAGAGTGGGTGCCGAGCATTCTCCGGTTCAACCTCGGGTCCGCGTTGGACGACCTCGACGCAGAATCTGGCGACGAAGATCAGTCGGCTGCGCACGAGCTTGTCGTTGACGGACTCGCCCGTTCCGCAGATGTCCTAGGCGCCGCAGACCTCTCACTGAACGAAGCCTTTGAAGTCTTCGAACTCCGCATCCGAGAAGTCCTGGAAGGAAGCTTCATGACCCTGCACGAGCGCATCCGTGTCGAGGAAAGGATGCGCGAGCAGATCCTCGACCTGCGCTCCGAGGCGCGGGCGGGATTGCGTCAAATCACGAAGCGTGCATCCGAACGGGCGGGCCGAGCCGCCGCCATCGGACGAAGGACCTACGGTACATTGGTGCGTCGCTCTCGAAGGTGGATACGGCTGGGACAGGCGGCTACCGGTCTCGCGGCCGCAACCGAGGAAGATCGCTTTGCGACTCTCGATGCACTCGTCGGTATCGAGCACCTATCTGAGGGTCTTCCGCTCGTCTACCGCCGCCTCTTCACATTCGAACCTCTTCGTGATCCTTCTCTCCTCGTGGGCCGCGAGCAGGATATTCAAGCCATCCGCACGCACATTGGCCGGAGGAAAAGCGGCCTCACTAATGCCCTCATCATAACCGGATTTCACGGGAGCGGACATACGAGCTTTTTGAACGTCCTTCGTCAGTCAGTGCCGGACGTCGCGTCCGTACGCATACTGGACCTCCGAAGGCGCGTCCGTACGGAGAAGGAGCTTGTCGGCATGCTTGCCCGGACGCTCGGTCTTACGGACGGGTTAATCGCCACATTCGATGAACTCAGCCAAGAAATCGTTTCGCGTGAGGTTATTCAGGAAACTCAGGTCTGTTTCGTCGAGCATCTCGAGCACCTTTATCTCCGACAGGTCGGAGGAACGGAGCTCGTACAAGCCTTTCTCTCTTTCGTGTCGCGGACGGACTCTCGTGTGCTCTGGATAGTTACAGTAGGAGATCACGGCTGGCAGGTGATAAGTACGACCGAGCCCACGGCATCGCGGCTCGGCGTAGTTCACGCCCTATCTCCGGTCTCCCGCAGCGATCTTGAAGCCGTCGTTCTAAACCGCCATCAACGGAGCGGCCTTTCGCTCCACTTTGAGACCCCCTCTACGGAGGGAAATCCGCTACTCGCCCGACGCCTGCGAAACGTTCGTACGGCTCAGGAGCGGCAGACCATCTTGCGCACGGATTATTTCGACCGCCTCCAACGTGTATGTGGACAGAACGTCATGCTGGCACTATTCTATTGGCTGCGGTCCGTCGAAATGGATGAGAGCTCCGAGCTGCTTCGCGTGCGACCGGTTAAGCCGTTGAGTTTCGACTTTCTTCAGACACTTCCCCTTGAGCACGTATTCACCTTGAAGGCACTACTTGAGCACGCCTCGCTTTCACTCCAAGAGCACAGCGACGTATTCCTCATTCCGCCGGACCGTAGCGAAGAAATACTCGAGGCGCTGGGCAACCTGCATTTGATTGAACCGCTGGAGAAACGTCGCGGGCACAGTCGTTTCGCCCTGTCTACGGTGGGCGCGGACGAACGCTATCGCATTCGTCCGTTCCTCGTCCACCCAATTATTCAGTACTTGCGTGGAAAGAACGTCGTGCACTAGCTATAGCTAGATCCTGGAGGTTTTCGAGCGCTGAGAGGATTCCTCTTGATACCTTCATTTACTGATGGCGGAAGTCTTATCCTGGCCGTAAAACAGTCGGATGACCGCCGTACGTGTTTCGCCCGACCTTGAGCCCGTCCAAATCCATACTCATCGCCGGCGCCACGGGACTCGTCGGTCGAGCCTGTGCGCGCCGCTTCCTGTCGGACCCCGCCTTCGAGCGCATGGTCACGTTGACCCGTCGCCCACTCCCCGAAGAGATCCGTCGACTCGACGGGTCGGACAAAATCGAGGAGCACGTCATCGATTTCGATGCGCTGTCCGACGAACGGCATGGCCACCTCTTTCAGGTCGATCAGATTCTTTGCTGCCTTGGAACCACGATCAAGCAGGCCGGAAGCGAAGAGCAGTTTCGGCAGGTCGATTATGGATATCCGAAGGCGCTCGCCGAGATCGGCCATCGACGAGAGGTCGGACACTACCTCCTGGTGAGTGCGCTAGGCGCCAATCCCCGATCGCGCATCTTTTACAATCGCGTGAAGGGCGACGTCGAGGAGGCGGTGCTCAGCGTGCCGTTTCGCGCCGTGACGATCCTTCGCCCGTCTTTTCTGATGGGTGACCGCCGGAAGGCTCGCCTGGGAGAAGAAGTGGCCCGGCGACTTCAATTTCTCTTTCCGCCGAAGTATCGCCCGGTGTCTGCAGAAGACGTGGCGGCGGTTCTGCTGAATGTCGCGCGCAGAGACGAGTCCGGGCGGCGCGTGATCGAATCGGTCGAAATTCGCGCCCGAGCTCGGTCGCTGCGATCACAGCCATCGACCGGCAACGAAGCGGATTAGGAGTTTCACCGTAGGACGGACGGGGACCTCACGGCGCAGAGCGCTCGTATCATTTGAGGAGGACCATGCGTCGCACCTGCGTTTCTCGTCCCGCACTGAGTCGATAGAGATACGTACCGCTCGGAAACCCGCTTCCCTCGAATCGAACGTCGTACGTTCCGGCCGCCTGCACGTCGGATACGAGCATTTGGACCCGGCGGCCCAACGCGTCGATAACGTCCAAGGTTACGTGCCCATCTTGCGGGACGGTGTAGCGAATAGAGGTGGATGGATTGAAGGGGTTCGGATAGTTCGCGGCAAGCTCGAACGCGAGAGGCTGCTCGTTGTCCGTGCCCAGCTGCAGTGATGATTTCACCAGAGACGAAAGGCTGTAGATCGCATCACCCTTGTACGTTCCATCCGTCTGATAAAACGTTTTGTCGGCTGCGTATTCCGGCCGCGTCGCCGAATACTTCTTGTTCGCCGATGCATCCCACACGACGAAGCGAAGGCTGTCTCCGGGCTCAAAGCCGTCCGATTCGACCGTCATGGGATCGTTTCCCCAGACCGTGATGGCTGTGCTCGTACCACTGAGCGTGACGACTCCGGCGCATAGGCCGTTCGGAGTAAAGACGGCGATCTCATCGCCTGCCGAGAGGGATTCGTTGCCGAAGTCAGAGGCAAACGTGCTCGGGACGATGACCGTGGCATTGTGTCCAGTCGCGGTGGCGCAATCCCGAAAATGAACCTGCCCGAGTGCGACGGGGGCGGACGCCACGCCTATGAAAGTCAAGATGAGGACGGTACTCGATACGGATATCCGAGACATCAATGGACGGAGAGCTTGTGAAATAGCGTCGGGAGAACGCCGTCGCCCAAGTCAACATCCGTACCGCACCGACCAAAGGCTCATTTCGCCCGGGAGTCGCCGCCCTCGGGCCCGCTTCGGTGCCTGATCCGGGTAGAATCTTCCTTCCGCGGCTTCATTTTGTGTCCCCGCGCCGGGAAAGGTGCGAGGCACGGGACCGCGACTGCCCATTTCGGCGTGGCCGGCCCGCCGACACGCTTAAGTTTTGTTCAGGAGTTCCGATCCAAGAAGGACACGCATCCGCCGGCTGCTTCCTGAGTGGAGCCCGGCGCTCCAAACAGTGTCAATCCCCGAGAATCGACTCTTGAAGGCTTATGCCGGCCACGCTGCAGTCAGCACCATGGGTTCGATCGAGTCCGGGCGGTGGAGACCGCATCCGCGTCACCGTCACGGATGACCATCCCGCCATTCGCGAGGCCCTTGCACGGACCATCAAGTCAAAGCTCGGCATGGAACTTTGCGGCGAAGCGGCCTCGGCGGAGGAAACGCTCAGTCTGATCGAGGCCACGCGGCCCCACGTCGCCATCGTTGACGTCTCGCTGTCCGACGTGCACGGCTTGAGCCTCGTCCAACAAATTCGGGCCAAGCATCCCGCCGTCCAGGTCATCGTCTATTCGATGCACGACGAGAACGTGTACGCCGAGAAAGCCCTTCGCGCAGGAGCCGCCGGTTATCTGATGAAAAGCGAACCGCTTCAACAGCTGATGGAAGCGATCGTCCGGGCCTACCATGGCGAGATCTGTCTCAGCCGTGAGATGGCCTCGCGCATTCTAAGCACGAACTCTTTCAAGCGCGACGCATCGCCGGGGTTTGCGATCGACGATCTGACCGCAAGGGAGCGCATGGTCTTTACGCTACTGGGTGAGGGCTACTCGGTGTCTGAAATCACCGAGGAGCTGGGTATTGAGGCGAAGACGGTAGAAACGTATCGAAGACGAGCGAAAGAGAAGCTGGGCCTCCAATCGGTCGGCGAACTCCTACAGTACGCGCTTCGGTGGACCCAGGGCTGATTCCCGCCGATCGATTGTGCTGCGCCCTTTCACGTGAGAGGGGATTTCGCACCTACCTCAATAGAACCATGTGCTTCGTTGCGGTGTGGCTCCCCGCCTCGAGCCGGCAGACGTAGATCCCGCTCGTGAGCCCTTCCGCCTCGAACCGCACGCGATAATTCCCGGGCGCCCTCTCGTCCGCTACGACCGTCGAAATCTCCTGACCCAGCGCATCGTATATCGATAGCGTCACGAATGCGGGCTGATCGAGGGTGTAGGAAATCGTCGTCTCCGGATTGAACGGATTCGGATAATTCTGGTCCAGCGCAAAACCTCGAGGGAGGTCACTTTCGTCCGTACCGGTGAGGGTACCGCGCGTAAACGTCACGCTCCGCTCGCTGCTCGTCGCGGACCGTTCCCCGGCCGTCGCGGTGACGCGGTGATAGTACGTGCGGGAGGAGCCTACGGCCACGTCATGTTGC
>CAZMXY010000177.1:1775-7711 GCA_964570345.1 uncultured Rhodothermales bacterium | reverse complement strand
GGCCGCCGACCGGTCACCGCAGAGCGTCACCGGGCGTTCTGCCCGAGGAGCGCATCGTCCTTGGGCGCGTAGTCCGTCAGATCGAGTTGTCCGGTATAGATGTCGTGATTTTCCGGGCCGACGACGTTCAGGATGCCGACGGCCCCTTTGTTGAAGGCGCGGAAGATGGCATGGTCGACGAGCGTGTATTTGCCCGGAACGTCGACCTCGAATTCCACCATCGCCGAACCGCCGGCCGGAATCGCCGTCGTCTGCACGTCATGCTGGTTCGCGACCGTGCCGCCTTCGGTGTAAACCGCGTCGAAGATCTCGCCAATCACGTGGAAGGACGACGTGAGGTTCGGTCCGCCGTTGCCGACGAGCAGGCGGATCTTCTCGCCGACGGCCGCCTGAAGCGCCCGGGCACCCGTCAGATTTCCGACGCCTCCGTTGAAGACCACGTAGCTCGGGTCCTCACGAAGGGCCGTCGCCATGTTGAAGGCCTGCAGACCCTTCTCACCGAAGGCGCCGCTGGTGTAGAATTCGCTCTGCATCACGTAGTACTCGCGATCCACTTCGGGCAGACCCTCTTTCGGCTCGACGAAGATGAGTCCGTACATGCCGTTGGCGATGTGGAGTCCGACGGGCGCCGTCGCGCAGTGATACACGTAGAGTCCCGGCTTCAGCGCGCGAAATTCGAAGGATGCAGCCTTGCCCGGAACGATGAGCGTGGCCTCGGCCCCGCCGCCGGTGCCCGTCACCGCGTGCAGATCGATGTTGTGGGGCACTTTGTTATCGGGATGATTCATCAGATGGAACTCCACGAGATCGCCCTCGCGGACGCGGATCATCGGCCCCGGCGTCTCGCCGCCGAAGGTCCAGAAGGCGTAGTGCACGCCGTCGGCCAGCTCCTTCACGACCTCGAGTACGTCCAGCTCCACGACGACGCGCGTGGCGTAGTCGCGCCGGGTTGCGGGCGGTACCTCAGGGGCATAGGTTAGAACGGCATTTTCCTGTCCCCGCACCGGCGGCAGATCGACGGACGAGACGGCGTCGTCGCCCGCCGCTGCCCGCGCGACCTTTCCGAACACGCGCGGTGCCACGGGCACTTCCGCGGCGGATGAGATCTCTGAGAGCGTTCCGGCCGTCGTGTCCGCCGCAGCACTCGTCGGCGCAGAACGATTCAGGCCCAAAATGCCGCCGGCGAGAAGAACGACCAGCAGGGCGCCGAAAAGGAAGAACACGGACCGCGGCATGGTGTGAATCGTGCGTTTCATAGGAGTAACCTCCGAACCGTTTGCTTTTTGCGGAGTTTTTTGTCTTAAATAGGGCCAAATAAAAACCACTCCATTTGGCTCGTGGTCTATTTAAGAGTTGTTTGTCTTAATTTCGGCATGAGATACGCGTCCCTCAAGCCCGGGATTCGTGTCCGGAGGCGTCTTCATCACAAAACAACCAGTTCTCCATGCTGCTTTCAAAAAGCTGTGAGTATGGCCTGCGGGCCATGGTGTATCTGACGTCGCTCCATGCGGATGATTTCGTGCCGATCAGCAACATCAGCGAGGCGCTCGACATTTCCTTCCACTTCCTCACGAAGACCTTCCAGAAGCTCACAGAGGCGGGGCTCCTCGTCTCCCAGCGCGGCCCGAGCGGCGGCGTTCGACTGGCGCGGCCGGCCGAACGGATCTCTCCCCGAGACGTGCTGATCGCGATCGATGGGACCGATCTATTCACCGAATGCGTGCTGGGCCTGCCCGAATGCGGAAATGAGAAGCCGTGTCCGCTGCACGATCGATGGGCCGAGGAGCGCGCCCGCCTGGAGTCGCTCTTCAGCAGCCTGTCGATGGAGGATCTGAGCGAAGGATTCCGGCTCGGCCGTTTTCGGCTCAAGGCGCTGACGACGGGGTCCGGCCCGAATGGGAAGCCGGTCCGGTAGCAGGCTAGCCGTCGGCTTTTTTCGTGCGGATCAGGACGGCGCCGTATTGACCTCTCGATCCGAAGCGGGCGAGGGACGCCGCGTCCTTGACCACCTCGATCTCCTCCACGTCCGTCAGACTCATCGACGGCCGTGCGGACGAGGGCACGCCGTCGATGACGTAGAGCGGCTCGTTGCTGCCTTGTATCGACCGCGGCCCCCGAATGATGATGCCGCTTCCGCCAGGCGCCCAGCGGACGCCGGGAACCCTCGAAACGAGCACGTCCTCGATGGACGAGTAGCCCACGGCCTCGACGTCTTCCATCTTAATCACGTGACCCCCGTACGCGCCGGTTTCGGATTCGTCCTGCGCCCCCTGGGTCGAGCGGCAGCCCGTCTGCAGGATGAGAAGTGCGAGCAGAACGGGCAGTATGGCCAGGCGGCAGAGGGACATATGAGTAGGCGTCATGGGTACTTAGCGCTACCTGACCCGCCAATGATAGTTCCGCCGGCTCCTTCCCCTGCCCGAGGCGCAGCGATACAATCGGTGATTTCCTACCTTGCGCCTCGTCAACGTCTCATCGTCCCATCACACCATCTCCGATGCCGTGCGGACAGCTCGATTCCTTTTCCTCACGTTCCTCCTCCGCTCCCTTATCCTCCCCGGTGCGGCCGATGCGCAGCCCGCACTGCTCGACGGGCTCGATGCCTACGTCGAATCTGCGATGGCCGATTGGGAGGTGCCCGGACTCGCCATCGCCGTCGTGAAGGACGACGAGGTGATCTATGCTCGCGGATTCGGCGTGACCGAACGCGGCGGCGCCGACCCGGTCGACGAGCATACGCTCTTCGCGATTGCATCGACGACCAAAGCCTTCACGACGGCCGCGCTCGGGATGCTGGTCGATGACGGCCTGATCGACTGGGACGATCCGGTGCGGCGGCACATGCCCGATTTCGAGCTCTCCGACCCGTACGTCACCCGCGAGACCACCGTCCGCGACCTCCTTACCCATCGCATCGGGCTCGCGGGACACAACAACGTCTGGATCGCGGCGCCCTTCGATCGGGCGGAGATCATCCGCCGCGCGCGGCACCTTCCGCAGGCGAGCGGGTTCCGGAGCCGCTATGGATACAACAACATCATGTACGTCGTCGCCGGTGAGCTGGTCGGCGCCGTCTCGGGAGTGACTTGGGACGATTTTCTCGACATGCACATTTTCCACCCTCTGGGCATGGCGAGAACGACCACACGGTCGGATGTCGTGGACGCGAGAGAGAATGTGACTACGTCGCACACGCGCGTCGACGGCGAGGTGACGCCGCTCTACCGTCGCAACTACGATGCGTTGGGGGGAGCCGGGTCGATGTTTTCGAGCGCACACGACATGGCGCAGTGGATCCGCCTGCACCTCGCTGAGGGGGAATACGACGGCACGCGGCTGCTCGAATCGTCCACCGTCGAAGAGATGCACCGACCGCAGATCGTGTCGGGGATCGACTCGTCGGATCGCAGGCTCTTCCCCGATCGAAACTTTTCGGCCTACGGCCTCGGGTGGCGCCTGCACGATTATCGCGGGCGGAAGGTCGTCCAGCACACGGGTACGGTGAACTACACGCGCACGCAGGTCGGCATGATACCGTCCGAAGGCATCGGCATGGTCGCCATGTCGAACCTCACGACGGCCAGTTTGCACACGGCACTGATGTACCGCGTTTTCGACGCCTTGCTCGGGTTCCCGGAGACCGATTGGAGCGACGAATACCTCGCGCTGTCCGAAGAGTCGGCGGCGCGGGCAAGCGCGTCGGAGCCGTCGCGAGTCGACGGCACCGAACCGTCGCTCGACCTCGGTCGCTTTGCGGGGAGCTATTCCGACCGGCTGTACGGCGACGTCGCGGTCGAGCTCGAGGACGGCGGCCTCGTCCTGCGCTACTCGCCGGAATACGTCGCCGATCTCGAGCACTGGCACTACGATACCTTCCGCGCCACGTGGCGACCCACCGGCTTCGGCAGCACCTTTGCGACGTTTTCGCTCGACCATCGCGGCGAGGTCGAGTCGATAGACCTGCGCGGCTTCACGACCTTCGAGCGCCGCTGACGAACGTGGCTGTCGGTCGCGTTACACCACTGACGTCGTCTCTTTTTTAAGTCATGCTTCCGCAATGCATGGATCTAAGCCTTGATCGCTTTCCGAACGGCTTCGCCCTCAAGGTAACGTAGTGGCATACGGGGTTGAGGTTTTGATTATCAAGTGACCAGGCCGTTACAGCCGTCGCGGATCCATTCCAAGCATCCGATCGTGCGTACTGTGAACCCGACTCCGGCGATCGGACACGGGGACCGCGAAACGGGGATCTGCTGCACGATCGCTTGGGTCCGAACCGTACGACCCGAGAACCAACCGAGTGAAGGAGGCAGGAGCGATGGCTGATAAGAAGAAACGCGGGAATGGTCGTGGGAACGCGGAGCACGTAGAAATCGCGCGCCGCGAGCCGGAGCCGACACCCTGGACAGGCAGCCCGGTGTCCATTATGCGCCGCCTCGCAGAGGAAATGGATCGCGCCTTCGAGACATTCGGCTGGCCCACGACGGGTTGGCGCCGCGGGCCGGCATCGAGGGACCTTTGGTCGCCGCAGGTTGAGATGGTAGAACGTGACGGCAACCTCGTGGTGCGCGCGGATCTGCCCGGCCTGAGGAAAGAGGACGTGCAGGTTGAGGTGCGCGAGAATGCGCTCGTCCTTCAGGGCGAACGTAAGCAAGAGCACGAAGAGGAGCGGGAAGGCTACTACCGCAGTGAACGCAGCTACGGCCGCTTCTACCGCACTATTCCGCTTCCGGAGGGCATAGATCCCGACCAGGCGAAGGCCACGTTCAAGGACGGTGTGCTGGAGGTGCGGATGCCTGCGCCGGAGCGCCCCCAATCTCGAGGGCACCGGATCGAGATTCAATAAGGCATCCGGAACGTGCATTCGAGCACGCCGCGCCACCATTCATTAGTCGGGAGGCGTGCTCGAATCGCACGCACAGGCCTTTGCACGAGATTCGAGACGGCATTTTCCTCGACAACCGTCCCCGCACGACGAGGACGGCTGCGTCAGATCAGAGATACGTCCTTTCACGCCGCCTTCGCTCACGGTACCTGTCAAACGCCTTCCGCTCGCCCTCCAGTCCGACCATCGACTTGAGACTGCTGCCGCGGAACGTGTGAGCCGCCATTCGGACGGCGTGCCGCAGCACGAAAACGGGATCGTGCCGAAAAGCCGCCGGCATGTGGCGGAGCTTGATCCAGCGATCGGCTTTCCAGCGAAGGTATTCCACTTCATCGGCCGCGAGATGGGCGGTCCGGACGACGGCCGTGGTGCCGTCGTATTCGTTCACGTCCTCGTTCTCGATCAATCCGCGGTCGCGGAAGTCGTTCGTCATCGGCGTCCCCGGATAGGGCATCGGATGCTGGATGTACGGCCAGTCAACGTAGCTCCGTGCGAACGAGAGATTCGCCTCAATCGACTCGCGCGTGTCGTCCGGATTTCCGACGATCAGCCCGCCGACCACGTACATTTTGTTTCGATGGATGCAGTCGATGGCTTCGAGGGTCGCGTTTCCCTCTTTCCGTCCGCCCCGCCGCCTCGTATTCTTCGCGCCGGCGCGGAGGAATTCCAGGTCGACGTCCAGAATGTTTTCGATTCCGAGGAAGACGTACCGAAATCCGGCGCGCCGCATGAGCGGTCCGAGAAGATCGCCGTGATTGGCGATCGACGACGTCATCGCCTGGACGGAATAATCCAAATCATTCAGGCCGGCGTCGATGATCGCTCGACAGACGTGCTCGAAGTGCCGGACGTTGAGCGTGATGTTGTCGTCCACGATGAAAATCGAACGCGCGCCGCGGGCTCGCGCGTCGCGCAGGTCGTCGAGCACGCGCTCGATCGGATACGTATGGATGTTCCGACCCCGCATCTCGATAATCGAGCAGAAGCTGCAGTCGTACGTACAGCCCCTCGACGTCTCGATCACGTCGGCCTGGCGGCCGAGGAGCGTATA
>CAZMXY010000177.1:0-1675 GCA_964570345.1 uncultured Rhodothermales bacterium | reverse complement strand
GCCGTGCGCCGTTCGGTACTGCAGACGTTCGTCGTGAGGGCGAAATGAGTTCTTGTTGCTCGAGAGGCGAGTCGAATCATACATTGTCTCCAATCCACCCGAACGGAAACGTGGCATCGGCAACAACCGCTTGCCCGAAATCGAGGAGGATCGTCGAGCCCCTCGAAAGCGGGCCGATTTCACGCCGAGGAAGGCGGCTGTGATGGCGACGTCCGACGGAATTCAATTCGTGCAAGATGACATGCAATCGAATATCCGGGCCGGCAGGCCTCGAAGCTTCCCGCTAGCACTGGCAGTCCTGCTTACGTTTCTGGCAGGATGCACCACGACGCGGTTTCCTGAGAACCCGGAGGACCACCGGCTCTTCCACGAGCTGCAGGCCGCCGGACACGAATACTACTTCAACGTGCGCGCGGGCGTAGCGTCCCGCGTCCTTGGCATTTTGCCGGAAAGCGAGGCCAGAGCGGCCATCGACGAGATCAAGGAACGATGGGCGGATATCGACCGGCTCGAGGCCGCGGACGACGTCTCCGAGTACATGAACGCGCACGGGCTCGCCACGGTCGGCGATCGGATCCGGGAGACGCTCCTTCAGAATCTGCCGAACGAGCCCCCGGACGGCGTCGACGGGCGGTTGGAGGCCGCCGCCGTCAAGCAGGGACTGATCGACGCCGCATTCGAATTGGAGTCGACAGGGTAACGACGTTCCGTCAAACGAATTCACAACGACGATCATGAAGAACGCACTGGTCGTGGGCGGCGGGGGGTCGCGAGGAGCTTTCGCCGTCGGTGCCATCGAAGTCCTGCACGAGGTGGGCAGGACGTTCGACGTCGTAGCGGGCACGAGCACGGGCGCGCTGATCGCGCCATTGGTCGTGACGGGCGATCTTCAACTTCTACGCAGCATTTACAGCAGCGTGCGCACAGACGACGTCATCCGGAAACGGGATGCCGTCGAGATCCTGACGAAAGACGCGATCTACGATTCCCATCCCCTCTGGAGCTTGATCAACTCCTTCATCACGGAAGAGCGCTACCGGCAAATCCTGGCCTCCGAGGCGGAACTGTTCATCGCTACGGTGAATCTGCAGACGGGCGAACTCACGCACTGGAATCCGCGCACGAGCGGGCCGGAGGGTGGGCCCGTCAGCCGCCGCACGTTACTGCGTGCCGTCTTCGCCTCGGCCAGCATCCCGGTCATGATGCCGCCGGTGGAGATCCTGGAGGGCGGCGATCAACACGTCGACGGCGGGATCCGGGAAATCGCGCCTCTCAAAATCGTGATCGACCACGGGGCAACCGACGTCTACGCCATCGTGCTTGAACCGGAACGACGTCAGCGCTCGAATGAGGAGTACCGGTTCGTCGTGAAAACGCTGATCCGAACGATCAACATTTTTACTCAGGAAGTGCTCCTCAACGACGTGCGGCACGCTCAGCTGATCAATCAGGGCGTGCGGTACCTGGCGAACGCCCGAGCCCGGGCCCAAGAGCGGCTCTCGGAAGAGGACGTATCGGCCCTATTCGATGATCCTGCCGTGTCGAATCCGTTCCGCGAGGCACGCGTGCTCAACGTGCACGTGATCAGACCGGAACGTGAGCTCCCCTCCTCGGGCCTCGAGTTTCGACCTCTCGTCATGTCCCAGATGATGGAGCTGGGACGCCTTGCCGCCGA
>CAZMXY010000176.1:6372-7718 GCA_964570345.1 uncultured Rhodothermales bacterium | reverse complement strand
TGAATTACCCCGTTCCGGGGGAGGCTCGAAACGATTACGACCTGCAGTTCTACCCGTTGCGCAATCCTGGAGAGGCCGAGTTCGACGAAAACGGCCAGTCGCTGACTCGGTTGCAGGGCAAGGAGGCGTCGGCGGTCCTGACATCCTTCGATTGGGGCGCCTTCGGTGCGCTCAGTGTCACCGCCGACTTGGACGGTCGCCAGATCGTGGGGCACCTGAAAGGCGATGCGAGCCAGACCGAAATCCTCATCCCGAAACGCTCGACCCATTCCGCGATCGCCGACGAATGGAAAAGTAAGAACAACGCCACCGGACTGGCGGACGACGACGACACGGATGACAAACCGGAGGGCGACGGCCACGTCGGCGACGGCTTCACGCTGTATGAGGAATACCGAGGGTTCCTCGAGAACGGAAAACACGTCAGGACGTCCCCCGCCGACAAGGATCTCTTCATTCGTGACGAGGTCGGAGGACGTACCAAAAAAGGGATCGCGCTATTTGCCGCGGCCTCCGGTATCGAGGTGCACAGCGAGCTCCGAGCGGAGGAATTTCATTCGTCAAGGGTCATGAATGCCAACTGGGACGCGGGTGCCCACCGCGTCGACCAGCACGGCCTGAGGGTTGTGCTGGGAGACGAGGACTTCGTCAGCAGGGTCGTTAACAATGATCCGGCGAAACCCTGGCCCGGGCTCCCGCGCGCCGTCGACCGCGTCCAGATCGGCCGCTGGGTGATCTACGGACCCTCGACGTTCAGGGCGGAGACGGGTAATCAGTCCGTGGAATCCGGGTGGGAGTTCGTCACGGCGCACGAACTCGGTCATGCCGTGAACGTCTTCCATCACGGCGAAAGGGACGTGACCGTGAAATGGACCGTGCAGAAGGACGCCGGCGGCATCGTGGCGCGTGACGAAGACGGGTATCCGGTGGTCCACGAGTCAGGCGGGATCGAAGGCGAGGTCGGACTGTTCCTGGAATCGGGTCAACGTTTCGTGCCCCTCTGGCTTCAGAGTGCGGGCACGTTTGACAAAGTCTGGATTGGCCTCGAGCACGGCCAGCACAGCGGAGACGATACGTGCCTCATGCGCTACAACAACTCTAGGGCGTATCCGGTGACGGACTACAAGCGAATCGTCGTCAGGCCGCACGACGTTGACCAGGAGGGACCCGCCGGGTCGCGCTTTTGCGCAAGCGAGATCGGCACCGGCGTAAACGCGCCCGGCAGGGTGCCCTATTCGCGTTACGGAAATGCAGACTCCGATGCCCCTGTCGTGAAGCAGCGGGGCTACTGCTCGCACCGGATCTGTCTGAACGACGCGCAGCCAGATCACTGACGAGGCGAAACG
>CAZMXY010000176.1:1304-6272 GCA_964570345.1 uncultured Rhodothermales bacterium | reverse complement strand
GGCTGGCCGCTGATCGTTACGGCGCTGATTCTAAACAAGGAAGCGTTCCGGCCGGAGGCAACCTCAGTCGAGATAAGCGGAGGCGCAGGCTCGTGGGCCGATCGGGTATCCTTGACGGTACGGACCGAGAACGGAAGCGCGGTGCAGTGGCCGTTTCACGCGGCGACCGTGTCGACGAGTGTGCTTACGCTCGATCACGACGGCGCGGGCGAGCTCGTGTGGTGGATGAGTCCGGAGGAAACCGCCCAGATCGCGCCGGGAACGTACACGATCACCGGCGCTCTGGATTCACTGGGAGTCCAGCCGCCTTTTGCGAATATGGAGGCGGTCCGGGCCGTTCCGGTGACGTTGTCGGTTCTTTCCGCCGTGCAGGCGCCTTCCGCGGACGTAGAAGCTCGCAGGAGGCTATTGGTCGCGGATTATCACCTGCTGACCGGTGCGGTCGAGCCGGCCGTCGGGGAGGTGGACGCCCTGCTGGCCGCGGACCCTCGGCACACGGCGGGTCTATACTACAAAGCTGCCCTGGCGCATCGGGAAGGAGATTTGAACGCGGCCGTCGAAGCGTATTCGAGGGCTTTGGCGGCGTTCTACGAGTCAAATCCCGAGGCCCAGGAACCGCCGGTCCGCCTGCTGGGCGAAGCGCATGCGCTTCTTGACGAAATTGAATCACAGACCTCGTTCGAGGTCACGGTCGCTCCGAAGGTCGCTCCCCATCCGTACACCGGACTGGGCAGTGAGGACGGTTACCGTATCAACGCGTTGCCCGGCGCGGATTTGTGGCTGAGGCGCGGCGTCACGTATACGTTCAAAATGGTGAATGTCCCAGCCGACACCCCGTTCTATCTTTCGACGAGCCCGGTGGGGAACGGCGCCGCGCCGTTCGAAGACGGCGTCGTGGGATCACCGGCGATCGGGAACGACTCGCTCGTCTTCACGCCCGGCGAGAGCGCGCCGGACGTCCTGTACTATCAGAGCACGAACCGGGAATACATGGGGTGGCGGTTGTGGATCGGCGATGCCGTCGTCGTGGGCATCGAATCGGACGAGACCGGGGACGCGGCCTTGCCCGTGAACTACGATCTGAGCGTCGCCTACCCCAATCCGTTCAATCCCACGACTCGCTTTACGCTCGTGGTGAACGAGGAGCAGCGGGTCACGGCCGGCGTCTACGACGTGAACGGCCGTCGCCTGGCCGTGCTGTTCGACGAGCGCGTGCCGGCTGGACGAACGTACACCTTCGCCCTGGACGGGCAGCGACTCGCCAGCGGGGTCTATGTCGTACGCGTGGAAGGGGAGCGATTCGCGGCGTCGCGAAAAGTCGTACTTGCGAAGTAACGTGCGCGAGCCGTCGACGGCCCTGCGGCGTCAGCTCGACGAACGGATCCGGAGGCGGGGCAGCACCCGCTCGGAGACGCGTGCCGCTTCGTGCGATCCTTCCATCCGTCGTAGGAGCGTGGCGGCTGCCCGAGCCCCCACCTGCTGCGCGCTCTGGTCGATGCTGGTGAGCCCGACGAATCGACTCACCTTCACGTCGTCGTAGCCCACGAGAGCGATGTCGTCGGGTGCCTGCTTTCCGGCGTCCTCGATGGCCTTTCGTGCACCGATGGCCTGCGCGTCGCTGCTGGCGAACACCGCCGACGCGGGTTCCTCGAGCACGAGCAGCTTCTCCATCGCTTCGTACCCCGACTCCTCGCTGAAGCCGGCATGCTTGATGGTGCTGCCGGCGACTACGATGGCGGGATCCCACTCGAGGCCCGCCTCGTGCAGGGTTTGTCGGTACCCTTCTATCCGCATCGATTGCATTACGCTGTCGGTCGCCGAGCGAATCATTCCAATGCGCCGATGGCCTCGCCGAATGAGATGCGTCACGGCCAGCCGGGCGCCGGCCGCGTCGTCCCAATAGAACGAATCGAAGGCGTCGGTACGGTCGCCGACGAGCACGACGGGAGCGTGATAGCTGCGCAGCTCGCGCAGCACGCGATCGTCTACCCGAACACCGACGAGGAGGAGTCCGGACACGGTGCCCCGCGCGAGCATCCGCTGCAGGGCCGAGGTGGGGTCGCGCCAGTCCAGGTCCCAAATCAGCAGCTCGGGATCCGACGCGCCGAGGGCCGTGCGCATGCCTTTGAGCAACTCGCTGTGAAATGGCGTCGTGAAGGTTGGAATCGCGACGACGACCGGTCCGGGCCAGCGGGCCGCCAGTGATCGCGCGGTGCGATCCGGCCGGTACTGCAATTGATCGATGGCCTGCTGCACCTGCTCGTTCGTTTCGTCGGCCACGAGCGTCGACTGATTCAGGACGCGTGAAACGGTGGCAATGGATACGCCTGCGAGCTCCGCGACGTCGCGTATCGTTATTCGAGCCATTCCTTTCATGTCGGGGTACGTCGTGTGTTTTCGGGGATACGTCATGGATCCGGCCACTTAGAGCCGTGCCCATGACACTTGCCTCGCCGGAGGTGGACCGCACGTCTACCGGCTCAGGGTCCTTCCAACGCCGGCCCGGCCCGCCGATCGCGCAGCCGGCCGCATCCAATCCAACAGGTGCCCGGAAGGTACGACATAACTAATACGAATCAGCACCAGATGAATATTAAATTAGTGTTGATAAGTCACTGTCCTAATAACTTAAGGCACACAGGCCGTTTCGCAGAAATAATTCAGGCCTCCGCGGTCCATTCCGACCAATCGGCCCCATCGTATCGCCGGTCGGCCGTTCCTTCAAGAAGAGTTCACACGAATCGTAAGCCCTTTTCTCGCTCGATTTCAGGTTTTCGAAAACGGGAAGCGGTTTTCACTGGCCTTTGTTATTGAAGTATTAGAATCAATATACTTAAAATAGTATAGCAGCAAGGCGATATGACTAAACTAATAAGCACCATTGGATCTCATCGTATGAAACGTACCATCCTTTTTTCGTTGTTCGCCCTCTTCCTGACGGCGGCGCCGGTCCTCGCGCAGACGACGGCGTCGCTCGACGCAGGCGCGAACCCCCTTCAAGTCGAGGCTGCCCAGAGCGAGACGGCGATTGAGCCGCTCACGGACGAAGCTGGAGGCCCCGACGCCCAGGCGAATCTCAACTACGTCTGGACGATTCTCGCCGCCATGCTCGTCTTCTTCATGCAGGCCGGATTCGCCCTGCTCGAGACCGGCTTCACCCGATCGAAGAACGCGGTCAACATCATCATGAAAAACGTGATGGACGTGTCGGCCGGCGGACTCGTGTTCTTTGCCGTCGGCTTTGCGATCATGTTCGGACCGACGCTCGGAGGATGGATCGGCACGGGCGGATTCTTCCTCGCGGGCCTGGGCGACGATCCGTGGACGTTCGCCTTCTTCGTCTTCCAGGCCGTCTTCGCCGCTACCGCGGCGACCATCGTCTCGGGAGCCGTCGCCGAACGGACGAAGTTCACCGGCTATCTCCTGTTCTCCGTCGTCATCACGGGGCTCATCTATCCGGTCTTCGGCTCGTGGGCATGGGGAAGCCTCTTCAACGGGTCCGGCTGGCTCGAGAACCTCGGCTTTATTGATTTCGCCGGGTCGACGGTCGTGCACTCGGTAGGCGGATGGGCGGCGCTCGCCGGTGCCCTCGTGGTCGGGCCGCGCGTCGGCAAGTATGACGAGATGGGACGGCCGCGGCACATCGCCGGGCACAGCCTTCCGCTAGCGGCCCTCGGCGTGTTCATTCTCTGGTTCGGATGGTTCGGCTTCAACGCCGGATCGACGACCGAGGGATCGACCGACATCGCGCTCATCGCGATCAACACCTTCCTCGCCGCGGGCGCGGGTGCAACCGCGGCCATGTTGCTGACGTGGTCCAGGAGCGGTAAGCCGGATGCGCCGATGACCCTCAACGGCGTTCTGGGCGGCCTCGTCGGCATCACGGCGGGCTGCGCCAATCTGGATCCGATCTTCGCGATCGTAGCGGGTGCCGTCGCCGGACTCGTCGTCGTCGTGGCCACCGGCATCCTCGACCGTTTCGTCGACGACGCGGTGGGCGCCGTCGCCGTGCACGGCGTCTGCGGTGCCTGGGGCACGATCGCGGCCGGATTGTTCAACGCGGGCAACATGTTCGACCCGGCCATCGTCAGCGTCCAGATCATCGGCGTGGTTGCCGCCTTCCTGTGGACGTTCCCCGTCAGCCTCGCCATCTTCTGGATCCTGAACAAGACGATCGGACTGCGCGTGAACGGCGAGCTCGAGCATATCGGCCTCGACCTGCACGAGCACGACAACCGCGCCTATCCGGAGTTTCTGCCGGAAGACGAGCTGCTGCCGGCCGAAGTCTAAGGGCGCCGCACGACTCGTTCGTCCCGCGACATCCCATCGTCTCGAGAGAGAATCCGAGGGGCGCTAGGCCGTCGTTGCCGCAGGGGGCGCCGCGACGGCCGGCGTCCTCGCCGTGTCCGCAGGGCTCGTCCAGAGGGCGTACCCCAGGCCGATCAGGCCGATCCCCTGGACGACGACGGCGACGATGGCCAGCGGGCGCGGGAGGAGAAAGTTGACGGCGAAGGGGATGCCGCCCGCGATCGCGAGGAGGACGCTCCATCGGGGCATGATCCGTGCCCGCAGCATCGTGATGCCGAACAGGAGAAATCCCAACCCATACAGCATTCCGGATGCGAGTACCCCGGCGAGGAATCCGCTCCAGCCGCCGCCGGCGGGAAATCCTTCGAAGAGCTCCGGCGCTCGGGCGGCCACCGACGGCACGATGAAAGCCTCGAAGTACATGGCGTTTGCGATCAGCGACAGTCCGAGTACCGCCAGGCCGCTGCCTACGAATCCGAGTACGCCGACCTTCTCGCGCTGCCTGAGATAGAGTCCGGCGATGCCGGCCATGCCCGTCAGCGCGCCGAGCCACCAGAAGAAATGGGAAACGGCCCAGTGGGTCGTGGCGACGTGGACGTCGTACGGTGGAGCGGGGTGGAGAAGCAGCCCGATGGCCAACGAAATCGCGGAAACCATGAT
>CAZMXY010000176.1:0-1204 GCA_964570345.1 uncultured Rhodothermales bacterium | reverse complement strand
CGCTCATGAGACGAAGATGGGCATGCAGCCGGCAGGAGATAAGTCAGTTTCGTCGACCTACGTACGACGCGTAGGCACGCGCATGGAAGCGGCCATGCGGGAGCTGTTGGAGCCGGCAGACGTCCGCATTGGCGGTGACAGGCCGTGGGATCTGCAGGTCCACGATCAGAAGTTTTACAGCCGCGTGCTCTCCGGAGGCGTTCTCGCCCTCGGAGAATCGTACATGGACGGATGGTGGGACTGTCAGGCCCTCGACCAATTTATCGAACGAGCGCTTCGAGCGGGCTTGCGTCACGTGCTGCGCGCGCCGATGCGCGTCAAGCTCTCCATCGCGCTCGCCCTGCTCACCAACCGCCAGAACCGCTCCCGCGCGTTCGACGTCGGCGAGCGCCACTATGATCTCGGCGACGACCTCTTCGAGATCATGCTCGACGGCCGACGAACGTACAGCTGCGCATACTGGAAGCAAGCCGCTACGCTCGACGAGGCGCAGGAGGCGAAGCTGGACCTGATCTGCCGAAAGATCGACCTGGCGTCCGGCCAACGAGTACTCGACATCGGATGCGGATGGGGCAGCTTCGTCGCGTATGCCGCCGAGAAGTACGGCGCCAGGGCCACGGGCCTTACGATCTCTCGCGACCAGGCCGCTTACGCACGGGAGCGCTGCGCTTCGCTACCCGTCGAGATCTTACTCCAGGATTACCGAGAGCACGAGGGAAGCTACGACCACGTCGTCTCGGTCGGGATGTTCGAACACGTCGGGCCCAAGAACTATCGGACCTTCATGGAGATGGTGGATCGCTGCCTCATCGAAGACGGCTTTTTCTTGCTCCACACGATCATGAGCAACCGCACGGGCCACACCATCGACCCGTGGACGGAGAAGTACGTCTTCCCGAACAGCATGCTGCCCTCCCCCCAACAGATCGGAAGCTCGGCCGAGGGACTGTTCATCATCGAAGACGTCCACAACTTCGGCGCCGACTACGACCCCACACTCATGGCCTGGCACCGGAATTTTTCTGACGGATGGCCGGGCATCGCCGATCGATATGGCGAACGGTTCCGGCGCATGTGGACGTATTACCTATTGACGTGCGCCGGCGCCTTCCGCTCGCGCCGCAACGGCCTCTGGCAGGTCGTATTCAGCAAGCGCGGCGTACCGGGAGGATATCGGAGCGTTCGATGAGCTCGCGTGCCGTCT
>CAZMXY010000175.1:0-7732 GCA_964570345.1 uncultured Rhodothermales bacterium | reverse complement strand
TCCCGAACGAAGAAGCGACGGAACATCACACGAAGGGATGGACCGCCATGATGCCCCGCCTGGCATCCGTGCTGGCGAACGACTGATCGCCGGGAGAGCCGTTCCGCGCTCTCGCATCGGTTGACTTACTTGCACAGCCGTGACGTCGCCGCCGTCTTGCCGCTAGAATAGGGTACAGCGACGCACCGACAAGCCACGCTTTCGGGGTTCTCAGCCAGCCGCGACAACGAGGTCGAGTCGTCGCCGGCATACGACCTTCTCAATACGACGATCGTGCTCGCGACACCGCGCAAGCCTCCGACACTGTCTGAGCGCTCCATTCAAGCCGGTGCCGCCCGGGCTTCACGAGGGCGCTCGCGTACGGACAAAGATTCACCGCCGGTCCTCCAACAAGAACCCGCACGGATTCATTATCAAGATACGCAATCAAATGGATGAGGCTCACGCCTCTCCGGCTTCCAGCATGCTAGTGAGACTCGCCGGCTCGGGTGATGTGCGCTCGACCAGGGCAACGCGAGGCTTGCCTCGATTTTCCCAAGGAGGTGAGGCCGGCATTCTGCGCCATCGGGAAAGCCGAGCTCGTGCGCCAGATTGAACCGCTGGCGATCCCCGCCAGTGCGACGGTGAGCGCGCAGTATTACTTCCGCCGGTGCCGCCAATACGCAGGTCGCTTCCGCTGATGTGCAACCGCGACAACCAGTATGTGGTCTGGATGGATCTCGTGGACACCGGCTTTCCGGCGCGCCTCGCGAACGACTTCATCCGATGGGAATGCCTCTACATCTGCCCTCCGATAGGCCTCCAGTCGCCTCTCCACTTCTCGCACCCATGCTTCGTCGATTTCCGTATCATCATCCAGACTTGCAAGCAGCCTTTCGGCAAGTCTAGCTCGTTCATCACGCGGTAGCGACAGTGCGGCAGCCTCAAGTTCTTCCGTTGCAGAGCGCATAGACATTCCCTGAACTTTTTGAAATCGTACCCCATAATGCCTGCAATGTAAAATAGCGGGACTGACCGTGCGGTTCCACGTCGGCACAGGAGGCGCTCACGCGGCGGCCGATCAACACCGTGCGAGCCACCGGGACTCTCTAAGCGCTCCATCAGGCCGGCTTTGGTGCCGAGCCGCCTGGTTACGAGGAAAGAAGACGGCGTAGAAGATAGATCCTGAGTGAGTCGGCTGCTTCCGTGAACGATGGCCGCCACGCCGTCCACGATGCAGAAGGCGACTCGTGATCGGAAAGCAGCTGCAGGAGTGTCCGCATCCGTCAGCCGTCTTCACCACGGAGCCGGCGGCCGGCGTTTCGCAGCTCGTCCGCGAAACGCTGATGCTCGATCAGTTTCAAGAGTCGCTCCGCATGCGAGAGCTTCAGATTCTCGACGATGAGCGTCTCGTCGATGTCCTTCTTGTAGGCCTCGATGACGGCCCTCAGGCCATCGGCCTCGTCTGGTGCTTCCATGCGTCTGCCGGTGAAGAGCGTGTTTCTTCGTTCAACGCGGCTCCGCAGAGATTACCTCACGGGCTCTAGCGAAGGCTATCAAACGGCCGGTCGACCAACGCTTCGTCAGACAGACGAGAGCTCACGTGATGAAAGCGTTCAGAATGGTGACGAAGGTCCCGAAGAATCCCACGATAGCGATCATGCGCCACGTCAGATCGGATTTGAGATGGGCCATCTGACCGCTGAGCTTCTCCTCGAGCACGCTCATCCGCCTCTCGACTCGTTCTTCGAGCTCGTGAAGATCGCTCTTTGTCGCCATCTCCGAAAAGATGCCAGAGAGGGCTTCGGCCTGCGCACGGTCCATGGCGGTGTGCTGCAAGTAATCTCGAATCGTTTCTTGATTCAATTTACGAAATCCGCCCCCGACGGTTCATGCAGGACTGTTCCTCTCATAGTGATCAGACGTCTCGCGCAGCGACCGCACATCCCACGCAGGGGCGGAAAGATTGCGTCGCCGGCGGACGTGGGGAATCTGCCGCGCTTGGATGTCGCACGAGAAGGTTAGGAAGATGCAGGTACTCCCTCAGAAGAAATCACCAGAGCTTTTTCGGCCGCCCACGAGCGGTGATTTGATATCCGGCCGGTCGGTCCTTGCGGGCGAGCGATTTGATTTCAGTCCACTTCTTGATCAACATCTCCACCTTGCCCCAGTAGTTCAGGCCGTGCGGAGGACGAAAGAAAATCATTACGACATTCTCTTTCTCGCATACCGGCCGCAGCTGTTTGATCCGCTGCATTTTCCGGTCTTCGGTTATAATGACGCAGTCAAGGATGCTTGCTACGGCGGGCACCCAGTCCTCGTCCCTGGAACCTCGGCCAAATTCATTGACGACGTGTCGAACTTCGATAACTCCGGAGGAGGCGTACTTGAGTCCTTGCTCGAGTTCGTGCAGACCCGCGGCTAGAGCGGGAGGGAGGTTCTCATCAAAGTAAACGGTCACGCTGCGCGTTTAAACTCAAATGCCGCCGCGTCGCGCACCTGCTTTAGATCCAGTTCGTACAGGCTCGCGACAACCTGCTCCGATTCTCCAGCCTCCAGTAGACCCGAGATGGTCTCTGTCGCGATGTTCGTTCCCTCGATGGTTGGGCGGCCAAAGGAGTGGTGAGGATCGACAACGACTGCGCTCTTTCGGCCGTCGGGCCAGTATCTGGCGGCAGAGTCGGTCGAAGCTGTGAAATCTATCTTCTTACAGAACTGCTCGACGAGCCGGCGGAATTCCGTCTGGCCGCTCTGATCGAGCGTGAGAAGTACGTCTTCCGCGTCTTTTCCGGCTAGCGCAACTAAGATTCTCTTGCCGTCGCTGAGGAGACCGCGTTTGGTGAACGGAAAAGGCGTATTGAGCCGCTCCGACAACTCGTCCCTGGCGTGTCGAATCGTTTTCATCGAGACGCCGATCTCTCGAAGATGCGCGACGACGTACGCCTCAATCAGCGTATGAAAGCTGAATCCGACCGCTCCACTGACTTTCCAGACCCTGAAATCACCGGCCGGAAAGTGCCGCCGCGACGCGCGCGCGTAGCCCTGTAGCCAGCTCCGGAGTTTACCCTGCGAAAGGCGCAAAATCTTCTCGGCATCCGCGTAGGTGTAAATGCCCTCGCCAAGGGCCGGGTAATCTTCTCGTATCTGGTCGAATGCGTTCACCTGGATTGTTCGATTGAAGCGATACGTCTGTGCGTGTCGACGACTTGATTCAGTCGCAGCTCTAAAGATACGCTTTCAGATGGTCCGGGGTCTCTACTACTCATGTCGGACCGCTTTTCGCAACCATTCTATCCTGTCTCGAACGTCGCGCCGATCCCGGATGACCTCCAGCTCGGCGACGGCCTCGAGATCGCGCATTCGCTCGAGAACTGGGCGAATTTCCAGTCCGTGCGACTGGTGATCATGGGCGGAAAGGTTGCGTGGCCGGCGGAGGAACGGCTTAGCGAGCTAATCTGGCTCAATCCCACTTCCCCTCGAACAGCGGCTTCACCGGCATCTCGGACTTCCGCATGTGCAGTTTCCGGAAGATCTGACTTTTCTTACGCTTACGGCCGGGCTGCACGTCGCGGTTGGCCGCTTCAGCGACCTCCTCGTGCGCGCCGATGAGGAGAAACTCGGCGCCCGTATAGTTCAGGAAGTCGGGTGGATCGGCCGCGATCCAGCGCCGGCCGCCGAACCGTTCGCGGAGCCGATGGGGAAACTCCGCCCGTCGCTCGTTCGATAGCCCGGCGTACGCCGGCGAGCTTGCATCCGGATTCTTGATCGACAGGACATATGTCGCCTCCTCCTCGATGTCCAGCTCCCGCTGGACCTCGGCCGGCTTCTCCGGAAGCTCGAGCGCATAGCTGAGGCGCGTATCGTGGCCGTCACTGAAGACGGCGTAGTGGCCCTCGCCCGCCGGACGCGCCGCCGGCTGCCGGCGCCGGCCTCGCGTCTTGGTCTCGTATTCTTCGGCTCCGAGGAAATCCCGGATGTCTTCAGCCTTATCCGCCACCATCTCCACGAATCCCCAGTTGCGCTCGTGCTCCTCGGGATCCGGCAGCCGCTTTCGCCCGACGACGAGCACGCGGTACCCGTCATCGTCGGGATTCATGATAAGATAGAACCGCTGGACGTCTTCCAGTCCTTCGGGATCCTCGTCCTCGACGGCAGGGCGGAAGAAGAAATACAGTGTCCCCTCCTCCAGAATCTCGTTCTCTTCGGCCATGGGTCTGTCGTAGTGATTTGCGCCGCTTTATTTGCTCCGACGGAAGGGGATGCTTGCAAGAGTGCACCGCCCGCGGCGCCTTCAGGCACTCCTGTTCTCGTATTTCCGGCCACCCCAGTTGTCGCATTTCAGGCACCCGAGTTCTCGCATTTCAGGTCCCCTGTTCTCGGATTTAGGGTCACTTCGGGCTCTCCACGCAATGAATCGGCGGCTTCCGAGAAGGGTCCCCCGGGCAGGGGCCCTTGGATTAGATTTCCCACGATTGGAGCAATCTCCGGGCGCCAGGTGCCCCTCAGCGCCGTTCTACGCCGGAATCTCACCCGACGCCCGTGCACCTTATATTCATGGACAGCGAACATGTCCGGCTTTAGCTCACATTACGATGCCCGTCACAGAGCGTCACCTTCGAGAGGCTGTGGAGATCGCGCGCCGATTTGGCGCCACACGCTTGCTGCTGTTTGGCAGCGCACTGTCGAATCCTGAAACGGCCCGGGATCTCGACCTCGCCGTCGATGGTGTTCCGGGTTGGGACTTCTTCCGAATGGCTGCAGAGATGGAGGAGCGTCTTCGTATTCCCATTGACGTCGTGCCGCTCGACCTGGACGATCCGCTGCCGCGCCTGATCGAAAGGGAAGCTCGCGTTCTCTACGAAGAGGAATGAGCTTTAATGAACAGAAGTGAGCTGAGAACGCAGATCGAAATCGAACTCGGAAGACTGGCCCGAGCTATTGAAGAGCTCCGCAGAATTGAGGATACCCTCAATTCTGACCCTTTTATCATGGATACGGGTTTGAGTTGGATTGGGAGAGAATGAAGGAAGGCGTGCAAAGAATCGAACAGGTGTACGATAGATTTCACGACAGCATCCGGTCGAATTTGTCTGATTGAGATCCGGCCGAACGTGAGGGGTTAACTCGCCAGCTCCCGGAACCGGCAGAACGCGTTCGCGAGCCGCATCTGTTCGGGCGTGCCGCACTCCGGCTCGAACAGGGCCGGATTCGCGACGACGACGGCGAGGGCGCGCGATCGCGACGTCGCCACGTTCAGGCGGTTCGAGCTGAAGAGGAAGCTCATCCCGCGGGGCGCCTCGTCGGCCGTGGACGTGGCCAGCGAATAGATCCCGATCGGCGCCTCCTGACCCTGGAATTTGTCGACCGTCCCGACGCGGACGCCCACGGGGAGATTTTCGCTCAGCAGGGAGACCTGAGCGTTATAGGGGGCGACTACGAGGATGTCGCGCGGCGTTAGCGGACACGTAATGCCCTTATCATCCGTCCACGTCGGACCGGCGGCCAGCAGCTTTTCGATCAGGCTTTTGATCACCTCGACTTCCTCCGGTGATTCATTGACGTTGCCGGTATGTTCGACCGGGATGAATCGCAATCCGGAGCCGTCGAGCGGCGCGACGCCCGCGACACGCTGCCCTTCGAGGCCTTCGTTCGATTCGAGCCGCCCGGCATAGAAGATCTCGGACGTAAAACGGCAGATGGATGGATGGAGCCGCCACGTGTGCTCCAGGAATAACCCTCGCTCCGGCGGCATCGTCTGAGCGCTGCCGAGCAGGTGGTCGAGAGCGGATACGTCCGCACCGGGTGGATGCACGCCCTGCTGCGGCTGGTCGAGCTGTTTCGGATCCCCGAGCAGCACGAGGCTTTCGGCGGAGGGTGCTACGGCGAGCGCGTTCGCGAGGGAGAACTGCCCGGCCTCGTCGATGAAGAGGAGATCCACCGAGCCGATCATGTCCTCCCGACTCCACGCCCATGCCGTACCGGCGACGAGGTGCACCGCGCCGGAATCCAGCTCGGCGCGCACCTTCTCGTAATCCTTCGTCACGGTGATCTCCTTCGACGAGCAGGCATCGCCCGGCTCACAGACCTGGATCCCGCGCACCTTAAACGAGGCTTCGCTCGCCGCCTTGCAGACCTCGTCGACCAGATTGGCGATCACCTTGTGGCTCGTGGCCGTGATGCCGACCCGCTTGCCTTCCTGAAGGGCCCTCACGATCATCCGCGCACCCGAATACGTCTTGCCGGAGCCCGGCGGCCCCTGAATCGGGAGGATGGAACGGTTGATCGCCCCGACGAGTCTGCGCGCCGCATCGAGATTGGACTCGCCGTCCATCAGGAGTGGCGCAACTGTCTCTTTTGTACCTTCCAGGCGCGGTGGCACGACCGAATTCGACTCACTGCCCGTCCGGAGCGACGCGTCGACCAGGCGGCGCACGCGGGGCGGATGCGCCATAAGCAGGTCAACGGCTGCACGAAACGTCGCCGTTTCGCCAAATCCGGATTCGATCACGGACCGTGCGATCCGCCGCAAACTCTCGCGCATTACGCCGTCGGTCACGATATCTTTCGTGATGATTGCCCTCGGATGCGGCACGGTGCTCCTCTTACCGCGCTTCAGGTCGATCGTCCCGGTCGCATCGTCGATCGCCACGATCGTTCCCGGACTCCCCTGCGTCGCCGGATCGACGATTTTGTCATCGTCAGGCCGGAAACCGTGCTCCTGGTGCGGAAATGTGTAGCGGTGGATGAGCGACTGTTTCACGCTCCCCACGACATCCACGTATTCTAGTCCGCCGAGCGTCGCACTGTCCTCGATGAGCTCGTCGTCGCTAAGTTCCAGGCAGCGAAAGTATTCCCACCACTTCGCCTTCATCTCGCGGCGGTGAAATCCGAGCAGCTGGGCGAGGAGCCAGCGTGCGTGCTGCTCAGCGGATCGCTCAACCGGATCCGCCGGCACGCCGGCCGTGAGCCCTTCGACGAGGGCCGCCACCTCGGCCTCCTGCTCGGCCTGCGTCTCGGTCGGTTCCGGATCCGCCGGATCCGGCCGCGGAATCTCGGCGCCGGTCTCATTCGCCAGGTCCATCCGCAATCCTTCCAGCCAGTCGCGCAGCGCCAGCGTCGCGAGGCAGTCGTCCTTGTTGTAGGCCTCGATCTGCCGGAGCAGCTCGCTCTGACGCGCCGCGCCGTCCGCACCGATGTCGCCCTCGTCGTCCCCAAGCTCGAGCCAGGCCTCGAAATGCGCGAGCGCGGACGAGGCCGACCGCAGATCGACCCGCCGCACGAATCCGAAGAACGGTTCCATCTTCTTGATGGAATAGCTCTCGACCGATGCTCGCAGCGCCTGCCTCACGACGCGATACAAATCGACGAAGACCTCACCGCGCAGGAGCCGGTCGACCTCCTCTTCGCGGGTCGCGTGCCGGCCCATCAGCCGCTTCAGCGCCGTCGGCTCGTAGGGGGCGTAATGATAGATGTGGAGGTCGGGGTATTCGGCCCACCGGGCCATCACGAAATCGATGAAACGCTCGAAGGCCTTTTTCTCCGCCTCGCGATCGAGGGCCCATTGGGACGTGTAGATGCCCTCGACGTCGTTATATCCAAATAGATATTCGATGCCGTACGTGAGCGCATACGGATCCCCTTCGAGATCGAAGAAGAGATCCCCGGGCGAGGGGGGAGGCAGCGCGGCGAGGCCCTCGCCCTGGACGACCGGCTGAAGCAGCTCGTATTTATGCATGCCCTCGCGGCGTCCCTC
>CAZMXY010000174.1:0-7795 GCA_964570345.1 uncultured Rhodothermales bacterium | reverse complement strand
CGTCCCAGGACTCGTCCGGGCGACCACCGAAGCCATCGCCACCGCCACCGCGGATCCCGTCAAACTGGACGCCGCCCGCATTGACCCCGAAGACGTAGGCCGTCTTCCGGTCGAAGTACGAGTCAAGCGACACGAAAAACCAGTCTGCCCGGTTGACGTCGTCGCGCCGACCGAGTGCTGTCCCGATGTCGTCGGGTGATTCGTCGTAAAGCATCGCGCCGATATAGACGTTGGAGGCGCCGTAGACGACGCGTACGTCGGATTCCTGCGTCGCAGGCGCCCCTTCGTTGGGCGAAGACTGCCTGAAGCCCGTCGCTGACGAGGCGGCTTCCCAGGGCGCCTCGTCCAGCATGCCGTCGACCGATATGGCCGCTTTCGCTTCATACGCCGTGAGTCCGGCAGCTGCCGCACTCGTCGCCGACTGTCCGGCGCTGACGTGCGCTGAGAACAGTAGGAGGAGGGCGAGCCATCCCGCCTGGTTTAACGCCTTAACGACGAAGTGTCGCGCCATATTTATCCGATCTATTTGTCTGCGAACAATTTCTACCTCGTTATAAGTGCGGCATGAGGTGAGGATTCGCGTGCGGGCATGACTTGCATCCACACGTTGGGAATAGCATGTCACGTCCACAAACGGTCCGGACGCCGCCGTCGGTGACCGCTGACGAAGTCGAAAAAGCGCAAAAAAGGCAGCAGGCTCATCATCCTGCTGCCTCTTAAGCTGCGCGATCGTGATTCGCAAAGATCCGCGACGATCCGCGTTTACGGCGAAGCTACACAAGTTCGCCGTGCGGCCGGAAAGATCTAGAACGGGAGGTCGTCGTCGGGTTCGAACGAGAAATCGTAGTCGACGTCCGCCGTCTCCTGACTGCCGGCGTCCTTCGTGGGTGGTCACGAGCCTGCCGTCCCGGGTCGCAGCGATCTCCTCGACCTCAGCGTGTCTGGCACCTCGAGCCCTCGCTTTCCAATCCGGATGTCGTCTATGCCCGTGTGGAGGATGCCGCCATCTTCCGATCCGACGACGGCGGCCAGAATTGGAAGGAGCTCACGGGCCTCCGCAACCACGGCACAGGCAGCCAGTGGGCGCCGGGCGCGGGCGGCATGTGCCTCCACACGATTCTGATCGACGAGAACAATCCCGACCGGATGTTCACCGCCATCTGCGCCGCGGGCGCATTCCGCACCGAAAACGGCGACAAGTCTTGGACGCCCATCAACAAGGGGCTCAAATCCGAGTACATTCCCGATCCCGACGCCGACGTCGACCATTGCGCGACCGCATCGCGATGCATCCCTCCCGCCCCAACACGCTCTACATGCAGAAGCACTGGGACGTGATGCGCTCCGACAACGGCGGCGACACGTGGTATGAGGTCAGCGGAAACCTGCCGACCGATTTCGGCTTCCCGATTCACGTTCACGTTCACGCTCACGAGCCCGAGACCATTTACGTCGTGCCCATCAAGAGCGACTACGAGTACTATCCGCCCGACGGTAAGCTGCGCGTCTACCGCAGCCGCACCGGCGGAAATGAGTGGGAGCCGCTGACGAAGGGCCTCCCCCAGAGCGACTGCTTTCTGAACATCTTGAGGGATGCCATGTCCGTCGACACACTCGACGAGTGCGGCATCTATTTCGGCACCACGGGAGGTCAGGTGTACGCCTCGCCCGACGGCGGCGACAACTGGAGCGCCATCGTACGCGACCTGCCCTCAGTGCTGTCCGTTGAAGTGCAGACACTGCCGTGATTCGAGTAGAGTTGCCCTATCACCTGCGTACCCTGGCGCAGGTGGGAAAGGAAGTCGAGGTCGAGATCAAGCCGTCCGTGACGATTCGCTCGGTGATCGACGCCCTCGAACACCGCTACCCGGTTTTGCGCGGCACGATTCGTGACCACACGACCGGCGAGCGCCGCCCCTTCCTCCGCTTCTTCGCCTGCGCGGAGGATCTATCGCTCCAAGGCCTTGACGTCGCGCTCCCCGAGCCGATCGTCCGCGGCCGCGAGCCGTTTCTGATCATCGGGTCTATTGCGGGAGGATAGGGTTGATGGGGGATTCAAGAGCTACAGCTCGTATCCGAGCATCAGGGTAAGCTCCCGGGTTTTCCAGTCCGAGAACCAGTTCTCGTCGGCCGTGCCCGTGAGTCCGTGTCCATACAGCAGTTGAATCCCGAACTGCTGTCCAAACAGAGGCACATCCATGCCGGTGCCCAACACCAGGACAACGTTCAGGCGGTCCGGATCGTCAGCGATCTCGTGTGTTGTGTGAACCTTCTCGGGGAGCTTACGGCGTTCTTCCAGTGAAGCCGACATGAGGTATCCCACCTCCGAACCGGCAGTCGCATACAGACGGGTTCGCGCGGCGGTCAGAAGGTCGGCTACGGTACGTCCTTCTTCGACGGATTACCCCTCAATGTGATTGAGACGGTGAACTGGACGAAGATCTCGGGCATGAACGGCGGTGCTGTCACATACCTCAACTTCTGGGTCACGGACGGTTCGAACTACGCCGTCATCGCATCCGAGAATCAGTATCAGGGAACGCAGTTCGGGACCCGTCAACAGTGGAAAATTTTCGAGTTCAACAACTCGGCAGGGTTCAACTGGCTGTTCGACGACGGCTCCACCGGCGGACGTGACGCCCAACAGTACCTCACGCGCAACGGCGTTCGAGCGACATTGTCGCAGCTCGGCGACGACATCGTGATCATGGATCCCGGCACTCCCTATCCGTCCTACGTCGGCACCGGTCGCCTCGTGGAGGCTACGGCCTCAATCTGATCTGGGGCGACACGCAGGCGAACTTCGCTCAGAAGTCCGGACAGATTGCAGGTCTCTCGGTACGCGTGTTCGGCACCGACTACTACGCATCGAACTGGAACGCATCGACCTGCTTCCTCCGGGCGGTCCTTGCCCGGAGGAAGCAGGTTATTCACCGCGGGGTCAGCTGGGGCCAGCGGTATTCGACTCCGTTGGCGCTAAGGAACCGCTGAAATTCGCCGAGCAGCGCGGGCGTGTTGCGAACGTGCCGGGGCGGCTCGCGCTTCTGCAGCGCGAACGCCGCAAGGAGGCCGGTCGCCTCGCCGATATGCCATTCCACCGGATGGAGCCGGTAGCATCCGTTGGTGATGTGGGTCACGCCCAGATTCTTGCAGGCGGGGATGAGGTTCTCCATCCGCTGCGGGATGAGCGAACCGAACGGGATCTCGAACGGAAGCGAGCTAACGTCGATGTAGTTGTCGCCGCCGGTCGAGGGGTGGAGATCGATTCGGTAGCTGCCGACACCCACCGAATCTTCGAAAGAGGCGGCGGTGACCTCTCCCTCCGCCAGCCCGGTTTCGGCCATGCGCGCTTCGAGTCCGACGTGCTGCTCCAGAACGGTGAAGTCGGCTCGAATCCGCCGGCTCTCACGGATGTACGGCCGCTTGGCGAGGCCGTGATCGGTGCCGGTGAGATCGCCCCGAAGGCGCAAGCCCGGCCATCCCGCGCCTCCGTCCGGACGAGGAGCCTCAGTCTGTAGCCAGTAAAACAGCGCGTGGCTGAGCTGCTTCGACCGCTCGAGATGATGCGCGGCATCCGGCACTTCAATGATGGGACTCAGGAGGTAATCGTTCTGCGGCCAGTTCACGAGCGTAATGCCGTCCGGATAGGTGCCCTCTCGAAAGTTTTCAGGATCCGCCAGCCGGCGGTAGTCCCACCAGCCTCCGTACGGCACCTCTTTTCGCGGATCGAACGGCAGCGTGCGCGGCTCGAGCGTAATGGGATGGGAGTACGTAAGGCTGAGCAGCCTGCCGGGCCATGAAGGCGCGAGCTCCGGCACGTAGCTCTTCCAGAAGTCGTACTCCGCCGGCTTTTCGATCGTGTGATCCTCCCCCTCCACGTAATCCATCGCGAAGCACCACGTGATGGCCTGCATGTTCAGCGGATCGGCCTCGGCGGAAGCATGCAGCTCACCCGTTTCACGCTGCGACTCCGCACCGGTGACATACTCCGTTCCTGTCATCGGCAGGAGGTCGCCGAGCTCGGTAGCATCGAGGATGTACGGAGCGGCCAGGTCGATCTCACGGTTGGTCCGCAGGTCGCGCACCCTTACGCTTTGAACAAGGTCTCCTGACACCGACGCGCTCACCGGGATGTGCTCGCGGAGGATCGTCAGGCGGCCTCCCGAAACGTACGGCGCCAGCATCGACTCGAGCACGGCCAGTGCGATGCGCGGCTCATGGCAGATCCTAGAGACCAGGCAGTTGCCCGGATTGAAGTGCTCCGCCGAATAGGCTCCCTCCGAAAGAGGGTAATGCCGGCGATAATACTCGCGAACGCCGCGGCGGAATTCCCGGTAGCTCCGGTTGGCGCCGAACTGTTCGATCCACGGATGCTCGTCCGGCGGCACGGCCTGCTGCGTGAGCTGGCCGCCGATCCAGTCCGTTTCCTCCGTCATCACGACGCGAAGCCCGTTCCGCGCGGCCGCGAGCGCCGCGGCAAATCCGCCCACCCCAGCGCCTATCACGACGACATCCACGCACATCTCGCGAGAGCGAAACACGGTCGGACTCGCCAGCGCGGCCGACAACAGACCCCCGCCAACCTGTCTGATGAAGCGCCTGCGGTTCACATCTCGAAATGATCCTGATTGCGGGGACTTGTCGCGTCTATCAATATACCGCCCGAAAACCAGCACTCCACTACGATATGCGTGCCGCTCTACTGCTCCTTCTCTTACTTTTGCCCATTCTGCCGGTGCAGGCTCAATCTTCCGCGGGTATGCAGACCATTCGTTCCGTTGCGAACGGATCATGGGACGACCCGAACTCGTGGGACGCGGGGGTTCCCGGGGCGGCCGATGACGTAATCATCTCGGCCGGCACGACGATCTCATCGAACGGAAATGAGGTAAACAACCTTACCGTCGAGGCGGGCGGTGCGCTGCGCCACAACTACGGGTCGCGAACGGTGGTCGTGAAAGGCGACCTGGTCAACCACGGCGAGATCTCGGGCCGTGACACGGCCACGAGCTACGGACTATTTATCGACGTGGCCGGCGACTTCAGGGCGGCATCGGCAATATTCGCGCCTACGATCGTGCGCGTGACTTCGCTCAGGTCATGGTGGAAGAAGCGTTTCGTCAGGAATACATCCACTTCAGTCCGGACGGACGATACCTGGTATCGTCGCACGAGGACGGCACGCTGCGACTCTGGGAGGTGGTGACTCCTGCGGCGACTGACCTGGCGCCGACACCTGTTGCTAGAAATGAATACTCCAACCATGTAACTCATTCTTATGCCATGGATAGATAAAATGCGCCTGGTGTTGGCTGCCGTCGTCCTGTGTTTCGCTCCGTCGTCCTGTGTTTCGCGACCGTCGTGCATGCGGATCCCCTTAGCTGCGACATGACGTCATACGACGCTCAACCGGGACTGACCGCTACGGTGGCGGACGACCTGCTGACGATTACGTGGGATGGCGATAGAGAGAACGAGGTGTGGTTAAGGTTCGCCATAGATCGCGGGAAATTGACGATTCGCGAGCTGGCGATCCGCTCCGACGCAAGTGCATGGCGCCCGCTCGCCACAAACCTGACCCCGGAATTCCGCGTTGTTTCCGGCGTGCGCCGCGTCACTCAGCAGCAGACGGAGCCGCTCGAGCGTCTGGGTGTGGCGCTGACGGCCGAAAAGCTCGACGAAATCAAATGGGATGCCTTCTGGGACGCGCCACTGTATGTCGACGAAGATCCGCCGCTTTCTCACGGAACATCCATTCCTGCCGCGGAGCCGTTCGCCAATCATCCCGGCATGCCCCGAAACCCGGAGGAGATCACGAGGGCGACGGCAAGCTACTCCGCAACCGGATGCGACGTGCGCACGAACGGCGCGCGGATCGAAGTGTCATTGAATCTCGTTTCCTGAAACTGTGGGACGAGACCAACAATTGGATGGCCGCTCAAAACCGTCCGCCGAAGTTCGCGCTTGCCATCTCTGAATCACGATCGGACTTAGGTGACCGCGGCAAGCCTCCGTTTGACGATGCCTACGGCATGTCGCCCGTCAATTACGTGAAGCTCGACCGCGTGCCGGCGATCGAAGACATGAGCCCGATCATCAACGCGCTCAAGAACGGCGAGTACTTCGTAACCTCCGGCGAGGTCCTCGTCCATTCGTACGAGGTGGTGGGAACGGGCAGCAATCGCACCATCGTTGCCGATCTGGAATGGACGTTTCCTCTCGAATTCGTCGAGGTGGTGTGGGGCGATGGGGTAATGACGGACCGGCAGATCATCTCGGCGACGCACCTGCCGCCGTTTGGCAGGCAGCGTTTTGAGATTCCTTTTGATGCAGCCGGCAAGAAGTGGGTGCGCTTCGCTGCGTGGGACGTTGCGACGAACGGTGCCCTCGTTCAGCCGATCGGTTTGATCGGCTCCACCTCGCTTGAAGGCGGTCCAAATTAAGGCTGCAAACGTTTGATCAGGATTCGACGTCGGCGGCGGCTCTGCACGTCGTATTCGAGCAGGGGAGCGCAGACAGCGGTGTTCAGGCTTCGGCCGACGACGCGGAGCAAATCACAGCCGATTTCTACGGAACGGACGCGCAGCGATACAGGGAGGAGATTCGGCGTCTGTTCAACTACGCGACGCCTGAGAATGCCCTGAAGTGGCGACCATGGGAACGCGATCCAAAGCTTGCGGACGGCACGATTGAGTGGCTGCGCTCGCACGACATCCCGGTACGTGGCCACGCCATGATATGGTCGTCCTGGCGCTGGAACGCCATTCCGGAGGACGTGGAGGCGCGCACCGACGATCCCGCTTTCGTCAGCGACCGCGCGGCCGGCCATGTAGCTCGTATCGCGTCTGCATACGATGGCCAGATCCTCGAATGGGACGTCCTCAACGAACCCCTGCACGAAGGCGACCTCGAACAAATCGTCGGCTTCGGCGAACGGATACGATGGTTTCAGGCTGCACGAGAAAACGATACGTTCGCGCGGCTATTCGTCAACGATTTCGACGTGCTTGAAAACGACGCACTGCTCGAGCGTTACAAGCAGCTTGTACGCGATCTCACAAATGACGGTGCTCAGGTCGGCGGCATCGGCATCCAGGGCCACTTTCTCGGTCAACCGGTATCTCCAGAAGATCTCGTGCGCCGATACGCCTCACTGGCCGAACTCGGACTGCCTCTTCAGATTACCGAATTCGATATGTCCAGCGGCTGGAGTGAGACTGCGCAAAAAGAGTTCATGGAGACGATACTCGTGACCTCTTTTGCCGAGCCCGCCGTGTCGGCCTTCATCATGTGGGGATTTTGGGATGGAAATCATTGGCTCGGCAATGCGCCGTTGTACACGCGCGATTGGACCCTGAAGCCGAGCGGCGAGGTCTTCACGGATTACGTTTTCGATCGATGGTGGACGTCGGCGAGCGCGGTGACCGGCGCGGACGGTGCCGTCGACATCCGAGGTTTCAAAGGGATCTACGACGTAACCGCCTCCTTCAATGGCTACGTTGAAACGCAGCGTGTTTCGCTTCTGGACGACTACGAGATCGTCCTCGATCTGGACCAGGTGAGAGTGTCCTCTGAAACCGCTGCAGCTCCCTTCGACGCGGGAATCCGAAGCGTGTATCCCATTCCCTTCAGGGACGGCGGGCCCTGAAGCGCTCTCGCACCGGCCTGGGTCGTCGCGGGAGACTGGCCTTCGTTCCGGTGCCGCCATATGCGAAACACCTGCGTGTCGATTGTTAGGTCGATTTAGGAGGAGCCTCCCACGACGCATAATCAAAATGCTTACACAAACGTATAA
>CAZMXY010000173.1:4458-7795 GCA_964570345.1 uncultured Rhodothermales bacterium | reverse complement strand
TTGTATCACAACACCGTTGCCGTCGTGGATCGCGATCGCGGCTTCGTCGGACGCTATCGCAAGATGCACGTGCCCGACGATCCGCTCTTCTACGAGAAGTTCTATTTCACGCCGGGTGACCTCGGATTCAAAACCTTCGAGACATCGGGGCTGACCATCGGAACGCTCGTCTGTTGGGATCAGTGGTACCCGGAGGCCGCCCGACTGACGGCGCTGCGCGGCGCCGACGCGCTATTCTATCCGACCGCAATCGGATGGCTGCCGTCGGAAAGGCGCGACCGCGGCAGATCCCAGCATGACGCCTGGGAACTCATGCAGCGGTCCCATGCCGTCGCGAACGGCTGTTACGTCGTGTCCGTGAATCGCACGGGATTCGAGCCCGCCCCCACGAGCGTCGACGGCAGCGAGGGTATTCATTTCTGGGGTCAGAGCTTCGTCGCCGCTCCAGACGGCACGATCCTCGCTCGCGCCCCCGAGGACGAGGAATGCGTCATCACGGCCGCAGTCGACCGTGCGCGGATCGACGCCTTTCGCACGGAGTGGCCGTTCCTGCGAGATCGCCGTATCGATGCGTACGGCGACCTGACACGGCGCTTCATCGACTGATCGAGATTCATGAGAGAAGTACGGGATCCACGCAGGATCGACCCGACGGCGTCGCTCAGGGATCGCGGATTCCGAATGCCCGCCGAGTGGGAACCCCATGACTCAACGTGGATCTCGTGGCCTCACAACGAGGAGACGTGGCCCGATGAACTCGAATGCGTCGAGCGGACGATGGCCCTGGCGGTCAAGGCGCTGGCGCCTTCGGAGAAAGTTCGCATCAACGTCAATTCCAGCGATCACGAACGCCGCGCACGTTCCGTGCTCGACCAGGTGGGGGTCCACGGGCGCGTGCTGTTTCATCGCATTCCGACGAACGATGCATGGATTCGCGACTACGGGCCGATCTTCGTCCGATCCGATGTGCACGAACTCGTCGCCACGTGCTGGGGCTTCAACAGCTGGGGTGGAAAATATCCACCTTACGACCTCGACGATGACGCCGCCGGACGTATGGCCCGGGAACTCGGCGTTCCGGCGATCGATACCGGCCTAATTCTCGAAGGAGGCTCCATCGAGGTAAACGGCGAAGGCTTGCTCCTGACGACCGAGAGCTGTCTGCTCCATCCGAATCGGAATCCCGATTTCGGACGATACGAAATTGAGGGACGGCTCCGTGAGCATCTCGGCGTCGAGCGCGTGATCTGGCTGAAAGAAGGCATTGTGGGAGACGATACCGACGGCCACGTCGACGACGTCACGCGTTTCGTGGGTCCGACACGGATCCTGACGGCGATCGAACGGGATCCGAATCGGCCGAATTACGACGTCTTGCAGGAGAACCTGCACGCTCTCAGGGAAGCGGCGCGTTTCGACGGGTCGACGTTGGAAATCCTCGGACTCCCGATGCCGGCGCCCCGCAGTTTAAACGGTGAGCCGATGCCGGCCAGCTACGCCAACTTCTACGTTGGAAACGAGGTCGTCCTCATGCCGACGTTCGATGACGAAAAGGACGCGGAGGCGCTCGCACAGCTGCGCCGCGCATTTTCCGATCGCTCCGTCGTCGGACTGTATTGCGGCGATCTGATCTGGGGGCTGGGCGCTCTTCACTGCCTTACGCAACAAGTGCCCGCCTTTCGAATGAAGTGAAGAACCGGATCGGATCCGCCGCCCTTCGCGAGCGTGCCGCGCGAAAAGGTCAGCCCAGCAGTCCGCCTGCTTCTTCGATGGCAGTTACCGCCTCGACGTTCAATTCCTCGAAGCGAGCGTCCTCGATTTCGAGGTAGCTCCTAACGTGCCGCCCCACTTGAATCCATTCGTAGCTCACCGGCAAACCTTCGTATTTGCGACTGAAGTACTGGCCAAGCTGTAATACGGCCAGATATGGGGTAATGTCGTCTAGCTTCGCGTCATGCTCGACGTAATAATCCACCAGATCGTGATGGCGCAGGATGCACTGACAGAAGCTTTCGGGCAGCTCCCATTTTTTCCCCATGACGTATCCGACCAGCGTATGGTTCGTCTCCAGCTCGGACTCCTCGTACGCCGTTACGCTCACGTCTTCGGAGGCGAGCGCCCGATCGTATACGGCGGAATACTGCGGAAACTTCCGATGCATGAGCGGAACACCGCAGTTTGCAAAGAGCCCGAGCGCGTAGGCCTCTTGGGTGGGAACGTTCTCGGACAGTCGCGACGCGAATGACGTCGCGGCCGCCAGCCGACCCGATTGGCTCCAGAATTCGTCCATCCCGCTCCCTTTCATGTCGGAGAAGGCCGAATGCAGCATCAGTGCCGTCACGACGTTCGCGACGCTTCGCACGCCGATCAGGCGAACGGCGTGATCGATTGACGTGATCTTGCGAGGTAGTCCGAAGAAAGAGGAGTTGACGACCCGCAGCACGCCGGCGGAGATCGCTACGTCTTTTCCTATGAGCTCGCCGATTCGATGGAGATCAGGCTCAGACCGCGACTGCTCGTTCAGGACGTCGACGAGAATCGTGGGTCGAGGCGGAATGATGATGTCCTTCATCAACCGTTCCGCGTTCTGCAATTCTAGCGCCCGCTCCGCGCCGACCGAGACGTCGTTGAGCCTGTTTGTGGTCATTGGGATCTGGATGAAGGATAGTGAGTCTCTCCCGACACCGACGAGCGTCGCCGAGAATCGTTCAGGCTCGCGAGTGGAGTCCGTACGACTCGGACGCCTTTGGATCGGTTGGATCGTTGGATCGGACGGGAAAGGTAACCAACCCCGTATGCCTGGGCAAGCGCCGCGGAACTAGCGCAACCGGTAGACGGCTTCGGCGTGGTCGGCCGTCCCACCAACGGGTGGATTGGGCTTTCGAACGGCCACGTCGATGGACTCGGCCTGAGGATAGGTCGCCCGCACTTCGTGTGCGATGAGATAGGCCAACCTCTCGATGAGATAGAACCGATTCCGCGTCACGATTTCATTAACCAGGCGATAGATGCGCTCGTAGTCTACCGTCTTGCTTAGATCGTCCGACACGGCCGCGTCGTCCAGCTCGAGATCGATCACGACGTCGACTTCGTAGCGTCCTCCGATGCGGTGCTCCTCCTGCATTACGCCGTGGTGGGCGTAAAAAACGGCGTTGATGAGTTTGACGGTTCCGTTAGCCATACTACCGACGTGCTCCTTCCTACCAGATCGCGAGGCCGGCGAGAAGGTGTTCGTCCTCCTCCGACAAGATGCCTTCGCGCTGACGCTGCCGTAGGTCGGACACGAAAAGCGTGTTGTAGATGCCGAGGATCGTGTCGCTGCGCTTTCGGTGTTCGT
>CAZMXY010000173.1:0-4358 GCA_964570345.1 uncultured Rhodothermales bacterium | reverse complement strand
CGCTTGCGCATGACCGTCGCCTCGACGCGCAGGTCGTCGAGGAAGTGCTCTCCGAGAATGACGGTTCCGATCGGATAAATAAGCCGTTCCTCGTTTTCCCAGTACGTTCCGAGGGCGGATCGGAGAGCGGCCTTTTCGACGTGGATCTTTCGCCGGGCGGTGGTCATCACCCCGTGCGCTTCAACGCGCATCCAGGCCGCGTCGTCGGGATCGAAATCCACCTGTTGAAGGAGCGTGTCCAGCGTCACGGGAAATCGCCGGGCGTCATAGTACGTAGCACTGACGAACGCCTCCATTTCGTCCCAGTCGATGCGATTGTCATTGTTCGCATCCTTTAGATGGTTCGCCGCTCCAGGGTAATGTCGCTCGAGGCTGTCGAGGTTGACGTAGAGCCGGCGATTGGTGTCGACCAGAACGCCTGCCTCGAATGGATCGGCCGGCTCGGGGCTCAAATATCCGCCGAGATAGTAGCTCAGCAGGCGCTCGGGCTCCGATTTGTCGATCACGACGCGTATGTATGACGCCGGTAGATCGTCTGCCGTCGAATCCACACGGCAGGCCTGAACTACCAGGCACAACGCGGCGACAAGGAAGCTCGTGATGATCGCTTCGGACCGGGATCCTATCATTACATATCTACTTGGTCTCGGCGGTCGGCCGTTTCGTTCGAGGCTCATCTGTTAATGCATCCGCTTCCGGTTGTTCCTGATCCGGAGATTAGGGCAACGGGTAGCCGGCCGAGTCTGGAACGAACCTTGCTTTCAGCCGAAGGAAGGCCGCCGGCGTGCGGCGAAAGGGAAGATTCGTCCCAGGAACGTACCCCGAAGGACGGGAATGCCATGGAGAGCCGTGCCATCTTGATTTTGAGCCTCTTCGGGCTCGCCTGCATTATCGTCACCGGGAGCATGGCCATCCGCCTTACGTCCGCCTCCGCATCGACCAACGAACCGGATTCAACCCAAACCGCTGCTGATACGCAGGAGGAACCGGTCCGCCGCTCCCACGCGACGGCTTCGAGCGTCGGGCCGTTCCAAGACGAAACGCTGGAAAGGGACGTGCCGATGACGTCAGTCTATCTCACTCCCCGTGAATTGGCCACGGCGGACACCCTTGAGATGCTGCTCCGGCGTGTCCACCTCTTGTTCGAGCCGGAGGGATCCGGCGTTCGCACGGCGATGATTCCACATCTGGCGGAAATGATCACCATCATCAATCAACACGAACATCTGATCTATCAGATCGAGATCGTGGAACCGGACGCTGCACTGGCACAACGGCGCGTTGAGACGCTGAACGACGTGCTGCGGCTGAACGTGGTCGAACCCTCCAACCTTCGAATTGTCGGTCGCCAGGGATATCGTGCGGCTCTGGTAAAGGTCTCCGGAAGCTAAGTACGTATCCGTCAATTCCTTCCTACTCAGTAATACATTCGGCAGATGAGTGCGCTCACCTACGTCATCTTTATCCTCGTGGCCGTGCTGGCCTGTTTTCTTGGTTCGGTAGGTGCCTACTTCTACTACCAGGCACGGCATCGAGAAGCCAAGGCCATTCTCGAAGCTCTCGATCAGGACCTAACCGAGCGAGAGGAGGAGGTTCACCGTCGCCAGTTTAAGATGGCGAGTGTCCAGCCCGGCGACGGTTCCAGCGTTCCTGCCGAACTGGACGTGGAGATGCAGAGGCTCCGGGAAGAGCTCGAACGGAAGAAGAACGACTACGACCTTCTGAAGCATGACTTCGATCTCGAAATCGACGTGCTAAAGAAGGAAGTCGAGCGGATCCGAGACAAGAGGACGGGCGCCGATCAGTCGCACCGTCAGCTATCCGAGATGGACGCGGGGCTTCGCGAGCGCGAGCAGAGGCTCGTCGCCAGGGAGAAAGAGCTATCGGCTCGTGAGCGACGGCTCTCATCGCGCGAGGATCAAATAGAAGAGGAAATTTCGGCTCGTCGGAAGGAGGTCGAGGAGCGACTCGCCCAACGCGAACGGCAGCTGCAAGCAGACCTGACGTCACTGGGAGAAGAACGCACCGAGCTCGCCGAGGCCCGAGGCAAACTCTCGGAGAAGGAGTCGCGACTCGACGAGGAATTCAACCGTCTTCCGTCCGAAAGATTCACGAGCGATCAGGAGGCGAGGTTGATCAAGCGCTTACGCCAGCAGATCAAGCTCCAACGCGACGAGCTCGAGGTCCTTCAGCGCCAATACCATCGCACGAGGCAGCAGCTGGAAACACGCGACGCGGCGGAACGATCGGAAGGTGCGAAGATCGGGGAGTCGGGGGCCGAGCCCATTGAGCCGGTCGACGAGCCCCCCGCGCCCTCAAAGCCTACCGCGGACGCGCAACCGGAGCGCAGTGCGTACGCCGCGGCAGCGGCGGAAACGGAACGGCCGCAAACGGAACGGCCACCCCGAAACGGTCAACGATTCGACGATCTCACGTGCTTACCAGGTCTCGACGGGCATTTACAGCAGAAGCTGTATCGGCTGGGGATCACGACGTTCGACCAGATCGCTCGCTGGAGCAGCGCCGAGGCACGAGGGGTTGCGGAACGACTCCGCATCGACGGGAAGACGATTCAGGATCACTGGATCGTCAACGCACAGTCTCACCTGTCCGCCAAAAATCCTTCCGAGTCTTAACTCCGGCCGGCCGCCGGTCGATCCTGGGCCGGTCGAGACGGTCGCCGGCGCTCACCCGGAATACATCGGCGACGTCGCGGGGATGGCGGACAGCTCGCGGAAAGCTTCGACGCGGGCGTCGATTTCTTCTTCGGTGAGCTCGACCATGCGTTGCGGACCAAACCGTTCGACGCAAAAGGACGCCATCGCAGATCCGAAGATCACCGCACGCTTGAATCCTTCCGGCGACCGTTTGCCGTCCTGGACGAGGTATCCGACGAAGCCTCCGGCGAACGTATCCCCCGCACCCGTCGGGTCCTGGATGTCCTCAAGCGGGTAGGCCGGCGCACTGAAGATGAGATCCTCATTGAACAGTAGGGCACCGTGCTCTCCTTTCTTGATGATGACAATCCCGGGACCCATGCTTCGGATGGTTCTGGCCGCCCTCACCAGGTTGGGCTCCTGGGCAAGCTCTCGGGCTTCCGCGTCGTTAATGATCAGGCAGTCGACCAACTTCAAAGTCTCGAGCAGGCTGTCCGGGGTGTGTTCGATCCAATAATTCATCGTGTCGCACACGACGAGGTCGGGTCGGTGCACTTGCTCGAGGACCTTCCGCTGAATGGACGGGTCGAGATTACCCAGGCACACGATGCGACTGTCTCGATAGGCATCCGGAACGACGGGATCGAACGTTTCGAGCACGTTCAGATGCGTGGCGAGGGTGTCCCGCTCGTTCAGGTCATAATGATATCGTCCCGACCAGGCGAACGTCCGCCCATCCGGATCGGTCTCGAGCCCCCGAAGGTCGATACCGCTTTCCCGCAGTAGCTGGAGAAATGATTCCGGGAAGTCCGCCCCCACGATGCCGACCAAACGAACGCCTTGCGAAAAATATCTGGCGGCGAGTGCGATGTACGTTGCGCTGCCACCCAGCACGTTTTCTTCTTTCCCGAAGGGTGTCTCTATGGAATCAAGCGCGACCGTACCTACGGCAAGGATACTCACGACGAACGTAACCTCGAAAAACTTGTGGGACGTGGGAGTGCCGGCGACTGAGCGACGGCCTTTCGATTTATGATACGAATGCGGACCACCGAAATCATGCACCGGCGAGCACGCTCGAGAGGGTCTGAAACGACGACGAGGGCCTGACGCCTTCTTCAGGAAGATCGCGTCGAGCCCTCGTCGTCCCTTTACGCTCCAAACTTTGCGGCGCCGCCTCAGCGAGCGCGCTTCATCCAATCGTTCACTCTCTTGACGACCACTGCCGCAACGGCCGTGCGCGCGGCGTTCAGCAAGGCGGACGATGAATCGAGGCCGTGCTCGAGGCTCTTCGTCGTCGACTTCCGCGCACGTTTCGACGTTTGCTTCATCGTCTTCGAGAGATCGTGTGCGGCGTCCTCCAATTCTCGAAAGGACCGGGACGCGCTGTCCGACAGCGCGTCGGCAAGATGATCTGCCCTGACTGAGAACGTTTGGCCCATGTCACGCGCCCGATGCGACACGTCGCGCCCGGCGCGCTCGGCCTTTTTCGACAGATCTCGACCTGCCTTCTCGGCCTTCTTCGAGAAATCCTTGCCCGCTCTTTCGGCGCGATGCGAGATTTCGTCTCCGAACGTGCGGGCTTTGCGCCCGACCGATTCGGCCGCTCGACCTCCTCGTTTTGCGAAGACGGCTCCCGCGTCGCCGGCTTCGTGCACCGCGTGGGCGACTTGCTTCGCGATCAGGGAGCTGAGCTCAGCC
>CAZMXY010000172.1:0-7876 GCA_964570345.1 uncultured Rhodothermales bacterium | reverse complement strand
TGTCTGAACTTCTACCGACAATACCGGCGGAAGATCGCGCACGATGGGAGTCCAACTGTCTCCGGCGTCGGCCGAGGCGTACACCTGTCCGCCCGTCGTGCCGAAATAGACGCCGCACGCCTCGAGCGAGTCGACGGCCATCGCCTCACGCAGCACGTTGACGTAACAGTCGCTCTGGGGCAGACCTTTCGTCAGCGGCTCCCACTCATGTCCGCCGGTACGGCTGCGGTAGACGCGCAGTTTTCCTTCGGGTGGATAATGTTCGGAGTCGCTCTTGATGGGGACGACGTAGATCGTCTCGGGCTCGTGCGCATGGACCTCGATCGGGAATCCGAAATCCGACGGCAGATTCCCGCTGACCTCGTACCACGAGTCGCCGCCGTCGTCGGAGCGCATGACGTCCCAGTGCTTCTGCATGAACAGGACGTTCGGGCGCGACGGGTGCATCGCGATGCGATGAACACAGTGGCCGACGTCGGCATCCGGGTCGGGGAGGAATTCGGACTTGAGTCCACGGTTGATGGCTTGCCACGTCTCTCCTCCGTCGTCGGTCCGGAATACGCCCGCCGCCGAGATGGCGGTGACCAGCCGTCCGGAACCGTTCGCGTCCTGAAGTATCGTGTGCAGGCACAGTCCCCCGGCGCCCGGCGCCCAGTGCGGGCCCGTGCCGTGGCCGCGAAGCCCGGGAAGTTCCTGCCACGACTGACCGCCATCGCTCGAGCGAAAGAGCGCGGCGTCCTCCACGCCGGCGTAGACGGTATCCGGATCGGTGAGCGACGGTTCGAGATGCCAGACGCGCTTGAACTCCCACGGGTGCGGCGTGCCGTCGTACCACTGGTGCGTGCCCGGATCACCGTCGTATGCGAACTCGTTGCCGACGGCCTCCCACGTCTTTCCACCGTCGTCGGAGCGCTGGATCATCTGACCGAACCAATCCGTGGACTGCGACGCGTAGAGCCGGTTCGGATCGGCGGCCGAGCCCTTCAGATGGTACATCTCCCAGCCTCCAAACTCCGGCCCACTGACGTCCCACTGCTCCCGTTTGCCGTCGGACGTCAAAATGAATGCACCCTTTCGTGTACCAACCAATACCCTGACGTTGCTCATGTCTTTTGACCTTCTTTTCCGCTGTTCGCCGCATTTTCGTGAATCTTCCCGGCTGCTGCGCTTCGAATCACGTCACCGTTCCGTCTCGTGAATCGATCACGCCGGATGGGCGCTGAGCCTTCATCCATTTGTCGATCGAGATAGGACGAAATCGACAGAGGGGGTCTTTTTTCGACCAACGCATGCGCACGAGGCTGCAAATAACTGGAAGATTGCTTAAAGATAGACGAAGCAAACTTCGGAGAAAAGCGGCCTGCGGCCGGCCAGACCTTAGCCAGGAAGCTCGTCGAAATCGGACACGACGTGGTCATCGGCACGCGTACTCCGGACGATCTCGACGCGAAGCGCGGGATGGCCGGATCGCTCGGAGAATGGCTCCAATCCGTCGAGCACCGGGGCCGCATCGCGTCCTCGGAGTCAATCCACCCGCCGGCGTGCGATCATACCCTTGACGTGTTCCGCCAGCGGGTTGGCGCCGCGGTCGTAATTCGACAACACGGCGACGACGTAGCCCGATTCGGGGAAGACGTCGAGGTTGCCGTTCAGCCCGGGAAATCCGCCGCTGTGGCCGACGACCTTGCCGGCCGGCCCGTCTGAAACTCCGAATCCGTAGCCGTATCCGACGCCGGCGTGGTCCATCCACATGCGGGCCAGACTCTCCTCGGAGACGAGCGTATGGTTCATCAACGCCCGCGCGTACCGGTGCAGGTCGCGGACCGTAGAAAATCCGCCGCCGGCCGGTCCGCCTTTGATGACGTGCTCGAAGAGGTTGTTGCGCCATCCGTATTCGCTTTCCGGAGCCGGGACGTACCCGATCGCCAGGTTCGGCACGGGCTCGTCCATCGAGTAGCTTTCCGAATTCGCCATGCCGGCGGGCTCGTAGATCCTCTCACGGACGAAATCGAAGTAGGATCGACCCGTCACCGACTCGATCACGACGCCCAGCAACAACATACCGGTGTTGCTGTACCGGAACTCGGCTCCGGGTTCGAAAGCGAGCGTATCGCCGTTCACGAGCGGCTTGTAATCGTCGAGCTCGCGGTACAACGCCCGCGAGGCGCGCATGAACGTCTGGTTGAAATAGCTGCCGAGTCCCGAGGTGTGCGTCAGCAGGTGATGGATCGTCACGCCCTCGGTGATCTCCTTCGGCAGCCAGCTTTCGTCGACGTATCGACTGATCGGATCGTCGAGATCGAGGCGGCCGTCCTCAACGAGCTGCATGATCGCCGTCGCAGTGAACATTTTGTTCATCGACCCGAGGTTGAATTTCGTATCGACGTCGTTGGCCACGCGGAATCGTTTGCTCGCCTCGCCGCACGCGGTTTCGAACAGGACGTCGTCGCCGCGCGCAATGAGCACGGCGCCCGAGAACACGTCGCGCTCGCACCCCCTCGAGACGGCGCGGCGGGCCTCCTCGATGAATTCCGCCTCGGTGAGAGGCGCACTCGTTTCCCCGGCAGGCGGACGCGCGGCAGTGAAGGTGATCCCCGAGATGCGCTCCTCGGTATCGTCGAAATCAAGGACGAGACTGTGCCAGCCTCCGTAGATGCGGTCCCGGACGATGACGACGGTCTGCTCCCGTGGCGGCGCGTACGTGCGAATGCCGTAGAAATCCGCACCGCCGGTTTGGCGATACGTACTGTGGAACACCTGCACGTGCCTCTCCATCGGAACCATCGTGCGGAAGCCTTCCGTCACGTGCTTCGTCATGAGGCGCGCGACGGCCGCCGAATCGTTCTGATTGAAGGCATCGAGGAGCGCCGTGATGCGCTCACCTTTCCATCCCTCCGGCAGGTCTGTATTATCCCGAAATTCGCCGGATTGCGCCCTGGCCGCGGACGGCATGATGGAGCCGAACGAAAGAAGGGCAAGAACGGAAAGTAAGCTGCAGGTTCGGATACGCATCGGGCTGGACGTGATTAGTCTCGGCATTCCGTCGGGAATTCCCAACGACGATCACGCTACGTGAACGGTGCCCGCGTGTTGCGCTCGAAGGCATGATTACTCGTACGGGCCGAAGTGAATCGCAAGGGCGCGGCAACATGCTTCGACGGTTGGCGACGTGCGGCACGGGTACGGCTTGACTATGCGTCTCGGACCACGCGATAGCGGCTCTGGACGAGGCCGTCTACGTAGGTCTTCGTCTCCACGTGCTGAAGCACCACGTCCTTGTTTAGAGGTCCGAACAGGGGGATCCCCGATCCGATCACGACCGGCACACGCGTGATGATCAGCTCGTGGACCAGGCCTTCCGCGAGGAATCGCTGGATGGTGCGGCCTCCGTCGACGTAAATCCGTTTCGCACCGGACTCGGCGAGACGCCGCATGAGCTCCGCCGGCTCGAGCGCGAGCACCTCGACGCGCGGCAGCAGCTCCTCCGGCACGGCCGGCGAGCCGCTGCTCAGGACGACCACGCGCGTCCCGGTGTACGGCCATGAGCCGAAGGTGAGTACCTTCTCGAACGTGTGGCGTCCCATGACGAGCACGTCCATGGAGGCCATGAAGTCGTGGTATCCGTGGTCTTCGTCGCCGCCATCGCCGTCGCGTCGAAAGAGCCAGTCGAGATCGCCGCTCTCGCGCGCGATGAAGCCGTCCAGACTGGTGGCGATAAAGACGGCCGCTTCGGGTAATTCCGTCGGGGGCATGATCGTGAGCGAAACACTCTTCGGTGCGTGGAAGCGGATGGCCCGGCTCGACGGCTCGATCAGCGGGCGAGCGTAATCGAGGCCGTCCGTGTTCGTCCGCCTACGTTCATTCGAACGAAATAGATGCCGCCGGCCGGTTTTTTCGGCGCCCAGTCGACGTCGTACTCCCCGGCCGGCAGCCGGCTGGAGACCAATACGTCGACCCCGTCTTCCGAGCTCGTTTAACGGCGCCATCGTTCGACGTATCCGATCTCTCGATAAATCTCCAGGTTGTGCTCGAGCCGATCGACGAAGCGCTTGCCGTGTTGGTCGCGATATTCGACGCTCAGCTTGATCCGCGTCGGCTGTTTGCGCTGAAAATAAGAGACGCTCGTGTCTACGAACGTCTCGATACGCCGGTCCGGCGCCAGGTAGGTGAGGTCCTTGAACAGCGGAAGCTGGGTCACGTCCTTCTCGCCCGCGCATCCCGTAAACGACGGCGCGAAGTCGACCCGCACGTTGACGGCCGGTTTCGTGCCCGCATTGCGAATCGAGAGAAAGAAGAGCCCTTGCCGGAACTCGAAGTCGACGATTACCTCGGGCCGGCCGAAAAGAAGACGTTGAAGCTGCCGAGGAATGCGTCGGTGAAGCGAAGATCGGCGCGCGTCCTTCACGTGCTTTCGACGGTCAGCCCTTCATGCGCGAGCACCAGCGTTTCGATCGCGACGTCGTTCCCCGAGGCCTGGAGGAGCGGGCCCTCCAGTCGAACCGGAAACGCATTCTTCAATTTCCAGACCATGATCGGCTCGTGCTCCTCATTGAGCAGGCTGATCGTGACGTCGCGCCGCTCGACCTTGTTGAGCCGGATGGTATTGAACCAAGCAAAAAACTCACCGTCGTTCGCCACGATGCCTCGTTTGAGCACGACGTCGTCGTAGGAGACGCGCCCCGGCATCTTCACCGGAGTGTACTCTACGTTGGCCCCTTCGCGGTATTCGATGACCTCGACCCCGACGTTGAGGCCGCTCACCTCGGAGAAGCCAATGCGCGTCCCTCCCCATTCGACCTGAAAATGAAGGTTCGGCAGCGGATACGACGTGGCCATTGTGCGCGATCTCGAAGTTGGGTGCTCGACGGGATTGGGGCCAATGTACAGAAACGCCGGGTGAGCTGCTTTTACCGTGTGTTCTATCGGACGAGTTGGGGTGTGGCGACGTCTCAGGCAATGGTGATCAACTCATTCCGGTAGACGTCCTGGATGGCGTGGAGGATGTCGACGCCCTCCGACAGAGGACGCTGGAACGCTTTCCGGCCGGCGATCAGGCCGATTCCTCCGGCTCGTTTGTTGATCACGGCGGCCCGGACGGCTTGCGCGAGATCGTTGCCGGTCCCCGCCGCTCCTCCGGAATTCACGAGGCCGCAGCGGCCCATGTACGAGTTGGCCACCTGGTAGCGGGTCAAATCGATCGGATGGTCCGTCGTAAGCTCCGTGTAGATGCGCTCGTCCAGCGCCCCATACGGACTCTCGTTCGTTCTGAGAACGCGAAATCCGCCGTTCGACACGGGCAGCTTCTGCTTGACGACGTCCGCCCCGATCGTCGCCCCGAGGTGATTGGCCTGTCCGGTCAGGTCGGCGGAGAACTCGTGGTTCGTGCCGTCAATCTGAAAGTCAGGATTGTTGAGGTAGCAGAAGAGGATCGTACCCATGCCGAGCTCGTGTGCGCGGGCGAACGTTTCGGCTACTTTACTGATCCGCGCACGCCCGCCCGGCGATCCGAAATACACGGTGGAGGCGACCGCCACGCATCCCGTATCCCACGCATTCTCAACGTCCGCGAACGTGACGTTGAGATTCCGGCGCGGGTGCGTCAGGTTCTCGTCATGATCCAATTTGAGAATGAACGGAATCCGATGGGCATGGCGAGCGACGCTTCCGAGCACTCCTCGAGTCGTCACGACGGCGCTGCACCCGCCTTCGATGGCGAGCGTCAGGATGGCGTCGGGGTCGAAGTAGCGAACGTTTTTCGCAAACGCGCTTCCCGCGCCGCGGGTAATACCGTGATCGACCGGAAGCAACGAAACGTAGCCCGTGCCGCGGAGCCGACCATGATTGAAGATCGTGGAGAGCGATTGCAGGACCCGCGTTGACCGCTGGGACGAATCCCATATTCTTTCGACGACGCCGGGGCCGGGCGGGTGCAGCGCACTCCGCGGTATGGCTCGGCACGTGTGATCAAGTAGACGAGGTGCCTCGTCGCCTAGCAGCCCTTCGACGTCCGCAAGAGTTAGCTCCATCCTATGACACCCTGCTTCACGTTCGCGGCCCGCGCTCCACGACGACCTTCCTCAGCGTATGGAAGTCGACGGCGCGGTAAGCCTGCGCATGCAGATCGCCGAAGAAATCGAAGATGCCGTGGCATCCGGCAAAGACCGGCAAAGAAACGCCGTTCCTCGCCAACGCGCTCGACGTACTCATTCTTCAGAAATTTGATGACGGCTTGCGTCGTCGTACCACGTTGCGTAGCCACGTCAATTTCGGTTATGATGGTTGGATCTCGTGAACGTCGAGCACGCCTAAAGGCCGCCCCGATCCCCGACGAAGGCCATGACTTCCTCCATCGTCGGCATGAAGTTGGCGCAGCCGTGGCTCGTGACGACGATCGCACCGCAGGCGTTACCCAGCCGCGCCGAGCGCCGCCAGTCCCAGCCCTGAACCCGGCCGTAGATGAAACCGGCCGCAAAGGCATCGCCCGCGCCGAGAATGTTGTGCACGTCGACCGGATAGCCGGGTGCGTCGATGACCTCGCCGCTCGCCAGATGAACGCTCGCCCCTTCGGCGCCGCGCTTTTCGACGACGGCCGTCGGCCCCGCCGACAAGATCGCCTGGATCGCCGATCGCGTGTCGCCTTCGACTTTCGTATCGGAGACCTGTGAATGCGTGAGCCGCATCTGGTCCGCGTCCGCGAGCATGGTCGCGTTAATCTCGTCCTGTGTGCCCAGGACGATGTCGACCATGTGAAGAATCGACCGGATCGACACCCCGTAGGCGCGCGGGTCGCTCCACTGATCGGGACGAAAATCCAGATCCATGACGACCTTCCCCCCGCTCGCCCGCGCCATCTCCGCTGCGAACACGGTCGCACTGCGGCTCGGATCTCGACTCAGATTGGTGCCTGCGAACTCAAACACCTGCGTCTCCGAGAGCGGCGTGGCGAGCACGTCGTCCACGGTGAGCTCGACGTCCGCACAGTTGTCGCGGTAGTACACAAGGGGGAAACGATCGGGCGGCTGGATCCCCAGTACGACGGCGCTGGAGCGGCGACCCGCTTTCGTCGGGATGAATCGCGTGTCGATCTTCTCCTTCTCCAAAAAATTGCGAATGAAATCGCCGACCGGGTCGTCGCCGACGGCCGTGAGAATGACCGTCTCAAGACCGAGCCGGCGCGCGCCGACTCCAATGTTGGTCGGCGAACCGCCCACATACGCCGCGAAGCTCGTGATCTCTTCAAAAGGAGCGCCGATCTGATTCGCATAGAGGTCTATGCTCGAGCGTCCCATCGTGATCAAGTCGAATGTCACAGTCGAAGTCACGCGTCGGAATGGTGAAGCGAAAACGGCAGCGTGTTCATGGTCGGATCGTCAGAGATCGTAAATCGGCACGGCCGGATTTTCGAAGTATACGAATCCTTCACCCATCCATAAGCCGGATCGTGTTTCGCGGTGGGGTGGAGGGCGATCCGTATCGTATTGGAGTGACGCCCAGCCCGTATTTTCGCTCCTGTAGACGGCTGATTTACTTTACGGTGCTGAACGTCGACGTTAGAGCTCTTTTTGTAGATCAACTTCAACCTGACGCTATGAAAATGACGGATGCAGTAGGATTCATCGGACTGGGAATCATGGGCCGTGGAATGGCCAGGAATCTGATAGCGAACGGCGCGGACGTCACGGTCTGGAACCGGACGCGTTCGAAGATCAAGCCCCTCGAAGAGGCCGGCGCGAAATCGGCCTCTAGTGCGGCCGACCTCGCCCGCAGATGCGGCGTGGTCTTTATCTGCGTGAGCGACACGCCGGACGTCGTCGACGTGGTCGAGGGGCCGGACGGCGTCCTTGACGGCGCTCGCGAAGGCGCTCTCGTAGTCGAC
>CAZMXY010000171.1:0-7998 GCA_964570345.1 uncultured Rhodothermales bacterium | reverse complement strand
CTCGAACCGGAGGCGGTGATGATGGATCAGGTCGTCGTAACGGCGGGGCTCAGCATGGAAAAAATGCTGGATGCGCCGGTCACGATCGACGTACTGTCGGAGGAGGAAATCGAACGGGACGTCACGCCGTCTCCGGTGGAGGTGCTGCGGAATGTTCCGGGACTGAACATGGCGCGGACGGGCATCGACCGGCGTGAGATCGTCCTCCGCGGGTTCGGCAAGACCTTTACGGGGGCGGCGTACGTGATGACGGACTACCGGCAGAGCGCAGTCGCATCGCTGGGAGTGAACGCCTATAATATGATGCCGATCTCCAGCATAGATCTCGAGCGCATCGAAGTCGTCCGCGGCCCGGCGGGTGCCGTCTACGGACCGGGTGTCGATGAAGGGGCGATTCATTTCATAAGCAAGGATCCCTTCAATCATCCCGGCACGACAATCGCGCTGAGCGGCGGCCAGCAGTCGCTCATGCAGGGGGAGCTTCGTCATGCCGGCGTCATCGGTGGTCGATTCGGGTACAAGGTCAACGCCCAGTATCTACAGGGAGACGACTGGAACCTCGATCCTGCCGACCCGCACGATCTCGACGTCATCGATCGTTATCACCGCGAGATGCCGCGCGTCACGGACGTCTCCAAAACCGTCGTCAGTGGAACCGCCGCATACAAGTTCAGCCCGCAGACCGTTTTGACGGGGATTGCGGGCTATGCGTCGGCGAAGTCGCCGTTTTTATCCGACATCGGTCCCTTGCAGTCGGACGGGTTCGGCTACCGCTTCGGACAGGTTCGTCTGAAATCCGGTCGCTTCTTCGCCCAGGCCTACCTGAACGCGAATGAGGCCGGAAACTCATTCGTCTACGCGGGGCCGCAGGTCGCCTCATCGCTTTCCGGAGAGGCGGTCGTCGACAATTCCACCCAGTTGAATCTGCAGGCGCAGTACGGGCTGGATCTCGCGTCCGGACGCGAGGAGATCACCTTCGGCGTCGATTTCGAGCGTACCAACCCGTCCACGGACGCTACGATCAACGGACGCAATGAGGACGACGACCGCATCCAGGAATATGGGATCTATGCGCAGTCGCTCACCCGCCTCTCCGACAACGTGAACGTGACGCTGGCGGCGCGGCTCGATTACGACAACGTTTTCGAGAAGCTCCAGGTCTCCCCGCGTGCGGCGCTCGTCTACAAACCGATCCCGGGCCACGCCGTGCGTGCCACGTTCAACCGGGCCTTCGCCTCTCCCGGCACCAATTCTCTCTTTCTGGACATTACCGCGCGAAAGGCGGACCAGACGCTGCCCTTCGACGTCCGGGCGCGGGGTGCGGTGCACGGATATACCTTCGAGCGCAATGCGAACTACCTGGGATTCGCTGCATCGGACCTGGTCGTCTCGAGTTTGAATCCCGCGACCCCCGGACAGCCGCAGCCGGTGGGTTTGCCACTCGACCCGATCTACGGTGCAATCTACGACGAGCTCAGCAGCATTCCTCTTCCGGTTCTCACGCAGATCCTCTGTTCACAGGGCCTATGCCTCCCCGAGCAGGAAGTGGCCTACATCCGGGGGGAACTCGCGCCGGACCAGACCTCCGTAGCCGGTTTCAGCGACGGGAACCTGGGCCTCCTTAATCTGACGACCGGAGGCGTCGATCCGGTGTCGGACGCGCCTGACGTCGCTTCGCTCAAGCAGTCCACCACGCAGACCTTCGAGCTCGGCTATCGGGGTCTTGTCGGCGGCCGAGCCCACGTCTCGCTCGACGCGTACTACTCGATCAAGCAGAACTTTTTGCGAGGATTGCAGCTCGAGACGCCGTTCGCGTTCGTGCCGCAGTTGCGCCCCGATCTCGTCGCCGCGATTCGGGACGGCGTAGTGAACAACGAGGAGCTTGCTGCGGCGCTGGAGCTGCGCGGTATTCCTCCGGACGTAGTTGCCGCCCTTATCGTCGGGTTGGCTGATGAGAGACTTCCTTCCCCCGCCACACCCATCGCTCTCGCGCAGCCGATCGAGAATAATCGGGGCGCCGGCAGCGCGCCCGAGCTCCTGATGACGTACCGCAACTTCGGACGCGTCGCCTACTATGGGCTCGAGGCGGCCGTGGACGTAGCCGTCGACGACCGCACCATGCTGTACGGCTCGCTCTCTTACGTAAGCGACGATTTCTTCGACCATGAAGAGCTCGACGAGGACAACGAGGATCTGTTCGTGTCGCTCAATGCGCCTACGTTCAAGGCCGGCGCAGGAGCCTCGTATGCCGTTCCGAACGGACTTTCCGTCCTGGTGGGCGGGCGCTACGTGCAGGGATTCCTGGTTCACTCCGGCCCCTATAATGGGTTTGTGGATGATTATTTTCTGTTGGACGTCGGCGCCGGGTACGACTTCGGACGCTATGCGTCGGGACTCCGCCTTGACGTGACGGTCCAAAATGCGTTAGATCACATGCATCGCGAGTTTATCGGCGCGCCCAGGATGGGCCGTCTGGGGCTCGCCCGTCTGACGTATTCGTTCTAAGCCTTTCTCGCACCGGATGTCGAAGAAGTCTGGCCTGGCCGTCGCGACGATCGTTGTACTCGCCGTGGCGGCCGGCGCGTGGCGGGTGGTCATACGGGAAGCCGACCGGCGATTGAATCGGGCGTCGGCGCGACCCCCGTACGAAGTGGAGCCGCGCGCCCGGAAGGTGCACGGGCGTCTGTTCGTTGCCGACATGCACAGCGACTTCCTGCTGTGGAATCGAAAGCTCTCGAAGAGGTACGAGCGAGGGCACATGGACCTCCCGCGCCTCGTCGAAGCGAATGTCGGATTGCAGATCTTCTCCGTCGTGACGAAATCGCCGTGGGGACAGAATTACGACCGCAACGAGAGCGACTCCGACCGCATCACTTCGCTGGCCGTCGCGCAGGCGTGGCCCCTTAGATCCTGGAATAGCCTCCTGGAGCGCGCTCTCTTCCAGGCACGAAGGCTGCAGTCCTTTGAGCAGGACGGGCAGGTGACGATCCTGAGGACTGCCGCCGACCTTGAGGCGTTCCTCGCGCGGCGCGCGGCGAGGCCTGATCTGGTTGCCGGACTCCTGGCGGTCGAGGGGCTGCACGCGCTGGAAGGGCGCCTCGAACACGTCGATACGCTCTTCGACGCCGGATTTCGGATGATGGCGCCCGTCCACATGTTCGACAACGAAGTCGCCGGATCTGCGCACGGCGCGAAACAGGGCGGATTGACGGAGCTCGGCCGGGACGTCGTTCGTCGACTTGAGGACCTGGGCGCCGTCGTGGATCTCGCCCACGCGTCCGAAGCGACGATACGTGACGTGCTGGGGATCGCGACGCGCCCGGTGGTCGTATCGCACACGGGCGTTCGCGGCACGTGCGACAGCTCCCGCAATCTAAGCGACGAACAGCTCAGGGACGTCGCGGCGACCGGCGGGCTGATCGGCATCGGCTTCTGGGACAGCGCCGTGTGCGGCACGACGGTCGCGGACGTCGTGCGGGCGATCCGGTATACGGCGGATCTCGTCGGCGTCGATCACGTCGCGCTCGGCTCCGACTTCGACGGCACGGTCCTCACGCCCTTCGACGTAACGGGCCTGCCCCTCCTCACGAGCGCTCTTCTTGATGAAGGGTTTCATGAGGACGAGATCGGAAAGATCATGGGCAGCAATGTGATACGGCTGCTGCGCGAGATGCTGCCTGAGAAGTGATCAGGCGTCTGAACCGGTCGAGTGCTTCCGATGAAAACGGCCGTCTTTGCACGCGGAGGAGGACTCGGAAATTTCCCAACGGTAGATATCGCCCACCAACGAGGTGTCTTAGCGCTGATGCCGCACCGGAGCGGCCCACGGAACGTGCTGTTCTATTGAGGAAACGACAGATCCGGCTTTAGCACCCTGCTCCGATGGAGAAGGGGTCGATTATCCAGATCCCGTACACGTTGGTTCACGATTTTCGTACGAAACGTATGGAATCGCCCACTTTTAGATCACGATTTTGGAGGATGACATGCACATCCATGGCGTGCTTTCAGCATTGATTGTAGTAGGATTGCTGACCGCTTGTGAGTCGCCCACCGGGACTTCGAGCGATCTCGTGAATGATCCGGCTTCGAAAATGGCTTATCAGATGAGCGATGACGCTGCTTTCCTCTCGAAGGGAGCTCGTGAGATGCACCAGGGGCTCGCGACGCTCCGTAGAGCGACCGCGCGCTATCATCGCCACGAGGTGGCATTGGGAGATGAATTCAGCCCGGTCGCACCTTGCCAGGAAAATCCGGTAGGACCGGGCGGTCTGGGTATACCCCACCTGAATCTCGATCGTCTGGACGCCACTATCGACCTCATGAATCCGGAGGTCTTGTTCTATGAGCCCCAAAAAAACGGGAAACTTCGTCTTGTCGGCGTAGAAACGGTGGTTCCTATCGACTTGTGGGGCGAGGACGAGCCGCCCTCGCTATTTGGCCAGGAGTTCCACAGAAACGACGACGTCGGGCTATTCGGCCTGCATATTTGGATCTGGCGGCATAATTCCGATGGCACCCTGGCCTTCTGGCATCCCGACGTGTCCTGCGAGTTTGCTGAGTAGAAGCCGGCACCGCGGATCATTTTGATGCCCGGAGAAGCCGCACGGAGAAGCTTCTACTGCTCGACCGTCGGGATGAGGCCGACGCGAAGCGTCGTCGCCCCATAGGGGAGGAGCGCCACGTCTTCGAGTGGCTCGTCCGTCCGCACGGGACTGTGCGGCAGCGGGCCGGCCATCTCATTGTACTCGTTCCACCACGGGATCCGCCGTCCGCGCGCGGTGAGCCGTACGGGTACGGCCTCCGAGGTCCATGGGTAGGACGGCACGGAGCCGTACGTCACTTCGAACGACGACGCGGGGTCGTCCGGATCGACGAGCAAGCCGTAGTTCCACGCTCCTTCCGGGTGGACTTCCCAGCCGTGCTCGCCTCGCATTTCGGGGTTCGGAAGGGCCACGCGCTGCCGGCGCCCCGGTACGGCCACCGCGTAGACGAGCGGTCCGCGTTGCACGCTGATCGCCTGCTCACGCCCGCGCCGCGTCTCGACGTGCATCGGTAACTCCAGCGTCAGGACGTCGCCGTGGCTCCACGTCCGCGCGACTTGTGCGATTTGGCCACCGAGGGGTGCATCCCAGGCTTCGCCGTTGACCGTGATCCGCGCCTGTTGCGTCCAGGCGGGGATGCGTAGATGCAGAGGAAAATCGACGGGCTCCTCGGTCTCGACGACGAAGCGAATCGTTTCTTCGAACGGATAGGCCGTTTCCTCTCTGACGCGTACCTCCGTCCCGCCGGCTACGCGGGCGGTCACCTCGCTCGGGCCATAGAGCAGCGCGGCCAGTCCGCCGTCACGGCCCGCCAGCCAGAGATGCTGGACGTACTTGGGCCACCCCTGATGCAGGTTCGTCGTGCAGCAAGGATAACCGGTCAGGATGCCGTAACAGACGTCCGTTCCGTCGTGCGGGGTGATGAAGTTCCGCGTGCCGAGGCTCAGACGCACCTGATTGGCCTGCTGATAATACTGGCGCGTCGAGAAGTCGTCGGCGATGTGTGTCGGCAGCGCGTTGTACGCCACCTTCTCCAAATGATCGACGTAGCTCACCTCGCCCGTGATCTTCATCAGGCGCTCGAGGCTGTACATGAACTCGACGACGGCGCAGAGTTCAGTTCCCTGCGTTGGATCCGTGCCATGGAGGTTCTCGTCGCCTGAGAAGAGGCCGTGAACCTGTCCGTGCTTCTCCATCAGCGCCGCCAGCCCGTGCTCGACGGCGTCAAGAAATCGCGGGTCTCTTGCCTGCAGGGACTGGAGGGCCGGCTGCTTGACGGCCATGGCGACGTTGACCACGTGCGTGAACCAGTAGTCGCCGGACGCCTGACCGGCCGCGAAGTCGCTCGTCCAATCCTGCGTCTGCTCGAAGACGATCTCGGCCAAATCGAGAAGGAATGCGTCGCCGGTGCGGTTGTAGAGCCAGTAGATACTCTCCTGGTTCTCTCCGCCGCGTGCTCGCGCCCAATTTGACCAGGAGTCGAGCGGCTGCTCGGGCAGCATCTCCAGTTGGTAACGAAAGTATTGGGTCATGAAGTCGATGATGCGCTCATCTCCGGTGCCCTCGTAATAGGAACGCAGGACCTTGAGCATAACCATGCGCGGCCACCAGTCGGCCGAGCGGGTCCGCTGGACGCGTGCACCCTCGCCTCCCTCGCCACCGACCACCGAAGGACCGAAAAAACCGTCTGGCTGCTGACTTGCCAGCGTCCACTCGATGTACGGCCGCGCCCTTTCTTTGAGAGCCGGGTCGTTGAGGATGTATGCGAGAGGGACGAGACCGTCGAGCCAGTAGGGACCGCGCTCCCAGCTATCGCCGTCGCCGCCACGCCATCCATTCTCCTCGCCGACGAGCGGATAGAGCTCGTCGAGACGGCCCGTCATGCCGCCGGCGGCTCGCGTGAGCTGCTCGCGAATCCAGCCTCGCGGCTGCACGTCTCCGAGCGGCAGCGTGGTGTAGGGCGTCTCCGCGAGCGGGGCACGCGTGAAGACGTAGCCGCGGTCTACGGTGTCCGGCCGCGGGCCGGGCTGCGCCGTCGCAGAATTGAAGGTGATCACGGTGCTGAAGATGAGTGTGAGAAAGAGAAGGGCTGGTTTCATCATGTTCGTCGCTTGCGAGATGGGGCCGGGAACTGGCGAAGCTTCGTGCTGGCGGCTGCGGCCGGGCGGTTTTCAGTTCTATTTCTTCGGCCTGGTGCCGATCGAACGTACAACCCACGCTGATGCGCCATGCAAATTACGACGCGGTCAGGAAAAGATGCACCGGAGCAAGACGGGAGAGGATTCACGAGAGAACGAGGCCGATAGTGCCCCGGTGACTGGTGCCCCCCGTAACCCTACACCAGGGTATATGGTCTCCTCACGGACGCTGCCCCCAGACGGTCGCGCCCATAATTGAGGAGAAAAATGTCCCCGCGGCGTCCCGCTCACGCAGGTCCGCTAACCAGACTTCCCGCTCCCTCTCCGAGATCAGCCGCCGCTCCACTGATTGTGCAGCGAAGTATTCTAGACCGAACGCCCATCCGGCAACGGCCCACTCCGTCGTGTGTGATACCGCCGTTTCGCATCCCACATCCACAAATCCGGCGATGCGGAACAGCCCGTAAAGCCCGCGAGCGGCCCATCCGTTTCGGTGTAGATCGCTTCCGCAGTCCAGGATCACGCGCGTCAGTGCCGGGATGGACGTTGTAACGGTAAGTGTCCCCCAATCCGTATCGGCGACGACGCACTGCCCGCCGGGCCGCAGTACGCGGAAGAATTCGGAAACGGCGCGCTCCGGTTCGGCGAGGTGCTGCAGAAGCCGGTCCGCGCGGCATCCGTCAAAGGTGGCCGGTTCGAACGGAAGCGCGTATGCATCGGCGAGCACGAAGCGCACGGGCTTGTCGGAATCGGCTGAGCGCAGGCGCGCGTGCCGGATCATCTCCTCATCACGATCCAGGCCGACAATCTCCCCGCCTGGCAGAACCTGCTCCGCCATTATTCGGGCATCGTCGCCCGGACCGCAGCCCACATCGAGAATCCGATCTCCCGGCCGGAGCTGCAGACGTTCAAAGGTGCTGTGCTTGTAGCCTCCAAAGAGACGACGGACCGCATCCATGTACGCGACCTCGCTCGTCTTTGCGGCTTCATAGTCCATAGCGTTCAAGATGTCGGCGATGCCTTCCGGTGGGTCGATCGGGGTCGGAGTCTGTTACACCTGCCGCGCTTCCTGCAGTACCCGGTCCCGCATCAACCAGTGCAGAGCATCCGAGGCTATTCCGCGTAGCTCTCAGCGAAATAATCCGGGCCGATGGCGGACGGATTCTGTCGAAACTACGGTTCCTCTTCTAGAAATCTGTGGTACGCGCAGGGTAATTCGATCCCAAACCGTTCGCAGAGCGCCGACACGTCGCGATAGTCGTTCACGTCGATCTCGTAGCCCGAATGAAACCTCACCATCCATTCCGGCGAGATGC
>CAZMXY010000170.1:6330-8078 GCA_964570345.1 uncultured Rhodothermales bacterium | reverse complement strand
GGAGGGAACCGATAGATAGATGCCAACCGCACTTTAGCCCGGCAGGTTTGCTATGTTTAACCCCTGAATCGCCTCTCGAACCTTACTTTCCAGGAGGGCACCAGATGGAGAGCGTAAACGTCGCCTTCATTGGATTGGGAGTTATAGGATATCCCGTAGCAGGTCATATCGCCGGGAACGGATTCGATGTCGCCGTCCATAACAGAACGCGCAGCAAGGCCGAGAAGTGGGTGAGCGAATACAAGGGGACGCTTGCCGAAAGCTGCGCCGACGCCGCGCGGGAGGCCGACGTTGTTCTCCTGTGCGTAGGCACCGACGACGACGTGCGAGAAGCTGTTCTCGGTACGGAGGGTGTTCTGAGTTCACTGGCGTCGGGAGCTCTGATCGTGGATCACACGACGGCGTCCGCTCAGGTTGCCCGGGACGTAGCGGCCGCAGCCGCCAAACGAGGAATCGGTTTCGTCGATGCGCCGGTCTCGGGAGGATCGGCAGGTGCGCAACGGGGGACGCTGTCCATCATGGTAGGCGGATCAGAGGACGACTTCAATCGAGCACTACCGGTTTTGAACTGCTACGGATCCATCGTCAACCTGATGGGGCCGGTGGGAAGCGGTCAGCTGACTAAGATGGTGAACCAGATCTGTATCGCGAATACGGTCCAGGGCCTGGTAGAGGCGATCCACTTCGGCCTCAATGCCGGCTTAGACATGGAGAAGGTTCTGGCCGTGATCTCTACAGGGGCCGCACAATCCTGGCAACTGGAGAATCGGGGCCCGACTATTCTTGAGAATAAGTTTGATTTTGGCTTCGCGGTGGACCTGATACGCAAGGACCTTTCCATCTGCATGCTCGAGGCCCGACAGAACGCTTCGTCTTTACCAAATACGGCCCTGATCGAGCAGTATTACGCTAACCTCCAACGGAGCGGAAAGGGCAGACTTGACTTTACCAGTCTGTTCACAGTCCTGCACGGCACCGGGAAATGAGCATCGTCGAAGGGCTTTCCAATTTCGATCCGGCCACGCTTTATGAGGCGGCCGGACAACAAGGCATGGTCGATCCCGCGATCCGTCCGGCCTGGCCGGGCGCGAAGCTTTGCGGCTTCGCCGCCACGGTGGAGTGTCCTCCCGGGGACAATCTGATGTTGCACCTTTCCGTGGCCGATGCGGAGCCCGGCTCAGTCATCGTGGCGAGCACGGGCGCGTATCTGCAGGCAGGAGCCTGGGGCGAAGTCCTCACAGTAGCCGCCCAGGCGCGGGGTGTCGCGGGCCTGGCCATCGACGGTGCCGTCCGGGACGTGGAAGCGATCGCGGCCCATGGGTTTCCCGTTTTCAGCCGGGGTGTGGCGGTAGGGTCCTGCACCAAGAAGGGTCCCGGTAAGCTGAACGTTCCCATTGAGTTTGGAGGAGCGACGGTGCGGCCGGGCGATGTCATCGTGGGTGACTCGGACGGGCTCGTGATCATCGATCGAGAGCGAGCCGAAGATGTCTACGAGGCCGCCGTCCGCCGCCGGCAGCGTGAGCTGGAGATCTTCGAGCAGCTCCGCCAGGGTCGGACCACGGTCGAGCTCCTGGGACTCTCTGTTCCGGATGTTGGTCGGAGGCCGGCGAAGCAGTGACCGGTCCCCGGGGATATCCGTGGTGGGCACGCGTGTTCCGCGCCGGCGTCACCCTCCCGGCGAAGCCGTGACCTGTCCCGGACGATATCCGTAGCCGGGATAGCAGGCATCCTGCCGATAGGTTGCCCGA
>CAZMXY010000170.1:2377-6230 GCA_964570345.1 uncultured Rhodothermales bacterium | reverse complement strand
ATTCACTTCGGCTTCGGGGTGCTCCGACGGCTGCCGGCGCTTTTGAAGAAGAGCCGCCGAAGGCGAGTCATGGTAGTTACGGATCCGGGCGTCCGGGCAGCCGGGCTAGTGGATGCGGTAACGGAGTGCCTGGCAGCCGAAGGTCTGGAATGGGCTGTCTATGACGGCGTTCGGCCCGATTCGGGGTCCCGCCTGATCGAAGAGGCCACGCGGCGGGTGAGGGAGTTTGCCGCGGATGCCGTACTCGGTCTTGGAGGCGGCAGCTCTCTGGATACGGCCAAGGCGGCGGCCCTGATGGCGATCTCTGGGGAGCCCCTAATGAGCTACGTCGGGCTGGGAAAGGTGACCGCGAAGCCGTTACCGATCATCGCGATTCCGACGACAGCCGGCACCGGAAGCGAGGTCACCCTCTGGTCCGTATTCACGGACGATGATACCGGGATAAAGGTGGCCATCGGCAGCGAGCTGCTCTATCCGGAAGTCGCGGTCTGCGACCCCGAGCTGACCCTAAAGCTTCCACCGGCGCTGACCGCCTCGACCGGGATGGATGCGCTGGCACACGCCGTGGAGTGCTACACGAACAACGCCTGCCAGCCGATTTCCGGCGCTCTGGCGCTAAGAGCGATTGAGATGATCGGAAAGCACCTGCGCAGCGCCGTTCGGAACGGAGAGGATCGCGATGCCCGGTATCAGATGCTGCTGGCCAGCACCATGGCCGGAATTGCGATGAACTCGACGCGACTCGGCCTCACCCACGCCCTGGCGATGCCGCTGGGAAGCCGGCCGTTGTCCATCCCCCACGGCACTGCGAATGCCGTCACGCTGCCTCACGTGATGGCGTTTAACTGCGTGGCCGAGCCGGAGCGATTCGCAAGCCTGGCTGCGGCCCTCGGAGAAACAACACACGGATCGGTGATGGATGCCGCGTTAGCTTCTGCCGGGGCGGTTCGTAAACTGGCCGACGACATCGGCATACCCCGTGGTTTGGCCGTGCTTGGACTTCAAAAGGAGGCTATTCCTTCGGTCGTGGCGGAAGCGATGAAGAGCGGAAATGTCACGGTAAACCCGCGCCGGACGAGTCCGGATGATCTCGCGGAGATCCTCGTGGACGCTCTGTAGGATCGGCTCGCGAGCGGTTAGCGGACGTTCTGCAAGTTTAGCTCGCGGTGTCCGAGCGGCTCATAGAGGCTATCAAGGATCGGCACGCGAACGACTCATTGAAATTCTCTAATTCGACCCGCGAGCAGCTCATGGACGATGACTAGATTGCGAACATGAAGAAGTTTGCAAACTTTATTGACGGCCAATGGAAGCCGCCTTCCGCCGGCCGATACTATGTCCGGACCAATCCTGCCCGGCCTTCCGAGGAGCTTGGAGAGTTTCCGCTTTCGACGGAGGAAGACGTAGGCATGGCCGTCTCGGCGGCGGTCGGGGCGTCAGGCTCCTGGGCGGGCGTTCCGGGCCCTGAACGAGCGGAGCTGCTATTCCGATTTTCCTCCCTTCTGGACGAGGCGAAGCAGGATGTAGCGAAGGCCATTACGCTCGAGCAGGGGAAGACCTTGCGGGAGGCCCAGGGTGAGGTGAATCGAGCCGTCGCGGAAGCGCGACAGATGGCCGGTGAGGCAAGCCGGATTTTCGGGCAGACGTTTCCCAGCGAGCGTAAGCGCGTATCCGTCCAGACCGTGCTTGAGCCTCTGGGCGTGGTTGCCGCGATTTCGCCCTGGAATTTTCCTGTGGTGACGCCCGTTCGTAAGATTGCTCCCGCGCTGGCTTTCGGAAATACGGTCGTCTTCAAACCGGCCTCCTATACTCCGTGGTCGGCCGTTCACATCGTGGATCTGTTCGCGAGAGCCGGTTTTCCGGCCGGTGTGATCAATCTTATCATCGGGGAGGGCGCATCCGCAGGAGACGCCCTGGTCCGTGATGAGCGGGTGGACGGCATCAGTTTCACGGGCTCGACGGAGATCGGCCTCAGGATTTCAGCCGAGGCGGCCCGGCGAAACGGCAGAGTCCAGCTCGAAATGGGCGGGAAGAACCCCGCCGTCGTCTGGAATTTTGAAGATCTGGATCGCGCGGCCGCCGAGATCGTCAGTGCAGCCTTTTTGTGCAGCGGCCAGAGGTGTACGGCCTTGAGCAGGGTAATTGTCTCGGACGATCAGGGAGATGCGCTGGTCGAGCGCCTGGCCGCCCGGATCGAAGCGATCAAGGTCGGAAACGGGCTCGACGAGAATACGACGATGGGACCATTAGTGAGCGAGCGGCAGCTCCGGACGGTCGAAGGCTACGTACGTCGTGGAATTGAGGAAGGGGCCAAGCTGCGCGCGGGCGGGCGCGTGCTGGTCGCCGCCCCGCAGGAAGAGGGCTACTTTTTCGCCCCCACACTCTTCGACCACGTGGAGGAGCACTCTCCGCTGGCTCGCGAAGAGATCTTCGGTCCCGTTCTGCCCGTGCTGCGAGTTGAGAGTTTCGACGACGCCATAAGAGTGGCGAATGACACGCAGTACGGGCTGGCGGCCAGTGTCTTCTGCGATGAGATGAAACTGGTTCGCCGATTTACGGAGCGGGTGAAGGCGGGGATGATTCACGTAAATCATGGAACAGCCAGCCAGGCCCATGTCCCCTTCGGCGGCATGAAAATGTCGGGGCAGGGAGCCTACTCGATCGGACCTACCGCGAAGGATTTCTATACGAATGTCAAGGCCGTCTATATCGCATGGGATTGAGGGATTGACGAATGTCGAGGCCGTCTACACCACCTGGGATTGAGGGATTGACGAATGTCGAGGCCGTCTGTACCGCATGGGTTTGAGGGTTTTCCGAGACTCGGATTCATGCTCGCGCTGACCGCCCTCGCGGGGCTGTCGAGCTGCGATCAGCAGCGCGTGCTGAGATACGCCCATCCTAACTCGGTATCGGACGTCCCCGGCCAGTACGCAGCCCTCCTGTCCAGGCTCGTTTCCGAAAGGACGGATGGCGAGATGAAGATCGAGGTGTATCCCTCATCTCAGCTTGGCGGCGTCCGCGAAATGATCGAAGGTGCCCAGCTGGGCATCATCGACATGGGCCATAATTCTTTCGCGGCCCTCTCGCAGTTCGTGCCGGAGATCGCCGTATTCAATTTTCCGTACATCTACGACGACGTGGACCACGCCGTGGCCGCGACCGATCCCTCGGGGAGCCCCGTCGTCCGGGAGATCGGCGAGCGCATGATAGCCTCATCGAATCTGAGAATCATCGGGAGCTATTTCTTCGGAATCCGGAGGTTGACGACGTCGAACTTCCCGGTTTACACCCCCACCGATCTCAGGGGAAAGAAGATTCGGGCGATTCCGCTACCTATCTGGATCGCCATGGTGGAAGGACTCGGGGCGATCCCGACGCCGGTGGACTTCTCAGAGCTTCCGACCGCTCTGGCGACGGGACTCGTAGACGGACAGGAGAATCCGGTCAACACGATCTATTCGGCCCGGATGTATGAATCCCAGAAGTACCTTGTTCTGACGGATCACATGATCGACGTCAATCTCGTCTACATGAACAACGACACGTTCGAATCGCTTTCCTCGCGGCATCGTGAAGCGCTCTTCGAAGCCCATCGGGAAGCGGCAAGCGAGGTCCGGAGAATCTCTGAAGGTCTGCAGCGTTCGTTGATCGACACCTTGAGTTCGCTCGGCATGCGGGTCATCTCGCCCGAAAACGGACTTGACGTCGAGTCGTTCAGGACGGCCGTCCGTTCGCACGTTTCAAGTACATTCCCCGACTGGGGCCGCTACATTGATGGGATTCGGACCCTGGCATCCGATACGGCGGCCGGTAATCCGCGTAGCGAGCCGGACGATGAAGGGCCGACAAA
>CAZMXY010000170.1:0-2277 GCA_964570345.1 uncultured Rhodothermales bacterium | reverse complement strand
CGGAAAACGCAGGGTCGGAAAACGCCGGGTCGGAAAACGCCAGCCCGGAAAACGCAGGGCCGGCCGTCGAAACGAGTCCGTTTTAAAAATTGAGGTTGCCGTGAACGCCGGCCCCGAATCCCGGATCAAAGCATTCGCACAGAAACTCCTGGACATCGCGGAGTCCTTGGGCGAGAAGGCCGCCTACGTTGCCATCTGGGGCATCGTGGCTCTCGTTTTCGGTCAGGTTCTCTTTCGCTATCTCCTGGAGGTCGGATTACCGTGGCCCGATGAAATGGCGCGCTACTTCCATATCGTCGCCGTGTTTCTTTGCCTCGGTGGGCTGACCGGGGAAGACCGGCACATCCGAATAGACCTGTTCCGGAAGAAATTCAAGGACAAGCCCGCGGATCGAATTTTCGTGTTGATACAGCTTATCACCTCCGTGGTCCTGGTTGCAGGCGCCGTCGACATCGTCGTCCGGATAGGGGCCCTCCGCACGCCGGCTGCGCACATGCCGCTCGCCCTATTCTTCCTGCCGGCAATCCTTGGCTTTGCCCTTGTGGCACTCGAGAGCGCAAGAAAGCTGCTCCGGCCTCCGTCATCCGACGAAAAGAGCGTCGAAGCCGGCGCGCCATGATCGGACTCCTGCTCGTCCTCGGATTCGTCCTCCTCCTCATTCTGGGAGTGCCGGTCGCATTTGCCCTGATCGTTCCCGCCGTCATTTACGTCGTCGCGGCAGGTCTTCCGGTGTCCGCGGCGGTGCACACGATCACCCACTCACTGGATTCATTTCCCCTGTTGGCCGTGCCGCTGTTCGTGCTCGTCGGCAATCTGATGAATCTTTCCGGCATCACGACCCGCCTGTTCAACTTTGCATCAGCACTCGTTTCTCACTGGACCGGCGGGCTTTGCCACATCAACATTCTAACGAGTCTTGTCTTTTCCGGAAGCTCAGGGGCTGCGCTGGCGGATATCGGGGGTGTCGGAACCATGGAAATCAAGGCCATGAAAGACGCCGGCTACCCGTCGGATTTCGCCTCCGCCCTCACGATCGCCTCGGCGACCATCGGACCGATTTTCCCTCCGAGCATTCCCCTCATCATCTTCGCGACGGTTGCCGAAGCCTCGGCCGTAAAGCTGCTCTTGGCCGGAATACTTCCGGCCCTTGTCGCGGTGATCGCGCTCATGGCTCAGACGGCGTATCTGGCCTGGCGGAGGAGGTATCCGACCGGCGTCGCTCGTCCACCCATCAGACAGCTGTTCGCGGCCTTTAAATCGGCACTTCCGGCTCTTCTCACCCCGCTGGTCCTGATAGCCGGCATGCTGTTCGGCGTATTCACCGCGACCGAAGCGGCAGCCGTCACCGTCGTTTACATTCTGTTCGTCAACGCCTTCATCTACCAGGAGCTGACGTGGGAAAGCTTCGTCGATGCCACGCGGGAGACGGTGAGGACGACCTCGGTGCTCATGATCATGGTGGCGGCCGCGTCGCTGTTTACGAGAATACTCGCCCTGGAGCGCGTTCCGCAGGCGGCCGCTCAGTTGCTGCTCTCCTGGGCGGACTATCCGGGCCTTCTCCTTCTCGTGGTCGTCCTGATCCTGATCCTGGCCGGGATGTTTTTGGAATCCATCAGCGCCCTCGTCCTGTTGACTCCGGTGATCGTGCCGCCGCTGGTCTCGGCCGGCGCGGACCCGATACACCTGGGCGTCGTCGTTGTCTACACCCTGATGCTCGGCCTGCTGACGCCTCCCATGGGGATGTCCCTCTTTCTGGTGAGCGACATCGCGAAGGTTCCGGTGGAGCGTGTGCTTCGGGAACTCGTGCCGTTCTACTTGCCCCTTTTCGTCGTGCTGGCGATTCTGGCCTATGTCCCCGTCATTTCGTTATGGATACCTTCCCTGATCCGATGAATCGTAGGAAATTCCTCAGTGCCTCCGTGGCCGCCGCAACGGGTTTCTGGGGAGTGCCGACCTCCTCCGCCGAGCGTCCGATATCGCGAGCGGCCGGAATCAAGCTGAGCTGCAACCTCTACTCGTTCAACGAGCAGCTACGAAGTGGCGAGATGACGTTGGAAGAGGTGTTCGATCTCTGCGCCGAGCTTGGATTCGATGCGGTCGACCCTACCGGCTACTACTTTCCCGGCTATCCCCAGGCGCCGGAGATTGGTTACATCTATGAGATCAAGAAGCGGGCCTTTCTGCTGGGCCTGGACGTCAGCGCAGTAAAGCTTCTAAAGTCGTGCACCAGCTCCAATCTGACGGATATGGGCTGGGGAGCAGCGCGTGTCGGCACCT
>CAZMXY010000169.1:0-8153 GCA_964570345.1 uncultured Rhodothermales bacterium | reverse complement strand
GTGGTCGGAGCACGTCATCGCCGAATGCTGACGGTTACTCTGTGCGTGGCATTTAAAATGCCCCAGTTCGCATACGTGTAATCGGCGGCGACGCCGAGTTGACCGAGTACGCGGTGCTGCAGGCCCACGCCGAAGGTCGATCCTCCCGTTCTATCGGCTTCGAACAACGCGGCGACCCCGCCCCGAAACGAGATCGTGTCGAAGAACGTGTACTCGCCGCCCAGATTTACGGCCTCGCTGTTGTCCGAAGGATGCAGGAGATCCGCTGCCAGCGTGAGACGGTGCATCGACGCCTCTATCACGTAGCCCATCCCGAACCGAAAGTGCAGCGGGAGGGAGAATTCGTCCGTCGCAAGCCGCACGTTCAGCTTGTCGTTCGAGAAATTGTTCGGATCGTCGTCGTGAGGGCGGAGCAGGTCGCGACCGTCTAGCTTCATGTCGCCTCCGAAGTTGGAGATGCTTGCGGCAAGGCTAAGGCCGGGCAGATTGGTGTCGTATACGATACCCAGATCCAGTGCATAGCTCGCGGCGGTCTCGTGCCACAATTTCTCTTGGACGTACTTGCCCGATATACCAGCCGAAAAGCGGGGGGTCAGCCGTGCGGCGTAGGTGGCGGAAAGGGCCAGATCCGACGCGCTGTAGAATTCGCCGGTCCCCTCCGGTTGGAGGATGCTTCGCACCGGCTGTTCGTCGACCATCTCGAAGCTCATCACGCTTAGACCAATGGATCCGATTCCGGACAACGAAAAGACCGCCGCGACGTAGTCGAGCGTCGTGTTAGCCAGCCAATTCGTGTGGTCGAACGTCACGTTCAGGATTCCTTCCAGACCGGCTGCCGCCGCCGGATTCCAATACAGCGACGTCGCGTCTCCAGGCAGCGCCGTCCCCGCGTTGCCCATCGCCTGAGCCCGGGCCCCGACGCCGATTTCGAGGAACGGCGCCGCGCTCGTACCCGCGTTCGTCACCTCTTCAGCAAAATTGAGGGGGCGATCGTCTTCCTGAGCCGCCACGTGGAGCGGCATGGCGAAGAGGAACGCCGTCAGCACGATCCACGGCATCCACCTTCTCTCACGATGTGGTCGTTCGCAGCCCATGGGCCCTCACTTGATTAGGGTGAATTTCCCGAGCTTCTCGCCGACACCGGGTGCGTCGACGTGGTAGATGTAGACGCCGAATGAGACCGTCAGCCCGTCCTTCGAAACGAGGTCCCAGCTCTCCGTACCGTCCTCCATGGGCGAATCGTGGTGAATCGTTTGAACGAGTTTGCCGGCCGTGTTGAAGATGCGGATCGTGCATTCCGGCGGGAGATTGACGAAGTCGATGCGGCGTTCGCCGCGGCCGGTCTGATTGAACAGCGGCTTCTCCCACGAGGCGCTGACGACGTACGGATCGGGGACGACGTAGACGTTTTCGAGATCGGCCGCCGCCTGCACCGGATCGAATCCGGACGCCCGCGTCGTAAACGTGACCCGGTCTAGCGAGGAGAAGGGCTTCGAGACGTCGAGCGCGTACACGTCTCCGCTTTCCGGCATTACCGTCTCCTCACCCTGCGGCGCGCCGAACGTGAATCGCCAGCCCAGGTTGAACCGGAAGCCGCTAATGTCGAAGACCGTCGTGACCACGTCGCCGGGTCCGAGCAGGCCGTCGGGCTCGCCTTCTTCCTCGAACAGGAATTCGAATTGTTGGCCGGTCGTCGTGCTCCACACTTCGAAGTTGACCGGCGTGCCGGTTTCGAAGTCGAACTGCACGAAACTGGTGTCGGCGCCGGGCTCTCTGACGCGAATCTCGACGTCTTCCGGAAGGGCGACGCTGCGTCCCGACGTCACGAGATCGACGGTGGCGCGGACGTTCGTTTCGCCCTCTTTCCAACCGTGCATGACCGGAGCGGCCTCTAAAGGCGAGTAAACGTTGAATCGCATCCCTTCGCGGATTTGCGTCACGAGATCGAGGCTGTCCAACTCCGCCGCCTCGTAGAGCACCCGACCGGTCGTCGACTCCTCGATTCGGATGCCCTTCGTTAGGAGCGAGCGCGTCGTGTCCGTAAACGTGATGGCGTACGACGCCCCCTGCCGCATACTATCGGGCACGACCACCTCAATCTCGATTTCGCCGGTTCCAGGCCCTTCGTGCCGGACCTCGCCTTCGACGTCGCCCGAGACGAATCCGGCACTGGGAGCATTCGGCACGATCGCCGCCGTGTTCTGATCGAGAAACGTGACGTTGCCGACGAGATCGGTCTGGATGATCTTCGCACTCTCCGTCGGCGCGATCGGCGTGAGGTGATCGTTCTCGCTCAACCCCCGCTCGAAAAAGTCGACGTCGTACCCTTTGTCGTACGAAACGACGGCATAGTAGTACGTCCGTCCGTTGTCCAGTCCTTCATCCACGTAGAAGTACCGAAGGCCGGTATCCGAGCCGACGTTCACGACGGCCCCCGACTCCCCGATCTGGATCGGATGAGGACCCTGGAGTCCGTTGTCGAGGTCGAACTGTGCGACGGGCTTCCACAGCGTGGGATTGCCGAAGGCGTCGCTGATCGTCTTGATCGTATTGAACGACGGATCCGTCGACCGGTAGATGAGATAACCCTCGAAGTCGCGGCCATAGATCGGATCCCGCGAAAACTCGGCTCTGTTGTCCCACATTAACGTCGCCTTGCGATCGCCCGGCACGGCGGTCAATGTCGGCTTATTCGGCGGCCTGGCAAAAGAATAGTCCGCGTCATAGATGCGCTGCATTGTGCGCTTGTTGCGCAGAATGTCGTCGAAGTCCCGCCCGAACAGGTTCGCGATCGCAAATTTGCGCGTTTCCTCGCGTGGCAGCTCGAAATATCCGGAACCATAGATGAACGCGAGATTGCTCGGCATTTCGCCGCCGAACCGGCCCGGCTCCATCTCGCGCCACGTCCGTGCATCGTCGCTCACGTTTCCGGCCGGACGCAGCTGGAAGCTCGTCAGGCCGATCTGGTCGGATTCGTCGTTATCCGTCTCGCCAAAATTCGGCTCCCCGTGATCGGGCATGCCGTTGTCCTCCGTGCCGTCGCTGTCCGGACCCGGATAATCTTCGTCTTCGGGACCTAGGCCGTCCGATCCCGTGTCGTCGAGAATGAACTCGTCCGGATCCCTCTCACCGTTGCCGTTGACGTCTTCGAACGCGACCCAGTCCAGGTCTTCGTCTCCCGTCCACCAGACGCCGCTTTGATAGGCGGGCCTGAGCTCGAGCGGGCCGAAAAAGTTCTCGAAATCGGCCAGGTCGTACTGTGAAGCCACGTGCGCCGCGATGGCCTCTCGGCCCGTGATCAACTCGCCGCGTGGGTTGTCCTGCCGCTCGTCGATGATTCCGTTCTGATCGCTATCTATGTCGTCCAGCGGATCGCCCGGACTCTCCAGAAATGCAAATCCGAAATAGCCGACCCCGGGCCGCCCCCGGTTGTCGATCCCGTCGCGATCCCACATGTAGACGATGTCGTCTACCTGCTCGAAGTCGGCGAAGTCGTCGACGGAATCGCCCTCTCCGCCGATGGCCGGATCGACGTACATGCCGAAGACCACGCGCGACAGGTCTTTGTCGCTCACGTTTTTGATGTCGTATCGGACGATCAGGATGTCCTCTGCCTGGACGTTCACCCACTGATAGCCCCGTACCCCCACCTCGAGACCGAGGCCCCGCAGGCCGGTTGGATAGTCGGCCGAATCCTGCGCGGAGCCGACGAACGGGTAATAGTCGAATTCATCGTTATTGCGATCGTCCATCACGTAATAGCTCTCTTGATCGGCCCGTGTAAAGGCGCCGAACTCGCCGTTCCACCTACCGTCTCTCGACCCCGGGTCACCCGGGTAATCGTACGGCCAGCTGTCGGGCCACGTGGACGTGAGGTGGCTCATCGCGGGATATTCGAGATCGTTCCCCGGCCCGGGATTGAAGTAGCCGGCCAGAGGCTCCCATCCGTACGTGTGCGAGCCGTCCGGGCTGATGTCGAAGGATCCCGGATTCGTGTAGTTCTCGCTGACGATGCGCGTGATGTCGTTCTGTGCGTCAATTACTTCGGCCCCCACCATCATGATGAACTCGAATCCGTACCACGTGCCGGAGCCCTTCGGCCATTCCATTTTGGGCGGCTCGAATCGCGAGCCCAGATTGCCGAAGTTGGAATAGCGCGTGTAAACCAGGTTGCCGTCGTGGATGCCCGTGCGACGCTGGTCGCGACCGGCGTCGGGGCGCCTCTGCGCGACGGCCGGTAATGCGTCCGCCGATAGCAGGAGCACGACGAGCACGGCTGCAAACGCTCTCATAGTCGTAATCGTGTTCGCAATCCCTCTCACGTCCTAGAAGTTGAGTTCAATTCCTGCGATCACGCGACGCGGCTCGGCATAGAAATCCGGCCGCAAGTCGATCTCGTGTAGGCTGAAATTCGGATTCTGCAGCAGGACCTCGGTCTCTCCGATCGTGCGGAACGGGTGCCGCGGGTTGCCCGTGCTCGTGTACACCTGTTGGGCGTTGAGGCGGTCGAGCACGTTGTAGGCTCGGACGAAGAGTTTCACGCCCTGGCCGGCGATCCGAAAGCGTTTGTTGAAATTGACGTCGAGGTTCAGCTGCGTCGGCTTCCGCTCACTGTTTTCAAATTGTTCCGCCAGCGCACTTCCGGGGTTCGACGGGGTATACGGCTGCCCCGTCTGGAATCGCCCGATCAGACTGAGCGTCCAGTCGCCGGGATTGCCCATGATCACGGTGCCGCTGACCGCATGGCGCTGATCCCAGTCGAGTGGCAGAACCTGCTTTTCGCTCTCGCGCGGAGGATTACTCTGGTGGTCGAAGAAGACCGCGTTCGGATCGGAGGCATTCCCTCGCGCGATCTGGAACGTGTAGTCGACCGTAGCTCCGAAATTTCCCAGATACTGTCTGATCAGGGAAAGGACGAATCCCCGTGTATTTCCGTAATCCCGATTGATGTAGCGGGCGTAGATCTTTTTGTCGCGCGTCGTGATGATCTCTTGCCCGAGTAGGTTCTTGATGTCCTTGTAATAGACCGTGAGCTCGACCTTCCAATCCTGTGTGATCGCTTGCTGCAGGCCGACCTCGTACGCCACGGTCTTCTCGGGCTTCAGGTTCGCGTTGCCCATGATCGTCTCGAGATCGCCCAGGCGCACCTCGAATTCCGAGTTGGTGAAGACGTAGGAGAAGCGCGGGATCTGGAAAAAATGGCCGTACGAAACGTGCAGTACGCCGCCGTCCGAGATCGGGAAGGCGAGACCGACGCGAGGGCTGAGCTGACTGCTCGACTCGGAATCCTCCAGCTCCGTCGCCAGACGAATCCCATCGTTGGGATCGGTCGTGGCCTCGAGGTCCGCCGGCAGTTGGGCATTCGGATTCCAATGATCGAACCGCAGCCCCGCGTTCAGGATGATCTCGTCGATCTCGACCTTGTCCTGCACGAAGGCAGCGAATTCAAACGGATTCTGCGTGTAGAGGTCGTTTCCGAACGTATTGCGCGGCGGAATGCGCAGATTCGGCGCTTCGTAGACGGGACCGTCCGAGATCGTGGATAGATTCTGGTTCTCGATCGTGTGCCGGCGGGCTTCCACCCCGAGCTTTACCAGATGGAAGCGATTGACCTGACTCGTGAGATCGAGCTTTCCCAGGTACGTGTCCTGGCGTAATCGCGGGTGTCCGTTGCTCGTACCTCCGAACAGGAATCCTTCGGCGGAATACGCGCCCCCTTGATATCTCGGATCGAGCGGGTTTTCGAAGAGAAAGCTTTCATGCTTCGTGTTCTGATACGAGAAAGCGAGGCGATAGAACGTAGCCGGCGTGACCGTGTGCGTGAAGGAGAGGATGTGATTGTGGCTCCGCTCGAATGCCGTCGCCTGTCCATCGGGCGCAAAACGACGGCTGTCGGAGTAGGATTTTCGTTCCTGGTCGTTCAAGAAGACTGAATAGCCAAGCTTGAGATTCCTTGCGGGCCGTGTCGAGATGCTGCCGTGCACGGAGATTTTCTCTCGTGGATTCATCGGCACCAGGGCGCCGTCGCCCGTCTGCAGCGAGTCGGGCACTTCGATGCCGATCAGCGTCTCCCGGTCGCTCGCCTGCTGCTGCGCCTCTTGGATGAAGGCCTGAATCGGAACGGTGTCCTCGATGCGAATCCGACGCTCGCCGAAGAGCCATCCGTCGGACCGAAAATAGCGGCCGTTGACAAAGAAGGATCCATTCGGCAGCAGCGGCAGCGGGCCGCCCAGACTGAGCTCGCCGTTATACTGGCTCGGCGCTACCGAGCCTGCGTTTAGAAAGACGTCCTCGTCGGCGGCCAGGTACGAGCCCGCATAGAACGAGGCGCTTCCAGCGAAGTCCTGCTGGTCGCCTTCCTTGGTCACCACGTTGATCACGCCGGACTGGGCCTGCCCGTATTCGGCGTTGAACGTGCCGCTGATGACCTGAAGTTCTTGTATCCAGCTGTTCTCGATTTCGATCTTGCTGCCGCCGCTGAACTGGTCGGTCACGGGAATGCCGTCGACCATGTAGGCCACCTCCCCGAAGCGGCCGCCCCGCAGGTGAAGCCGTCCGGCGGCGTCGTAGGAGACGCCCGGCTGCAGCTGGAGGAGGTCCTGAATCTCCTGCACGGGCAGGTTCGCGATCGATTCGGAGCTCATGTACGAGGCCGACGTCGTGCGGTCCACCTCGATGAGCGGCCGCCTGGCCTCCACGACGATCTCCTCACCCTCGAATACTTGCTCCTGCAGCTCGACGTCGATGCGCGTCGTGCGATCGAGCGAAACCTCGACGTTCTCGACGCGTGTCGTCGCATAACCGATCATCGAGACGAGGACCACGTATTCGCCCGGCTTGACGTTGATGATCGTGTAGTATCCGTCGGCGCCCGCGGCGGCGCCGAGCGTAGTGTTCTCGATCCGGACGGTCGCCCCGGGGAGGGGTTCGTTCGTATTCGCGTCCGTTACGCGTCCCGCGACTTTGCCGGCCTGGCCCACCGCTGCCGTCGACGTCGCGCCGGCCGTCACGACGACAAGGAGTAACGCGGCGAGGCGACGTGCAGAAAGGCGGAGGGCAGGCGAGATCCAACGGCAGACTGTCATCCGAGGCGCAAGCGTGATCGTTCCTGAACCAGACAAAGGGAGGATAGGACTTCGAACACGGAGCGTCAAGAAAAAATCGCGCTTTTGTTTAGAAAAGAACGGATTCGATCATGATCTATGATCGGATATGATCGTTTTGTAAATTCCGTATTATCAGAATTCACGAGCCCTGCTCGAGGATCGAACCATACGAAGACAGGTCCATGCAAAGTCCGGCCGAGCGACACAATTTCATTCTCGAACGTCTGAAGGGGCAGGGCTACGTCACCGTTTCCGGACTCAGCGCGGCCCTCGAAGTCTCGGAAGTGACCATTCGGCGCGATCTTCGGATGTTAGAGGATCGAAATCTACTGTACCGGACGCACGGCGGCGCGAATCCGACCAATCATCTCGTTTACGATCGCCCCGTGCAGGAAAAGGCCAAGCAGCATGCCGAGGAAAAGCGACGGATCGGTAAGGCGGCATCCGACCTCGTGGAGGACAACGACTTCCTGATTTTTGCTTCGGGCACGACGGTTCATGCCGTGGCGAGTCACCTGCGCGACAGGAGCAATCTCACGGTGGTCACGTCGGCCATGAACGTCGCCATGGAGCTGCTTCCGCTGCCCGAAGTCGAGATCATCATGCTGGGTGGCGTCGTGCGCCACACGTCTACGTCCGTCGTCGGTCCGTACGCCGAGGACATCATGCTGGCCCACGCGTGCCGCAAATTGTTTCTCGGAGTTGACGGCTTCGACGTGAGCCACGGATTGACGACCACGAACCCGTATGAGGCCCATCTGAACGGCGTCATGATCGAAGCGGCACAACAAGTCATCGTGGTCACCGATTCGTCAAAGTTCGGATTGAGGGGCTTCAGCCGCATCTGCGGCATCGACAAGATCGACAAGCTCATCACCGACACCGGCGCTCCCGAGGCCATGTTGCGACAGCTCGAAGACGTGGGCGTGGCCGTGATGACGGTTTGAGCGACGGGGGAACGGGGGAACGGGGACGGGGGGATGGGTGGGACGTGGGGACGTGGGGGACGGGCCGTCGGGTGGGACATCGTCCGGGATTTCGGGTGCG
>CAZMXY010000168.1:0-8216 GCA_964570345.1 uncultured Rhodothermales bacterium | reverse complement strand
GCCGAGTACATGTTCGACCACAACATCTTCCAGGACAATCTCGTCGGCGTCGATTTCTGCGAGAGAATGGTGCGTGAGACGAATCCCGGCGTCTGGGAGAAGGCGAAGCAGACGGCGGCTCCCGGGGCGGAACACCACGGGTATCGGACGATCGCGGACATCATGACGGCCCTGAATCCGTTCGAGGGCGAGTTTTACCGTGAAACGCTCCAGGTGAGCCGATACACCCGCGAGATGTTCTCGCTCATGGAAGGGCGCCACGTACATCCGTCGACCCTGTATCCGGGCGGGGTCGGTACGGTGCCGTCGATTCAGGTCTTTACGGATTACCTCGTTCGCCTCACGAAATACTGTGAGTTCATGAAGAAGTGCGTGCCGCTGCACGACGACCTCTTCGACTTTTTCTACGAGGCACTGCCGGGCTACGAAGAAGTCGGCCGGCGGCGCATTCTGCTGGGCTGTTGGGGCTCGTTCAACAATCCGGAGCATTGCGACTACAGATACCGGACGATGAATGACTGGGGGAACGAGATGTTCGTGACGCCCGGCATCGTCATCGACGGCGAGCTCGTCACGACGAATCTCGTCGACGTCAATCTGGGAATCCGCATTCTCCTCGGCAGCTCGTATTACGAGGACTGGGCCGATAACGGCGAGATGTTCGTGAAGGAAGATCCGCTTGGAAATCCGATCGATCCTCGGCATCCGTGGAATCAAACGACCATCCCGAAACCGCAGAAGCGCGATTTCGACAATAACTATACCTGGGTGATGTCGCCGAGATGGTACGACGAACGGACGGGCGACCATCTCGCCCTGGACACCGGCGGCGGGGCGATCGCTCGTCTGTGGACGACGGCGCTGGCCGGGAAGGTCGACATCGGCTATGTCAAGTCCACGGGGCAGAGCGTGAAGATCAGGCTGCCGAAGACCGCCCTCAAACCCGAGACGGAGTTCGAATGGAAGATCCCTCGGTGGAGCAACGCGATCGAGCGCGACCGGGCTCGCACGTATTTCCAGGCCTATTCCGCCGCGGCGGCCCTGTATTTCGTCGAGCAGGCCATGAAGGACGTCTATGCCGGCCGCACGCGGACGTTTACGGATTTCGAGGTGCCGGACGAGGCGATCGGCTGCGGATTTCACGAGGCGGTACGTGGCGTGCTCTCGCATCATCTCGTGATCCGTGACAAGAAGATAGCGAATTATCATCCATATCCGCCGACCCCGTGGAACGCGAATCCACGCGACGTCTACGGCACGCCGGGCCCTTACGAGGACGCCGTGCAGGGGTCCCCGATTTTCGAGGAGAACGGTCCGGAAAACTTCAAGGGCATCGACATCATGCGAACGGTCCGGAGCTTCGATCCGTGCCTGCCGTGCGGCGTCCACATGTATCTGGGCGAGGGAAAGGAGCTCGAGGTCAGACACTCACCCATGTTCGGCAACGCGGAATAAGACGATGAACGACCTGCCGGACAGAGTGGGCCGCATCGAAACCCTGATCTCGGAGATCGAGGCGTCGGCGAACGCCGGGACGTTGGAGCAGGTACGCGAGCTTCTGGACGTGCTGCTTGAGATGTACGGAGCGACGCTGGAACGACTGCTCGAGGCCGCCTACGCCGGCGGGGGGCAGAAGGCCGTCGACGACGTCTCACGAGACGAACTCGTCGGCAGCGTCTTGCTGCTGCACGGGCTTCACCCGCGGTCTCGCGACGCTCGAGTGGAACAAGCGCTCGAGAGCGTCCGGCCGTACTTGCAGTCACACGGCGGAGACGTGGAGCTGCTCGGGGTGGTCGACGACGGCACGGTGCGGCTCAGCCTGCACGGCAGTTGCAACGGGTGCCCATCCTCAGCGGCCACGTTGAAATACGCCATCGAGGAGGCGGTCCATTCGGCCGCGCCGGACGTTCTCCGCATCGACGTCATAGAGCGTACGGAGCAGGCCGCGGAGGGCGGCGGCGAGACGTTGGAGTTCATCCCCATGTCGGAGGTGGTGACGTGGGAGGATTGCCCGTTTCCCATTGAGGGCGTACAGGTACCCTAATGACACACGCCAGGAGGATAAGAGAATGACCGAAAGCAACCCGCCCCAGCCGATCCACGTGGCCGGCACGAGCAAGGGGGAGGAGATGAGGACTCGAAAAGGGAATGAGCCGGGTCGTGGAGGACCGGGGCCTTACAGGACGGCCAGAGATTCGACCGCGATTGAAGCCGATGCGCGGAATCCCATCCATCCCGACATGCCGAACATCCCGCCATCTTGAGCGCCCGATCTCGTGATGGATTCTCTCACCATGCCCGGCGCTTTTTCGAGGCTTCGCGATTTCGCGAAACGCACGGAGGCCGTAGACAAGCCGAGCCGAGACGTGTGCGAGCTGTGCAGTCAACCCATCGGTGTTGCGCACCGACATCTGCTCGAGACCGCGCGCCGTGAGATCGTCTGTGCGTGCGAGCCGTGCGCGCTGCGATTTCAGAGCGTCGTGGATGGTCGCTACAAGCTCATACCTCGAGATCCTCGACGGCTCCGTGAATTCACGATGTCGAACGCGCAGTGGGATCAGTTGGCGGTGCCGATCGACCTCGCTTTCTTCGTACGAAACGCACGGGATGACGGCGTGAAAGCCCTGTATCCGAGTCCGGCCGGGATGACCGAGTCGCTGCTTCCGCTCGATGAATGGAGCTCACTACTCGCGGAAAACGAGGAGTTGGCGACGCTCGAGCCCGATGTCGAGGCCCTGCTCGTTAATCGGCTCGAAGAGGAGGCGGAGTGCTTTGTCGCCCCGATCGATTTGTGCTACGAGCTTACGGGGCTGATTCGCAAACACTGGCGCGGACTTTCGGGCGGTCAGGAGGTCCGCGAAGCGATGGATGCATTTTTTAAACGCCTCCGGGCGCGCGCTCGCTAGACGGCGCACGCACGATCGGAGCCCACGCGGGTGATAGGCGCGAACGTGCGTGATAGGCGCGAACGTGCGTGATAGGCGCGAACGCACACTCTGAACGGCGCGAACGCGCATCATGAATAGTCGCGCAGCACGAATAACAAAGAGCACGCCCAGGAGAAGAGTATGCCCGACCTGACATTCTCCATAGTCGGCGCATCCCACGCCGAGAGAGGCATGACGCCGCTGCTTACGTTCGAGCTTGCCCTCGAGAACACGCCGGAGGACGAGTTCATCCAGTCCGTCATTCTGCAGGTGCAGATACGCATCGAATCGGTGCGCAGGGCCTACAGTGCGGCGGAGAAGGAGCGACTGCGGGAGCTGTTCGGCATGCCGGCCGAGTGGGGCCGCACGCTGCACGACACGTTCTGGACGCACGCGGGCGTCAACGTGCCTTCGTTCCGCGGGAGGACGACCGTCGCCCTCCCGGTCGCGTGCACGTTCGATCTCAACGTCGCGTCGACCAAGTATTTCTACGGACTCGACGAAGGCGAGATACCGCTGATCTTTCTGTTCAGCGGCACGGTATTTTACGAACGGGACGGTCGCATCATGATTCAGCGGATTTCCTGGGAGAAGGAGGCTCGTTTTCGCATGCCCGTCGCGCAGTGGCAGTCGCTTCTGGATCAGCACTACCCGGGCCGCTCCTGGATAATGCTCGATCGCGAGGTCCTCGATCGGCTCTATGCCTTCAAACGCCGCAGCGGCGTCGCCACGTGGGACGAGGCCGTCTCTCGCCTGCTGGCGGACGTTGAGGAGCCGGAGGTGGCCGCATGAACACGCGAGTCGTCGACGGGATCGTGAATACGGTGCTGTACGAGGGGCACATTCTGTACCCGTATCGCCCGTCATCGATCAAAAATCGCCGCCGATTTACGTTCGGCCGGATCTACCCTCGAGCGTACAGCCGGCTGCAAGGCGGGAAGGAGCGATGCACGATGACGACGGAGTGCGTATTCGAGGCGAAGGACGGTCCGACAGGCGAGGCGAAACTCGAGATCGGCGTGCGTTTTCTCCAGCCGATACGGCGGCAGGTGTTCGACGCCGAGCGTGAGCCCGTCGAGCGTCTGGACGTCGACGGAACCGCTCATCTGACGTGGCAGGAGGTCCTCGAGAGGTCGGTGTTACTCCCGATCACGTCCGCGGCCGAGCCCCACCGCTTCGTGCATGCGTTCGCGTTTCCGGATGGCGTAGAACGGGAGGAGTTGAAAGAAAGGCACGTCCTCCGCGGAACGATCGAGCGGCGACGCGAGCAGATCGAGGGACGCGTTACCATGGCGATCGAACCGCTGAGCGACGCATTGTTCAAAGTCAGCGTCGAAATTACGAACGAGAGCCCGTGTTCGGACGACGCCGGCGCCGACGAAGACACGCTCATGCTGCATACGATGGCCTCTACGCACACGATTCTCCACGTGGAGGGCGGACGATTTTTCTCCCTCACGGACCCGCCCGCGGAGCATGCGGAGGCCGTGACGGTGTGCACCAACGACGGCACGTGGCCCGTTCTCGTCGGAGACCGCGACCGCGCCGACACGATCCTGTCGTCTCCCATCATCCTGTACGACTACCCGGAAATCGCCCCGGAAAGCGCGGGCGACTTGTTCGACGGCACCGAAATCGACGAAATACTTACGCTGCGCATCATGACGATGACCGACGAAGAGAAGGACGAAATGCGCAGCGTAGACGAGTTCGCAAGGAAGATTCTACATCGAACGGAGCGCCTTGAGCAGGATGATTTGATGGGCATGCACGGTACCTTCCGCGACTTGCGCTCTCTGGCCGAGGAAGAAGCGCCTCGATTTGCGGACGCCAGGGGACGACGTCTCGAAGTAGGCGATCGCGTGCGAATTCGCCCGAAGGGTCGATCCGACGTGATGGACGCCGCCCTCACCGGGCGTTCGGCGGAGATCGAATCCATCGAACAGGATTTTGACGGACGGATCTACCTGGCCCTCGTATTCGACGACGATCCTGGAAGGGACCTGGGATTAATGAGGCAGCCGGGACACCGGTTCTTTTACACGATTGACGAAGTGGAGCCCGTGGAGGAAGAACGACATGAAAGCTGAAAAACGCATCCTCGTAGCCGGCGTAGGCAACATATTTCATGGCGATGATGCGTTCGGCGTCTTCGTATCGGAAGAGATGGCGAAGCAGTCGGCGTTGGACGGCGTCGTCGTTACGGATTTCGGAATCCGCAGCTACGATCTGGCTTTCGCGATGTTGGACGGTTTTGACGTGGTCATCCTCGTGGACACGGCTCATCGGGGCGGTGAACCGGGAACCGTCTACCTGCTCGATCCGGAAATCGACGCGGTGGAAGCCGGTCGATCCGTCGTCGGAGGGCACGGCATGACGCCCCAGACGGTGTTGGGCATACTGGACGCATTCGGCGGGTTTGGCGGGGCGATCTACGTCGTCGGATGTGAGCCTGCGACGCTGGCGTCCAGCGACGGGACGATAGGGCTCAGCGAGCCGGTTCGTGCGGCGATCCCCGTGGCGATATCCATGATCGAAGACCTCGTGCAACGGATTCGCGATCAAGCGATGGCCGCGGATACGTTCGCACTTGACGAAACTCAACTATCTTAACGTGAGGGAGCCATGGGGCGTCTAATCAAATATGTCCTGGCGGCGGTTCCGCTGGTGGTACTGGGTGCGGCACTGACGACTTCCTTTCCGGAGCTACGCAGATATCTGAAAATGCGAAGAATGTAGGGGACGACTCTTATGTGTCTGGCCATACCGGGACGGATTCAGTCCTTCGATGAAGACCGTCAATTCGCGACCGTCGAAGTAGCGAACGTGCGTCGGCGCGTCAACGTAGATCTGTTGACCGAGGAATCGCTGGAGGAGGGCGACTGGGTTCTGATCCACGTCGGCTTTGCCATGAGCAAAATCAGCACGGAGCAGGCGGAGGAGCAGATTCGGCTGCTCGGAATGCTTGGAGAAGAAGACGCCGCGCTGGAAGAATGGCGCGGCTACGGCTCCGGAGGGGAACGATCATGAAATACGTCGACGAATTTCGGGACGGAGGGCTCATAAAAGGTGCGGCGCGGGAGATCCGCAAGCTGGCGGATCCCGACCATCATTATCGCATCATGGAGGTCTGCGGCGGCCATACGCATTCGATCTACCGACACGGTTTGAAGGACCTGCTTCCGGAGAACGTAGAGCTCGTGCATGGGCCGGGATGTCCGGTATGCGTGCTTCCGATGGGACGCATCGACGACGGTCTCATGATCGCCGAGCAGTCGAACGCGGTCTTCACGGCCTTCGGCGACATGATGCGCGTGCCCGGCTCGAAGGGGACGCCGCTCGAATTCAAAGCGCGCGGCATGGACGTCCGCATGGTCTACTCCCCGCTGGATGCGCTGAAGGTGGCGCAAATGAATCCCGAGCGTGAGGTGTACTTCTTCGCGATCGGATTCGAGACGACCGCGCCGTCCACGGCGCTTACGCTGCGGCTCGCGAAGGAGCGCGGCGTGAAGAATTTCAGCGTCTTCTGCAATCACGTCACGATCATCCCGGCGATCAAGGCGATTCTCGAGTCGCCCGACATGCGGCTCGACGCGTTCATCGGTCCGGGCCACGTGTCGACGGTCATCGGCTGCCGCCCGTATGAATTCATCGCGAGCGACTGCGGAAAGCCGGTCGTCGTCTCGGGGTTCGAGCCGCTCGACCTGCTGCAGTCGATCGTGATGATCCTTCGGCAGCTCAACGCGGGAAAGGCCGTGGTCGAGAACCAGTACGGGCGCGTCGTACCATGGGAAGGAAACGTGCCCGCCCTGCGAGCGATGGCCGACGTCTTCGAGCTGCGGCCGTATTTCGAATGGAGGGGACTCGGCTTCATTTCGCAGTCGGCCTTGAAGATTGCCCCCGCCTACGCCGAATGGGACTCCGAGAAGCGCTTCAGCGTACCGGGCGTTCGCGTGACGGATCCCAAGGCGGCGCAGTGCGGCGAAGTGTTGAAAGGTGTGCTGAAGCCGTCGCAGTGCAAACTGTTCGGCCGCGAGTGCACGCCGGAGCATCCGATCGGCGCCCTCATGGTGTCATCGGAAGGTGCGTGCGCGGCGCATTACCAGTATGCGCATCGAATCGAGGAGTTGAACGTCCTCACGAACGCCTAACCGCACCGAGCATGTCCGACGCGATGCAGACGGCTGCCGAACCTCGACGAAACGGCCACGCGATCCGGTTTTCGGATCCACAGATCGAGATGTCGCACGGAGCCGGCGGCAAGGCGACGCGACGGCTGATCGAAGGCCTCATTGCGCCGATTCTGAAGAACGACGTTCTCGCGCGACTCGACGACTCGGCCGTCCTTGATCTCGGCGGCGTGCGGATGGCTCTGACGGCCGACAGCTTCGTCGTCAATCCGCTGCGATTTCCCGGAGGCTCGATCGGAGAGCTGGCGGTGAACGGAACGATCAACGACCTGGCGGTCGCGGGTGCTCGTCCTGCGGCCCTGCTCGCGACGCTGATCGTCGAAGCGGGATTGCCCGTCGACGTCCTCAAGGCGGAGGTGGACGCGATGGCGGCGGCGGCCCGACGGGCTGGCGTCGACGTCGTCGGCGGCGACACGAAGGTCGTCGAGCACGGCAAGGCCGACGGGCTCTACGTGACGACGGCGGGTTTCGGGCTGATGGACGAGCGGGCGGCGTTGAACGCGTCGACTGTGCGCCCGGGCGATCAGATCCTCCTATCCGGGCCGATCGGCGACCACGGCGTTACGATCCTGCTCGCGCGCGGCGATCTCGACCTCGAAGCCGATCTCGAATCCGATACGCGGCCGGTGACGCCGATGGTGGCGGCGTTGTTGGATGCCGTGCCCGCGAGCGTTCGGTGGATGCGTGACCCGACCCGCGGGGGCGTGGCGTCGGCGCTCAACGAGCTCGCGCGCGAGACCCGGCTCGGCGTGCGCCTGCTCGAAGAGAGGATCCCTCTCCGGCCGCAGGTGCGGGGGGCATGCGAGATACTCGGACTGGACCCCCTGCACATCGCCAACGAAGGCCAGTTCCTCGCCGTAGTGGCCGCGGCAGACACGGACCACGCGCTCGACGCATTGCGGGGCGCTCCGGGCGGCGAGGAGGCCGTCGTCATTGGCGAGATTCGCGACGAGCCGGCCGGAGCCGTCCTCTGTGTGAGCGACTACGGCGGGACGCGCATCGTCGACATGCTGGTCGGCGACCCGCTGCCGCGGATCTGCTGAGGCGCACGGGTGCCGGCGGCTACGGCTTGCGCAGCTCGGCGTGGCGGAAACAGTCG
>CAZMXY010000167.1:0-8282 GCA_964570345.1 uncultured Rhodothermales bacterium | reverse complement strand
GAATCCACTAGGACCCACCTTGCAGGGCATGATCACGTAACCCGGACGAGATCACCTGACGCTGCGGACGCCCCTTCGGACAATCGACGGGGCGTTCTTTTTTAAGTCCGAATATTCAAGCCCGTCTAAGCCGCAGACGCCATCCATGGTTGCCGAGAAAATCGAGATAACGTTCCCGGACGGATCCACCCGTACCTACCACGCCGGCGTTACGGGACTCGACGTGGCGAAAGACGTCTCTGGCGGCCTCGCGCGGCAAGCGCTGGCCGTCAAGGTCGACGGCCAGGTCCGAGACCTCACGCGGCCGATCGAGGAGGACGCTCGAATCCAGATCCTGACGTGGGACGATCCGGAGGGCCGATCCACCTTCTGGCACTCCACCGCACACCTCATGGCCGAGGCGCTCGAATCGCTGTACCCCGGCGTCAAGTTCGGAATCGGGCCGCCCATCGAGCAGGGCTTCTATTACGACGTCGACCTGGGCGAGCGTAAGCTCGGTACCGACGACCTCGAGGAGATTGAACGGAAGATGTCGGCGTTCGCCCGGCGCGACGTGGCCTATGAGCGGCGATCGGTTTCAAAGCAGGACGCGCTGGCGCATTTCCGGGAAAAGGACGACGAATACAAGCTAGAGCTCATCGATGAGCTCGAAGACGGCACCATCACGTTCTATCAACAAGGAGGCTTCATCGATCTGTGCCGCGGGCCGCACATTCCGTCGACCGGCGCGATCAAGTATCCGAAGTTGCTGAACGTCGCCGGTGCCTATTGGCGCGGGCGGGAGGATCGGAAACAGCTCACGCGAATCTACGGCGTCAGTTTTCCGAAGAAGAGCATGCTCGACGAGCATCTCGAGCGGCTGCGGCTGGCGAAAGAACGCGATCACCGCAGGCTCGGCCGCGAGCTCGAGTTGTTCACGTTCAGCCGGAGAGTGGGTCCCGGCCTTCCGATGTGGCTGCCTAAAGGCGCCCTGTTGCGCGACACGCTGGCGAACTTCCTCAAGAAAGAGCAGATCAAGAGCGGTTATCAACCCGTCGTGACGCCGCATATCGGTCGGCTGGAGCTCTACCGCACCAGCGGGCACTATCCGTACTACCGCGAGAGCCAGTTTCCGCCGATGCTCGAACACGGCGAACACGGCGAACACGGCGAAAACGGCGAGGACGGGGAGAGCGAAGAGGGCTTCCTGCTCAGGCCCATGAACTGCCCGCATCACATCGAAATCTATGCGGACAAGCTTCATTCCTACCGGGATCTCCCGGTGCGTTACGCCGAGTTTGGAACCGTGTACCGGTACGAGCAGTCCGGCGAGCTGGGTGGATTGACCCGCGTGCGCGGCTTTACACAGGACGACGCTCACATCTTCTGCACCGATGAGCAGGTCAAGGACGAATTCAAGAACGTCATCGAATTGACGCTGAAGGTGCTCGGCGCGCTCGACTTCCGCGATTTTAAGGCGCAGATTTCCCTGCGCGACCCGGAGGACAAGGAAAAGTACCAGGGCGACGACGAGAAGTGGGATCAGGCCGAGCAGGCGATCCGTGAAGCCGCCGCCGAGATCGGGCTCGACGCCGTCGAAGTGCGGGGCGAGGCGGCCTTTTACGGTCCGAAATTGGATTTCATGGTCAAGGACGCGCTCGGCCGCGAATGGCAGCTGGGCACCGTACAGCTCGACTACAATCTCCCCGAGCGGTTCGACCTGACGTACGTCGGGGCGGACGACGATCGGCATCGTCCGGTGATGATCCACCGTGCACCGTTCGGTTCGCTCGAGCGATTCATCGGCGTCTTGATCGAGCACTGTGGAGGCAATTTCCCCACTTGGCTGGCGCCGGTTCAGGTCGTCGTCATTCCGGTGGGAGAGGATTTCTACGAGTATGCTGAGTCGGTGGCGAAGCGCCTGCGAGACCGTGATCTCCGTGTCGACGTAGATCGGCGCAATGAAAAAGTCGGCTACAAGATCCGCGCGGCCGAGGTGCAAAAGGTGCCGTATATGCTGATCTGCGGCGCCCGCGAAAAAGACAACGAGACCGTCTCGGTACGTCGTCACGGCGCCGGCGAACAGGACACCGTTTCGGTCGAGAAATTCGCCGCGCGCGTTCGGGAAGAAATCGCCGAACGGCTTGGAGAGTAGGGGCAGAGCCGTCGTCGGAAACCTTCCGTCCAATCGGTGCGTGAGACGTAGTTGGCGCGATTCCCATTCGCGCCGTTCGAATACGTTGGATGTTCAATCAAATTACGAAGCGCTATCGCAGACAAGACACGCGTCAACGAAGAGATCCAGGCACCGCAAGTGCGTGTCGTCCAGCCGGACGGTGAACACGATGTCGTGCCGGTCGAGGAAGCCTTGAAACGGGCCCGCGAGTTTCAGATGGATCTCGTCGAGATCGCACCGACGGCCAAGCCGCCGGTCTGCAAGATCATCGATTACGGAAAGTACCGATACGAGCAGCAAAAGAAGGAGAAGGAGCAGCGGAAGAAGTCCGCTAACGTTCAACTCAAGGAGGTGCGCTTCCGTCCGCACACCGACACCCACGACTTCGACTTCAAGACCCGGCATGCGCGGGACTTCCTTTCGGACGGCAACAAGGTAAAGGCGTGGGTTCAGTTCCGCGGCCGAGACATAATCTACAAAGATCAGGGCATGGACGTCCTTCGGCGATTCATCGAGGAGCTGCAGGACGTCGCCAAGATCGATCAGCCGCCCCGTATGGAAGGTCGTCGCATGACGACGATACTGGCGCCAAACAAGAAGTGAGCCTCCGGCGCGAACGAGCCGTTGGATTCCCCTACGCATCACGGTGCGGCGTACGGAACGAATCACTGTTGACGTCTCTTTCATTGGAAATTCGGCATCCAATGCCCGGAGGAGCAATGGCCGCGTTTGCGATTCTTCGATGCCCGTGGTACCATTTAGAATTAGTCAATCCTTGACGGCAAAAGGGGCGATCTTGCGGAACGCCTCTTTTTTTCGTCTGTACCAAATGCCGAATCAGCGACAGAGGACGACTGCGGTCGTTCCGAAATACGAGAGGAGACGAGACCGTTCTCATGCCCAAAATGAAGAGTAACAGCGGGGCCAAGAAACGCTTTAAGGTCACCGCAACGGGAAAGATCTTGCGTAAGAAGGCGTACACGAGCCATATTCTGACGAAGAAATCGCAGAAGCGGAAGCGCAACCTTCGGAAGAAAACGCTGGTCGACAAGGCCGACGAGGCGCGTATCAAGCAGTTGATCCGGACCTGAACGGCCCTCCCCTTCACTCCACGTCGTCTAGAACGAGACTCTATCTATGCCACGCGCTACGAACAAAGTTGCCTCACGGCGCCGCCGCAAAAAGCTGCTTCAGATGGCCAAGGGCTACCGCGGCAGCCGCAGTAAAGTGTACACGGTTGCGAAGAACACCGTCGATCGAGCTCTCAAGTTCTCGTATCGGGACCGTCGCCAGCGCAAACGCCAATTCCGGCGTCTGTGGATCGCGCGCATTAACGCGGCCGCTCGCCTGAACGGAACGACGTATTCGCGCCTTATGGGTTCGCTGCGTAAGTCCGAGGTCGAACTGAACCGCAAGGTCCTCGCCGACCTCGCCGTGCATCATCCCGAAACGTTCAGCCAGGTCGTAAAACACGTGTCCTGAGCTCGACTGCCGGCGGCATACGACCGTACACCATGAATCCGAGCGCACGACGAAATCGATTTTTCGACCGGCGTCCCTTCTTCCTGTAAACAGGGGGTAGCCGGCAGGTCGTTTGGATAGCCGCGCGCTCGACGCTTCGATCCCGCCCCTGTCTTTGCAGGCCCGGCGGGATTTTTTATATCCTCGAACCTCAGACCCTGAACGAACGCGGGGTCGACGTACGAATAGGCGCAACGATATGCTCGAGCACGTCGAAGAGCTTCGCCAGGAAATTCAGCACGAAACGATCGACTCCGAAGAGTCGCTCGAAGCGTTCCGCATCAAGTACCTCGGTCGAAAAAGCGGGCGCATCACGGATCTGTTCAAGCAGCTGAAAGACGTGGATCCGCAGGACCGCCCGGAATTCGGCAGGCGGCTGAACGAGCTGAGGCAGTTCGCGGAATCGCGACTCGCGGAGTTCGAGTCGAGTCGCAACGGCTCCGGCGACGCCGGTGAACAGCCGGTCGACCTGACGCTGCCGGGTCGTCGCGCAGTCCCTTCCGGATCCATCCACCCGATCACGCAGACGCTTGAAGAGATCAGGAGCGTGTTCGAACGCATGGGGTTTTCCGTCGCCGAAGGACCTGAGATCGAGGACGACTGGCACAATTTCACCGCACTCAATTTTCCGCCCGATCATCCGGCGAGGGACATGCAGGACACGTTCTTCCTCGAACCGCCGGGGCCGGACGGTGCCGGGGGCGTCGTCCTGCGGACGCACACGTCTCCCGTGCAAATTCGGGTGATGGAATCGGAGCGGCCTCCGTACCGCGTGATCGTTCCAGGCCGCGTTTACCGCAATGAAGCCATTTCGTACAAATCCTTCTGCTTGTTCCATCAGGTCGAAGGGCTCTACGTGGACGAGGGCGTGACGTTCGCCGATCTCAAACACGTGCTTCACGTGTTCGCCCAGGCGATGTTTGGAGAAGAGGTTCGGATGCGTTTCCGACCGAGCTACTTCCCGTTTACGGAGCCGAGTGCGGAGGTCGACGTCTGGTGGGCGGACGAGTCGCTGCCCGGCAAAGGACGCTGGCTGGAGATTCTAGGCTGCGGGATGGTCGATCCCAACGTGTTCGAATCCGTCGGCGTCGATCCCGAACGTTTCACGGGGTATGCCTTCGGAATGGGGGTCGAGCGTATCGCGATGCTCCGACACGGCATCGACGACATCCGCGTCTTCTACGAGAACGACGTTCGGTTTCTGGAACAGTTTTGAGCGTATCTGAACCTTCACGGCATGAAGATTTCCTATAACTGGTTGAGAGAATACGTCGCCACCGACGCATCCCCCGAGGAAGTAGCGGAGACGCTGACGATGGGCGCACTCGAGGTGGAGGGGATCGAGCGGATCGGCTCCGACCTGAACGGCATCGTCGTCGGGCGCGTCCTCGCCGTGCGGCCGCATCCGAATGCGGAACGACTCACGCTCTGCGACGTCGATCTCGGAGGCGGCGAAGCGGTCCAGATCGTCTGCGGGGCGCCGAACGTTGCGGCGGGCCGGAAGGTGCCTGTTGCGACGATCGGCACGACGTTGATGCTGCCAAGCCGGGACCGACCCGAAGAACGGGTACCCGTCGAGATCAGAAAATCCAGGCTGCGGGGCGAAGTCTCCGAGGGGATGATTTGCGCCGAGGACGAGCTCGGTTTTTCCGACGACCACACCGGCATCATGCTGCTCGAGGACAGTGCCGAAGTCGGAAAACCCCTCGCCGAGCACCTGCGGAAAATCGGTCGCGAGGCCGCCGACGCGATCCTGGACGTCTCCATTACGCCGAATCGCCCCGACGCCGCGAGCCACCTGGGCGTCGCGCGGGACGTTGCCGCGTTGACCGGCTCGACACTGACCACGCCGGAAATCGATCTTCCGGACGCGGGCGACGTCGCGCCCGCCGGCGTGACGGTCGAGATCCTATCCCCCCAAACGTGCCCGAGATACGTGGCAATGGTCGTTCGAGGGGTCACCGTGGGTGAATCACCCGCCTGGTTAAAGGGTCGCCTTTCGGCTATCGGACTCCGGCCGCGCAACAACGTCGTCGACGTGACGAATTTCGTCCTCCATGAAATCGGCCAGCCGCTACACGCCTTCGACCTCGATGAGCTAGCCGGACGAACCATTCGCGTCCGCCTCACCGAGAGCGAATCCACCTTCAGGACGCTCGACGGCAAGGACCGCATTCTGCCGGCCGGCACGACCATGATCGCCGACGGCGAACGGGACGTCGCGATCGCCGGCGTAATGGGCGGCGAGAATTCGGAGGTCACCGACCAAACGACGAACGTCTTGATCGAGAGTGCTTACTTCGATCCCACCAGCGTCCGGAAGGCCGCGCGGGCGCTCGGACTTCAGACGGATGCGTCCTACCGCTTTGAGCGCGGCGTCGATCACGACGGTCAGGTCTGGGCGGCGGCGAGGGCGGCACGGCTAATCGCGGCGCTGGGCGGCGGCGAAATCGTCGACGGCTTCGTCGATGCGCACGTCGAAGAGATGGAGGATCGAGTGATAAAGGTACGGTCCTCGAGAATTGACGGGCTCCTCGGCGTCCGCGTGCCCGTCGACGAAGCCGGAGCGCTGCTCGAAGCGATCGGATTCGGGGTCGAAGTGCGACATCCCTCCGACGGGGAGACCGTACTGGTTTGCACGGTACCGACATACCGTCCGGACGTCGAGCGAGAGGTCGACGTAATCGAGGAAGTCGTGCGTCTGTACGGCTTCGATCGCATTCCGGAGTTGGAACGGACCAAGGTCCCGAGCCGGATTCCTCGTGATTCTCCGGAGGATCGACTCAAGCGCTCGGCGCGCGCTCTCCTGAGCGGCATGGGATTCCGCGAGACGTACACGAACAGCATGATGCGACGCGAGATGGCAGACCTGTTCGCCGACGCGTCTTCGTATGCGGACGCCGACGCAGGTGACGTCGTCGAAACCCTCAACCCGATCTCGCAGGAGATGGCGGCGCTGCGGCCTTCGCTGGCGGCTGGGGCGCTGCAGGTGATGAGTTTCAACCGAAAGCACGGCCGGCGCATGCTACGCTTTTTCGAATTCGGTCACGTTTACCGCAAGAACGATCGCATCGACGCCGTCATACCGGGGTACGTCGAGCGCGAGTCGTTGATCATAACGGCGTGCGGTCCGGCGGCTCCGGGTGGCTGGGACGTCGACGAACGCCCGGTCGACTTGTTCGACTTGAAGGGCACGGTTGCCGCACTTTTCGAATCGCTTCGCCTGCCCGATCTCAGGTTCGAGCCGCACGAAGAAGAAACGAACGTCACGAAACACCATCTGACGATCCATTCCGGAGAGACGCGCGTGGGCATCCTCGCGCGCCTCACCGATTCCCTGGCCGGCGACTTCGATCTAACCGGCCCCGCGTATTTCGCCGAAATCGACTGGTCTTCGGTGGTCGACGCGGCCGCTCCCCATCTCGAACGGCGCTACCGCCCCATCAGCCGGTACCCAGTCGTAGAACGTGATTTGGCCGTCGTCGTCGATCGCGAACAGCCGGCCGGACCCCTGTTAGACACCATTCGCGTGGAGGCCGGCTCCCTGCTTCAATCGATCGACGTGTTCGACCAGTTCGTCGGCGAAGCCGTCGGCGAAGGGAAAAAGAACATTGCGTTCTCACTCCGCTTCGGTGCGGATCGAACGTTGCTGGATGAGGAAGTCGACGAGCGCATGGAAGCGGTAGTGGAGGCCCTGGCGACTCGGCACGGAGCCGTCCTTCGAGGATAGCGCGATCGACCACGGTTGGGCCCGGTCGACCGTTCAAGTTGAGGATGAACTTCTTCGTCGTATCCTTATATTGCTCATTCCGCGCCATGTGATTTTCCATGGGGCAGGCGTCGAATCGAGTATAGACGTAACACAGGCAGCGTCGTTTCGGAGATGGCAGAGAAGCCGGAGCAATCATCCGAGGAGATGGAGCGTCCAACCAAGGAGCAGGTCCAGCGAAAGAAGCCGGCCGGTGAGGACGCCCGTCGCAAATCGCAGGGCGTGAGCCTGAAAAGCGCGCAATCTCTCGAGCGACTCCGCGACCGGATTGAAACGGCGGCGCATGAATTGAAGCGACTCCGAGACGAGAATCAAGCACTGTCCGAGCGAATCAAGGAGCTCGAGACCCGCCCGAGCGTCGTCCCGCACGGTACCTTCCTCTCGCTCGATCACGATCCCGAACTGCTGCGCCGAAAAATCAGCGGATTCATCGAGGTAATCGACCGCTATTTGGAACGAGAGCGCCGAAGCTCCTGATTCGCGCACCTGCCGATGGCAAATTCGATCCGCGTACGCATTCTGAATCGCGATTTTTCGCTACTCGTCAAGCAAAAAGACGAGGAGCGCACGCGCGAAATGGCCTCGTACGTCGATTCGAGAATCAAAGAGTTTCGGCGCACGCATCCCGAACAACCGGAGATCACGGCCGTCATCATTGCGGCGCTCGCCATTACGGAAGATCTCTTCAACGAGCGCGACGAGCGCGACGCTGCGGAGCACTTCATCGCGGCAGAAATCCGGGACATGACGGCGTCACTGAATGCCGCTCTGGCCGTCAACGGCAAAAACTCCGACCACGACGGCTGAGGGGTCGGTCGGCCGTGACGCCGACGGCGG
>CAZMXY010000166.1:0-8353 GCA_964570345.1 uncultured Rhodothermales bacterium | reverse complement strand
CCCGGACCGCTTGAACTGGGATTCGACTATTATTTCGGAGTCCCCGTCCTGAATAGCCATCCGCCGTTCGTTTACGTCGAGAATCATCGCGTCGTTGGGTGGACGCCCGATGATCCGTTGGTGTACGGAGAGACGGCCAGGACTCGGGAATTCGATGAGAAGATGGATCTCGATGCAATCGGCGGCTGTGAAGCGTGCCACGAGCAGTATAAGGACAGGATGGTTGGGACGACCCTGAAGGACAAGGCCGTCGATTGGGTCAAAGACCACAAGGAGGAGCCGTTCTTTCTGTATTTCGCGCCGCCGCAAATCCATCACCCGTTCACCCCCGCGCCCCGGTTCATCGCGACGAGCGATGCCGAGCGGTATGGTGATTTTCTCCATGAAATGGATTGGATGGTTGGAGAGCTTCTGGATGCGTTGGATGAGGAAGGTCTCGCCGACAACACCCTGGTCATCCTGACGAGCGATAACGGCGGCATGTTTAACCGAGGTGGACAAACGGCATGGGAGGCAGGCCATAGACTCAATGGTGATCTGCTCGGAATGAAGTTCGGCGCCTGGGAAGGTGGACATCGGGTTCCGTTCATGGCGCGCTGGCCGGGTAAGATACCGGCTGGAACGGTATCGGATGAGCTGCTATCCAACGTAGACGTCCTCGCTACGCTGGCGGCGCTCGTGGACCGTCAACTGGCAGATGACGAGGGTCCTGACAGCTATAACATGTTACCCGCTCTGACGGGAGAGCCGGCCTCCCCCATCCGGGACCATCTGTTGATTAGCCCCGCTCAGAAGACGCATCTGTCGATCCGACGAGGAAGGTGGATGTATATCCCCGCTCAGGGAGAAGGCGGATTCGGCGGAACGGAAATCGGTGCACATACCCTGGCAGGCGCCGCAGCGCATCTCCTGACCGGTCAGGTCAATAGCGACGTCGAGAACGGCAAGATTAAGGAGGATGCTCCGCCAGCCCAGCTGTACGACCTGGAGGCCGACCTGACGCAGAAGCATAACGTCTATAATCAGCACCCTGAAACCGTCGCGGAGTTGCAGGCTCTAATGGAAGAGACCCTCCATGCGAATCGAAGCAGTCGGGCACAATGAGTAGGGAACGATAAGTAGATGAGTGCCGACTTCGACTCTTCGTATAGTTTCGCTTTAGTAAATCATCGTGGCATCAAGGCCTACATTCCCCATGCCGTCAATGCATAAGTACCCTTCTCTTTCTTCGGATTCCCATGGGTCGCCGACGTCCTCATCCCAAACCTGCCGATCTGCACATGCCGACGGATCGGTGCGGAAAGCCTTGACGTCGAGACCCTCGATTTTTTTCGCGGCGGTGCCGCTTCTGCTCTTCTGGGCGACGGCCGCGGTTCATCCAAGCGTCGCGCAGGCGCCGGAAGACACGGTCGACGTCGACCGGGAATTCGTCCTGGAATCGACCATGCTCGGCTACATCGGCATCGGCGGAGAGATAGACGGAGTCCGCAACCCGGTGCTTCAGGCCGTACAAGGAGAGGTCGTTCGCATCACCATCGTGAACGGCGAGGAGCTGGTCCACGACTTGAAGATGGAAGAGCTCGACGTCAAGACGCCCGAGGTGCTGGAGGTCGGGGAGCGGGCCAGCGTGACTTTCACGGCCGAAGAGAGCGATACGTATTACTGTACCATCCCCGGTCATCGTGCGGCAGGCATGGTGGGCCGATTCGAAGTCTCGGAAGACGAGATCGTGGCGCCCGTCGGGGAGTCGCCGCGAAAGGATGGGGAGCCCGTGAATCTGGACTTCGAGACCGGTACGCTCGAGGACTGGACCGCGACCGGGGACGCCTTCCAGGATCAGCCGACGGAAGGGGACGTATTCGCCGCTCGCGAGGTCGACGCGCTCGCGGAACACGAAGAGGATGCCCGGAGCGGACATAACGGGAGCTACTGGGTCAGCTCGGTCGTCGCGAACGGGCCGAGTGCCGAAGGCACGCTCACGTCCGTCTCCTTCGAGGTCACACATCCCTACGCGACCTTCCTCGTGTCGGGCGGCGCCTTGGAATCCACGCGCGTAGAGCTCGTCCGCAGCGAAGACGAGTACGTTATATACAAGATCAGCGGTGCCGACGACTTTGAGATGCGTCCGGTCGTCGTCGACCTGAGCTCGCACGTCGGCGACGAGATCTTCATCCGCCTCGTCGATGCCGACGCCGGCGCCGCGACGGCCACGTACCTCCGAGAGAATCCATTTGCACACATCAACTTTGACCATTTTAGTTTTTTCGAGGACCGCCCCTTCTTTCCGAACGAGATCGTTCCGTCGGATATCAGCACGCTGCCCGGATGGGACGAGGTGACCCATGCGGGGTTGTCCGCCGACGAAGCGGCCGGCGCGATGACGGTGCCGGAAGGATTTTCAGTCGAGTTGGCGGCAGCGGAGCCCAACGTCGTGCGCCCGATCGCCCTGGCACTCGACGATCGGGGACGGGTCTGGGTGGCTGAGGCGCGGACGTATCCGGTGCGCGCGCCGGAGGGCGAAGGAAACGACCGCATCCTGATCTTCGAGGACACGGACGGAGATGGAACGCTCGACAACAGGAAGGTATTCATGGAGGGCCTGAACCTGGTGAGCGGCATCGAGCTGGGGTTCGGCGGCGTCTGGGTCGGCGCAGCTCCGTACCTCTTGTACGTCCCTATCGACGAGAGCGGTGATCGGCCGGCCGGTGAGCCCGAGGTGCTGCTCGACGGCTGGGGATACGAGGATACGCATGAGATGCTCAACACGTTTATGTGGGGTCCCGACGGCTGGCTCTACGGCACGCATGGCGTCTTCACGCACTCGAACGTGGGCAAGCCCGGGGCGACCGACGAGGAGCGAACGAAACTCAACGGTGCCGTCTGGCGCTTCCATCCAACGCGGCACGAGTTCGAGGTCGTCGCGCACGGTATGAGCAATCCCTGGGGGCTGGACTGGAACGACTACGGACATGCATTCGCGGTCGTCTGCGTCATTCCGCACCTTCACCAGATCATCCCGGGGGCCCGTATCGAACGCCAGGCCGGAGAACATTTCAATCCGTATACGTACGACGATCTCGAAGCCATCGGCGATCACGTCCACTGGGTCGGCAATCGCGGACCGCACGCCGGCAACCGCCGGTCCGAATCGAAGGGCGGAGGGCATGCCCATGCAGGCGGAATGATTTATCTCGGCGACAGCTGGCCGGAGGAGTACCGTGGACGGCTGTTCATGAACAACATCCACGGGTTCCGCGCCAATACCGACGTCCTTGAGCGGAAGGGCTCCGGATACGTCGGTCGACACGGCCCGGACTTCCTGTTGACAGACGATAGCTGGTCCCAGATGCTCAATTTTCGGTATGGACCGGACGGCTCCGTGCATGTGATCGACTGGTATGACAAGAACCAGTGCCATAGCCCGAACCCGGACCTTCACGACAACACGCTCGGACGGATCTTTAAGATCTCGCATGAAAACGATGAGTGGGTGGAGGTCGATCTTCAGAAGCGGTCATCGGAGGAACTCGTCGAATTGCAGCTCCACCCCAACGATTGGTACGTCCGCCACGCGCGTCTCCTTCTGCAAGAGAGGGGTCCCGATCCGGCCGTCCACACGGCGCTCCGGCGCATCCTCGATGAGAATCCGGATGTGACCCGGAAGCTCCGTGCCCTCTGGGCACTCCACGTGACCGACGGTCTCTCGGACGCCGACCTGGTGCCGCTGCTCGGTCATGAAAGCGAATACATACGAAGCTGGTCGGTACAGCTTCTTGCGGAAGACCGGCAGCTATCCGACCAGGCGCTCGAGGAATTTGCGCGGGCGGCGCGGGAGGACGAATCCGCCCTCGTGCGGCTCTATCTGGCGAGCGCGCTGCAGCGCATCGTGCCGGCCCGGCGATGGGGGATCCTAGAAGGACTGCACAGCAGGGCAGAAGACGCAGAGGATCAGAATCTTCCTCTGATGACCTGGTACGGGACCGAGCCCGTCGTAACGCTCGACATGGATCGTTCGCTGGATCTCGCCCTTTCGTCCGAGCTCCCGCATGCACTGTCGTTCGCCGTGCAGCGGATCGCGGCCGAAGGATCACAGGAGGCACTGCAGACGCTATCGAAACGACTGGGACAGGTGGAGCAGCCGGAACAGAAGCAGGCGATTCTCGACGGCATCAGTCAGATCGTTCATGGAGAGCAAACAGGCCAAAGCGAATGAGAAGCGTCTCGTGGATCGGCATTGCCGCAGTCGTCGCCGCGGTATCAGGCTACCTTCTCCCTCGCGCCGACGACTATACCGTACATGAATTTGAGCGCATGCACCTCTCCGACGAATTCTTCGCCGAAGGCGCCGGGATCGGCGACTTGAACGGAGATGGGATTCCGGACGTTGCGTCGGGACCCTACTGGTACGAGGGCCCCGATTACGAACGGCGGCATGAGTTCTATTCACCCGAGCCCTTCGATCCCCTCAAGTACTCCGACAATTTCATCGTCCACGTCTACGATTTTAACGGCGACGACTGGAACGACATTCTGATCGTAGGCTTTCCGGGAGAGGAGGCGCACTGGTACGAAAACCCGCAAGGCGAAGGCGGACACTGGAAGCGCCATCTCGCTTTCGACGGGGTCGACAACGAATCGCCTCACATCGGCGACGTCACGGGGGATGGACGCCCCGATCTCGTCTTCCATCACGACGGCTACGCGGGGTATGCAACGGCGGACGGGGAGCGTCCGACGGAGCCGTGGACGTTCCAACGCATCTCGACGAAAGGTGATCGCGGCCCTTTCACTCACGGCTTCGGCGTCGGAGACGTAAGTGGGAACGGCCATCCCGACGTCCTTATGGCCGACGGTTGGTGGGAGAATCCGGGACCTTCGTCCGAGGACACGCTCTGGCGGCATCATCCCGCCGATTTCGGCCGGGGAGGAGCCCAGATGTACGCCTACGACGTCGATGGAGACGGATATAGTGACGTGATCACCAGCCTGTCGGCGCACGAATGGGGAATCGCCTGGTTCAGACAGTCAAGGCACGACGAGGAGATTCGATTCGAGCAGCGCCTCATCATGGGCGAACGCATAGAGGACAATCCTTACGGCGTCCGATTCTCCCAGCCGCACGCGGTCGCTCTCGTCGACATGGATGGCGACGGTCTGAAGGACGTCGTCAGCGGCAAGCGGTACTGGGCGCACGGTCCGGACGGCGACCCGGAGCCCAACGCGCCGGCGGTACTCTACTGGTTCAGGCTGGTTCGTTCCGATGACGGGAACGCGACGTTCGTACCCTACCTGATCGACGATGACTCAGGAGCCGGTGTGCACCTGGCGGTAGACGATTTGACCGGAGACGGCTATCCCGACGTCGCCGTCGCCAACAAGAAAGGGACGTTCGTATTTCACCAGCACGTGCAGCACGTCGACCGCACGGCGTGGGAGAACGCGCAGCCGCGCCTTCGAACGGACGCAGACTGACCTGCACGACACCTCGCGCGCGCATCTTAAACGCTCGGCCAACGTCAAGGCGGCTCGAACCCGCGGGCGGTGCACGAGTTCGGCCACGAACCCGGCGACCTCGTCGGAGTGCAGGTCGGCTCGCAGGAAGAGTGGAGGAGCAGGTGGAGGCGTAGCCCAGCCGCAGCTCCTGAGGATATGCTCTATGCCGCTCAAGAATTCGAGAGAATCACCTTTCGGAAGGATCTTCATCGACCCGTTTATCGGGACGATCGAGCGGTTCCGTACGGTTTTCTGTCTTAGCTTATTTATCAGACTGCTTTTCCTGTCTTCCGTCGCCCATGGCTTGCAGAACGACGCGTTAATCATCACCGACTATGGAACGGCCGGCGACGGCGTGACCGACGACAGCAGAGCGTTCCATCGGGCTCTCGACGAGATCGCCGAAGTAGGAGGCCGGATTGTAATCCCAGCGGGAAGCTATCTGATCGACGACGTCACCTTTCCCGATGACGTCACCCTGGCGTTTCGCGGTGGCGGGACGCTGGTTGTGTCTGAAGGCGGCAAGGTGCGGATCGACGGGGCGATCGAAGCCGGCATCGTGCAGATTTTCTCAGGCAAGGGGTCGGTGACGGGTCGCATAGACAACCTGCATGTCTATCCACAGTGGTTCGGTGCGCGCGGTGACGGCGAAACCGACGACGCCGAGGCCCTGCAACGGGCGGCCGACCTGGCCGCGGGATCCATGGGAAACACGCTGTTTATCCCCGACGGCGACTATCTTTTTCGCGACGATGTCGTGATCCGCGCGAATGTCGAAAACCGGGGTCTCCTGGTCAAGAAGATCGAAATCGACGAGGAACGCACGCAATTCTCCAATTTCACGTTCGTACCGACACACTATCCAAAAAATAATCCGCACATCTCGTTCGAAGCCGACCACGAGGAGCTGGAGCTGGCCGCCGAATATTTCTACGGCGTGGAAGAAGGGCAGCTCGAGCTGCCGGTCTACCGAGACATACCGCTGGCGGACGGAAGCGGGAAGGTGGATATCGCCGCCGGAGGCACGATCCGATTCTATTCGAGTGATTTCTTCTCATCGAGGAGCAACCAAAAGGGTGACGAATTTTACGACCGCAACGACGTCTCGCAGATCGTCTCGGGTCGAGGAGACGTGTTTCCGGAGTTCGCTTTTTCTTATCCGGAGCCTCCTGATGTGGAAGCGTGGTCGGAAGAAGCCGTTTATGGCAAGGGAGACTATGTCACGTACGGCGGGAAACTGTTCAAGGCGACCTGGCCTTCCGGGAGAGGCACGGTTTTCGAAGACCGTTTCCTGGGTACGGTCGACATCGGCCCCGTCCGTCCGGAGCCGGAGGAGACGACGACGTATCTCGAGTTCATATTTGACGACGGTTCCGAGGACAGCATCAGGACATGGCGACGGGTCGAGACGCGGGTATGGTACCGGCAGAAGGACCGGCCCTTGAGGGTCAACGGACTTCGGGTAGAGGTTCGCCTGGAAGGTCACGAGGGCGAATCGAAGCGGATCAGTGCCGGCGCGGTTAATGTCAACCGAAGTAACATGACCTTCGACAACCTGGAGATCACCGTCCGCGAGCGGGAAGCAACGTTGGCGCGGCTGCTTACTTCAAGTCAAGCTGTGAATCTGGAGTTTAACAACGGATATTTTTCCGGGGCCACTTTCCACGGACTGGGCTACAATATCCTCAACAGCAACGTGGCAAACGTCCGTTATAACGACTGCATTTCGACCAACAGCCGGAAGGGACTGGACGGCAGGCACGGTAAGAACGTCACCATCCGCGGTGGTTTCTTTAATGTGATTAACGACCATTACGGCAGGAATTACGTCATAAGGGACGTGGTCATGAGCGGGCAATCGACAGACGTCCCGGGCTATGTGACACCGGATGCCGACTTGCAGGCATGGCATTTCCGTAGCATCCCGCCGTTTGGTTTTTCGGGAGCGAATTTTCATATAGAAAATGTGACCATAAACGAAGCAAGCGGTATCCTATCGGTTCGGGGTGACATCGGCGATCTGTACGGAACGATTGTCCTGAGCGATATCATTGTCCGGCGCAATGACGGTGACGTGACCGTTGTCAACCATGCGATTGATTCTGACTTCGATTTTGCCGGAGAGGTGCGAGCCCCTGACAGGATGATCATCGAGGACGTCGGTCTCGAAAATTCAGGCCGGTTGAATTTGAATATTGGCAGAGGGTTTGAAACCGGTACGTACGGGCCCGTATTCGTCCGCAATACGGGGCCGGTCGGGGAGGTCTACACCTCCAGTTCTTCGCTTAGCTTTTCGGACTGTACGGTTGCGGACGCCGAATTCGAGGTTGCGGCAGGTGCACAGGTCAATTTCAGGAATTGCACTTTTTCGGGCAGCAGTGCCGGGTTGACCGAGGCGGATATCGGAGCCGCTACCGGGAATGTCAAAGCCAGAGGCGCGAGCGTCAGCTTCCCAATCGACTATCTGAACCGAGCGGTGCGCGAGGATTGACCTTCCTTCGGATGCTCTCAAGGTTGCATCCGACTGCTCGTCGTTCCTGCCGGCGGAAGTTGGTACACTTGATAACGCTACCATCATCCCGTACTTTTGTCGATTGCCCTACGTTCCACCGTCGTTTGGTAGGGCGAGTTGGCGGAGAAATATGCACTTTGTAAACACATCTCCGCACGGCATTCCGGAAGAGCAGGTGCATTCAGATAACTATCCCATCAGCATTTTCTAGACACGGTAATCATCCTGTGAGCAACATAATCGACGTTGCCAAGAAGGCTGGCGTAAGTGCCATGACCGTCTCACGCTACTTTAACCAGCCCAATAAAGTGACTCCTTCCACGAAGAAGCGCGTGGAGGATGCGATAG
>CAZMXY010000165.1:0-8361 GCA_964570345.1 uncultured Rhodothermales bacterium | reverse complement strand
TCAAGGATGGACGCCACGATCCCGTCGCTCATAGACGTAGGATCATCCGGGGCATGCTGCCAGCGCTCGACCTTTCCCGAGGCACGGCCGATGCGATTCAATGAACCGCCGGAGAAATTCAACCCTCCAATCTTCGCGATCTCGCCCTGAAAGAGACCGACCAAGAGCGCACCGTTGCTGTCCTCATAGATGCTGGAGACAATGATGCCGAGGATTGCCCCAGAGCTGCCCAGCTCCTGGAACAAGACGTGCTGGGGCGCCGTGTAGCGGTGCTCGTGAATGCGTCGCTACCCGCAGGCTGGCACGAAGTGCGCTGGGATGCCGATCAACATGCCAGCGGCGTCTACCTGCATGACGTAAACGCCGGCGAACGCCGCGAGACGAGGACGATGCTGCTGGTGAGGTGACGCGGAGACACCCCCGCTCTACGCCCTCGCGCTTGAATCCCGCATCCCGGACGAGCTTGCGCCACGACTTGTTGTATTCGAACGTTTCGGTGCACACACGGTGCACCCGGCGATCATTGAAGCAGTAATACTGATACGACGTACAAAGGGCCTTTTCGGTGCAGGTGTCATGGCGATTCGTTATGGTCTGTGGGGTCGTGGAGCTTTGAGGCCGTCGCAGAAGTCGGGTGGCGGCCAGGGGTGGGCGGATGACGCACAAGTCAATGGATAAGATCACAAGCGGGACCATCGAACTGACGTGGGATTCCGAATCGCGCCTCGCCTTTATTCACTTCGGGAGTGAAACCCATGGCACCGGCAAAGATGCTCTGGTGCTCGTCGACGCGCTTACCCGTTGGATCGGCACGGATCACGAGCCTTTCGGCCTGCTGGGCGACGGTGGCAACCTGGCCCATGTCGATGCCGAGTACCGGTCGGTTTGGGGCAAGTTTTTCCGGCAGCATCGTGAGGATTCCTATATTGCCTTTTTCAACATGAAGCCCTCGATCCGCATAGCCGCCGAGATGTTCGGGATCGGAATGAGGCTGCGGCTGAAGGCGTTTGCCGACGAGGCTCAGGCTCGCTCCTGGCTGCGGACGATGGGCATTGCCGCATGACGCGCCTGCCGACCTTCGACGACATCTTCGCCGTCATGTCTGCCGCTTCCGTTGGAGACGATGCGGCACGGGTCGCCGTGCCCGAGGACCCACCGCTTAATGACCTGGCGACGCGGTTCGCCATTGCCGTCAATCTTCTACTCGACGACCTTTCATCTCGTGCCGCCGAGGCAGAAGCCGCCCACCGGGTTACTCAGATAGAACTCGAGCGTCTGGTGGCTGTGCGGAAGGGGGGACTGGCGAGAATAAACCAGGAGCTCGAAGCCTTCAGCTACTCGGTTGCCCACGACTTACGCGCGCCGCTCCGGAGCATTGACGGGTTTAGCCAGGTGCTTCTCGAGGACTATTCCGACAAACTGGACTCGGAAGGCAGGAGACATCTCGAACGAGTTCGCGGATCGGCGCAGAAGATGGGCCGATTGATTGATGCCCTGCTGACGCTCTCTCGTGCGACGCGCAGCGAGTTCTCCCGCGAGCGAGTGGACCTGACGGCACTCGCCAGGTTCGTGCTGGCCCGTCTTCAGAAGAATGAGCCCGAGCGGCAGGCCGAGCTCCTCATATCTGAAGGGCTCGTCGCGAACGGGGATGCCAGCCTGCTGGAACTCGTCCTCGAGAACTTGCTTGGCAATGCCTGGAAATTCACCGGAAAGTGCCCGATGGCACGTATCGAATTCGGCGTCCGACCGGAAGACGGCCGGCTGGTGTTTTTCGTCCGCGACAATGGTGCGGGCTTCGACATGGCGTACGTCGACAAGCTGTTCGGCGTGTTCCAGCGACTGCACTCGGGCGCCGAGTTCGAAGGCACGGGCATCGGTCTTGCCACCGTGCAGCGCATCATCCAGCGGCACGTGGGCCAAGTCTGGGCCGAGGGAGCGGTCGGTCAAGGAGCCACGTTTTATTTCACACTCAACGATGAAGCTCGATGATTGAGGAGAAAGTGATCCTGCTGGTCGAGGACGACCCGAACGACGTGGAGCTCAGCCTCCGGGCGCTCAAGAAGTACAATATCCATAATGAGATCGTCGTCGCTCGCGACGGCGTAGAGGCGCTCGATTACCTGTTCGCACGTGGAGTCCATACGAGTCGTGATCTCGCCGTTCTCCCTACCGTGGTCGTCCTCGACTTGAAGCTCCCGAAGGTTGACGGCTTCGAGGTGCTCCAGCAGATCCGCACCAACGAACGGACAAAGCTTCTTCCGGTCGTCATCCTGACCTCGTCAAATGATGATAAGGACCGGCTCGAGGCGTACATCTCCGGCTGCAATAGTTATGTCCAGAAACCGATCGACTTCGAGCAGTTCGCCAATGCCGTCCGGCAGCTTGGCCTCTACTGGCTGATCCTCAATAAGCCATCATAGACGATCGCCAAAAAACGCGGCCCCTCAACCGCCGATGGGGTTGTGTCGCACGTGCCTCCCGTCCGTAAGGCCTCTCGCCACGACGGTTGCACTTTCACCGGATCCTGTGCAGATTGCAAGTTTCCCGGTTTCTATAGAGATATGCGGATTCCCCGGATCTCTTGCGAGATTATGGGGCGTCCCCCAAATAAAATCAGACAACATGACGCGAGCATGGGCTGCCGCAGCTTTCGCCTTTCTGGTCCTCGCGACCACACTGCCGGCCGCGGCGCAGGAATACCGGGCCGCCTGGGAGTCCCTCGACACGCGTCCCATCCCGTCATGGTTCACCGACGCGAAATTCGGCATCTTCATCCACTGGGGTCCTTACTCCGTGCCGGCCTGGTCGCCCAAAGGCACGTACGCGGAGTGGTATCAGTACTGGCTCGAAAATAAAACGCTTTTCGGCAACGGCGAATACAGCGGCACGGAGGTGTCTGACCACCACACGCGTACGTACGGCTCGGATTTCAGCTACTACGACTTCGGCGAGCGCTTCACGGCGGATCTGTTCGAGCCGGATCGGTGGGCCGATCTCTTCAGGCGCTCCGGCGCCCGATACGTCGTGCTGACCTCCAAACACCACGACGGCTTCGCGCTCTGGCCCAGCGAAGAGGCGAACGACCGCGGCTTTCCATGGAACAGCAGCGTCGTGGGCGCCCGGCGCGATCTGGCCGGGGATCTCCTCGAGGCCGTGCGCGCCGAGGGACTGCGGATGGGCTTCTATTACTCCTTGTACGAGTGGTTTCATCCGCTCTGGCAAACCGACCGCACCCGCTTCGTGGACGGGCACATGATTCCACAGTTCAAAGACCTCGTCACACGCTACGGCCCCGACATCGTCTGGCCGGACGGCGAGTGGGAGATGGAGTCGGACGCATGGAGATCACCCGAGCTGGTGGCCTGGCTGTACGACGAGGCACCCGTCCCGGAGGATGTGGTCGCTAACGACCGATGGGGCAAGGAGACACGCCACAACCACGGCGGCTACTACACCACCGAATACGACGCCGCCGCGCAGATGGACCACCCCTGGGAGGAATGCCGCGGCATGGGCTTCTCCTTCGGCTACAACCGGAACGAGGACATCGAGGACTACAACAGCCCGCAAGCCCTCGTTCTGATGCTCGCCGACGTCGTCAGCCAGGGCGGCAACCTGCTGCTGAACATCGGTCCGGACGGCCGAGGCCGCATCCCGGTCATCATGCAGGAGCGCCTGCTGCAGATCGGATCGTGGTTGGCTGTGAATGGCGAGGCAGTCTACGAGACGCGCCCCTGGACGCACGCGGTGCAATGGTCCGAAGGAAAACGCGAGCTTCCCGAGGAGGATCAGTCCTACACGGGCGGCGAATACATCTTGAAGCAGACCGTCGATCCGCCGACGGGCTATGCCGCGAAGGAGATCTTCTTCACGCAGAAGGACGATGCGCTGTACGCGATCACGCCGGTTTATCCGGACAGGGAGCTGGTGATGCGGAACGTGCACGTCGCGGACGATGCTCAGGTGACGCTGCTCGGCACGGGGGAAACGGTTTCCTGGCGCCGGCGTGTAGAAGATCTGGTGTTGGAGGTGCCGGCCTTGTCGCCGCAAGCGCTGGATGCACCGTACGCGTTCGTGTTCAGGATAGCACTGTCGCCGGCGGGCACCGGACCGTGACATCCATATTGCCGATCACAATTTTGACGATGAGACGAGAAATACGCGCCGTGCGCCGCGCGATGTTTGCGGCGCTCGCGCTCATGTCGGTCGCCGCGCAGGACGCACGCGGCCAGGACCACGCGACGCAGCTGTTGAGCGGTCCGATGGTGGGGCACACGACCTCCACCGCCGCGGCCGTCTGGATGGAAACCGACCGCCCGGCGGATGTGAGCATCCATTACTGGGTGGAAGCGGGCGTGCAGCCGATCGTGCGCGGCGTCGCCTCCGGCCGCACGGATACGGCGTCCCCTCACACGGCTGTGATTCGGATGGATAACCTTCTGCAAGGCGGCATCGTCCACTACGAGCTGGAGATCGACGGACGTGCCATCCGCCCCGAAACGGCACAGGTATTCATGCTCCTTCCGGCTGCCGGATCGGAGGCCGCAACTTTCAGCGTGGCGTTCGCCTCGTGCATGAATCCGAGCCGGGTCCCCATCCAGCCGATCTGGACTCAGGTCGGCGTCTTCCGCCCCGATGCGCTCCTCCTTATCGGCGACAACAACTACATGCCCATGCGTCCGGACGCATACGAAACCGACGATGGCACCGTGGCCTACGCGATGGCACGCTATCACCGCTATCTGCGCGATCTTCCCGGACTCCGAAGCGTGCTGGCCACCACCCCGACCTATGCCATCTGGGATGATCACGACTTCGGCCCGAACAACGCGGACCGGACGTTTCGCTGGCGGGAGCTCACGCTGGACATGTTCAAGAGGTACTGGGCCAACCCGGCCGCGGGGACGAACGACACGCCCGGCGTCTTTTATTCCTTCCGAATCGGCGACGCGGAGTTCTTCATGCTCGACGATCGCTACCATCGCGATCCCAATGACGCGCCCGACCGCAGCACGATGCTGGGTGCGGGCCAGCTGGCATGGCTGAAGGACGGCCTCCGGGCCAGCACCGCGACGTTCAAGGTGATCGTCAACGGCCACACGTTGACCATCGACCGGCAGGATCGCGGAGAGTACTGGGCAAACTTCGGCAACGAGCGGGACGACTTCCTGGAGTGGATGTATGCCGAGGGGATCGACGGCGTGTTGTTCGCCTCCGGGGACTGGCACGTCGGCTCATTGAGCCGCGTGTCCTTCACGGAAAACGGGTATCCACTCTACGAGCTGATCAGCTCGAACGCCGGCGTCGCGAGCGTGGAAGAAGACGCTCATCAATACCGATACAACCGGCAGGTCGCGGGCCACAATCGGAACTTCGATGGGCCGATCATCAACGACATCAGCGACTACAACTTCGGGCTGCTCGAGTTTTCGGGAGAAGCGGGCAGTCGGACGGTCACGCTGAAGATCGTGGATCACCTTGGCGCGGTTCGGGCCGCGCACCGGCTCACGGAGAAGGATCTATCGACCCGATGGAGGGACTGATCGCGCCGGTGGGACGTCCGGCCGATTCGCAGCCCGCGAAGCATTTCTTGAAGTAGAAGATAGTTTGGTAGTGCTCGTCTTGAGCCTTTTTCACGCGAGCCGTCTGGAAGGGAATCTTTCGCCATGATAATTCGGCCAGTGGCGTTCAACAATCCCTGATCCTGATCTCGACGCTCTCTCCCAGACACCGTGTTTTCACGGCGAGCTCTGGCGAGTACTTCGCGTCCACGGTTAAGGCCTTCTCATGCACCGCATAGAAGGCATTGTTGACGAGAATTGATGAGCACGCGCCCGAATTCGAGATCCGTTTCCCGGCGCTCTCTTTTTGCCCCGCGTGAATGTTCGAGCATGGAGCGCACGATGTCGTCCGCTCGGCGGGGCAAGGCTGGCAGTCAGTTTTACGCGAGCATCTGTATCGCAGACATCGTAGTTTCCGAATCGTGATTCAAAAAGGTAGGGCGCCTTTTCGAACTGACATTCAAAAAAGGTAGGTCTTGGCAACGCTCGATGAGCAAATAGTCTCGTGGAACCCCTGGTGGGCTGACCTGGACGCTATCGAACGCGATCCGCACATTCGGGCTTTCGAGAACGCCGAGGTACGGTGGGATCCGCCTCTCCTTGGCACGCTTCCACTGACATTCGGGGATACCCATACTCTTCGAGGACCGCGCCAGGCGGGTAAAACGACGCTCATGAAACGCTTGAGCGCGGATCTTCAGCTACCGCTAAGCGGCCGATGTCTCCGGCCATGTCCGATCTCCAGAAGTTTCTCGTCCTTCTCCTCGTCGTGCTCACGGTGGCCGTCTTCGGCCGCTTCGCGTGGGAAATGATCGCAGTGCCCATCACGGCGGCGCTGGCCGCCGTACCGTCCGTGCTCGGCGCCCTTCCCGGATGGTTGTGGTGGGTCGCGTTCGGCGTCGCGATGTCGATGATCTGTCCCCTGAAGATCGCCCTCTTCGGCCGACGCTGCCGAGCGTAAACGCGTCATCTCCCCGACAGCCAGATCTCTACGCTCTCGATCACCTCCGTCGCGTCGCGCACTGCGCGCCTTGCCTCGCCAATGTCAAAGGATTCACCTAATGCATAGTCGGCCTCTAGTCGCATCTGGAATAGAGACGAGAGGAGGCTGCTGATTCGCCGGTCGAAATGGCCGCTTCTTACGAAGTGATCAAAAAATTCCTTTTGCGCTCCCGAATGAGATCGCGGATTGAGCCTCGCCTCGTTGAGAACCGCCATGACTGCGTGAAACGAGGCGTAATAGGCGCGAGATATCGAGTTTGTTGAATCGTCCGCGTCCAAATCCCTCTTCGCAGCTTCAAGCGTCCGGCGCGATCTTTTGAGCAGTCGGGCCGTGAGGTCATTCAAACGGTTACCCCTTCCTTCTTCACATTCCTCAGAAGAGGAGAGGAGCCGGTTTCGAAATCCTTCTGACTCAAAAGAATCGGAGACACATACACACCATAGCAATCCAAGAAGTGCACGACTACGTCTGCTACTCGGCGATACTCGTCATATCGGTCCGAGACGTCCTCAAGGACGATGAGCACGTCCAGGTCACTATCCGATCCGGCTTCGTTTCGAGCATAGGATCCAAAAATGACCACGTCGGACAGCCGCTCACCGAATACGCCCGTCAGTCGAGACTTTAGCTCTTCTTTTATGGTCGCGGCTATTGAGGACGTACGTTTCAAGATGGCACGATGGACCGTTTGACATGGACACAATACCGGCATGCACCTAAACGAATGCGACGATTAAGGAGTTTCGGAGAGCCATGATGATATAGTTACGCCAATGAATTTCGAGCCTAGTCTAGTCATTGCTTTTCGACTCAAAAAGAGGGTCGACTTCGCACGAGGTGGAAAGAGTCGATCGGGCCGGCATACAGACGCTCGTCAATCGACGCGGACGATCGACGCGTCGTATATGTGCCAGCGACGCTGTTCGGCGGGCGCACCCTCGACCAGGCCGCGGCGCAACGTATACTTCCCTTCGAATCGCTGCTCATCCCCGCTCGTCGTAACGGCCCGGATGGCCACCGGCACCTCGACGTACCATGATCCCGCCGCGGGTTCGACGCGCCCCGGCCGGCCGATCTCGAGGTCGACTCTCGCCGACTCGGCGAATCCGGCGGCGAATGCTTCGAAGGTCTGCCCGCTCGCTCCGCCACGGTCCCCCAAAAGTTGGTAGGCACGTCTAAAATCTCGCGAGTCGATCGAATCATAGTAACGCCGCAGCACGTCGGCGGCCTCCGTTGAGGTCGATGTCGCATCCGGATGCGCGGCGCGTTCGACGGCGCTGATTCGCCATTCTCCGTCGAGCTTTACCCGCAGGGTGACGTGCCCCCGAGCGGCCCCCTCGCCCGGCGGCTCCGCACTCGTGGCGTAGACGAGCTCGCCTTCGACGCGACAAACGCCCGTGACGAGCGGTGCGTACGCCTTCCGAATCTCCACCGCGACGAGGCTGTCGGGTCCCAACAGCGACACTTGCTTTAGCCGCTCACCGAACCGTTCCACGACCTCCCTGACGCCCGGCATGGCACAGAGCACCTCCGCGTCGACTTCTTCTGAGGATGGTTCAGACGCCCGATCCGTGCAGGCCATGATGAACGTCCCTGCACCCACAACGAGCGGTAGGAGCGCATATCGATGAGCTTTGGATCGGCCGAGCAGCATGACGTCGTACGTTCTATAGCGCGTGCCGCGACATCATATGTTGCTTGAATGCGTGAGTCGTCGCAGCCCTTCCGCGACTCGCCCGCCCCGCCTCACGCACGGCGCAGCGTGAGCAGCGTGATCTCCGGCGGGATCCCCACACG
>CAZMXY010000164.1:7329-8436 GCA_964570345.1 uncultured Rhodothermales bacterium | reverse complement strand
TCCCTACGCCGGTGTGAGCCGGATCAGGTTCGAAGGGTATCATCTCAGCCCCGGCGGAATGCCGTTCCACCGGAACACCCCCACAGTCAGAGACTGCCCTGAGGCAAAACTCGTCGCCATCAATATAGGAAGCGCGATGGGGACATTCAGACTCCTCCGATGAAACGAGCGTGAACCCGCCCGATCCTTCGTCGTACGCCTACTAGAAATCCTTCCTCGCATGGTGGATCCAATGCCGAACTTCATTCTTCCTCCCGGCTGGCAGGGGCGCGAGAGCGACGTAACGTCGGAGCACGCGTACCGCAATCGGCGTGTGTTCATCCGGCAGATGGGCCTCGGAGCCGTCGGGCTCGCGGCCGTCGGATCGTGTACGGACGAAGTGCGCGGAAACGGTCCGTCGGCGGACGGACCGCTCGAAACCATCCCGAAGAACGCGCCCAGAGACGGCCTCCCCGCGCCACGAAACGTCACCTTCGAAGTGACCGAACGCGGGATCACCGACCGACTCAAGGCCTCCGGCTACAACAACTTCTACGAGTTCGACGGATCCGACAAAGAGATCTGGCCGCTGACCGGTGACTACGATCCGTTTCCCATGACGATCGACGTCGTCGGACTCGTCGAAAAGAAGTTCAAGATCGACGTAGCCGAACTCATCCGGGAGATGGAACTCGAAGAGCGCATTTATCGCTTTCGCTGCGTCGAAGCCTGGGCGATGACGGTGCCCTGGACCGGATTTCCCCTCAAGAAGCTCGTCGAACGCTGCAAGCCTCTCTCGAAAACCACGCACGTCCGCTTCGTCTCCGTGAATCGGCCCAAGGAGATGCCCGGCATCAAGGCGCAACCGTGGTATCCCTGGCCTTATTACGAGGGTCTTCGGATGGATGAGGCGACGAACGACCTCGCGTTCGTCGCGACCGGCATGTACGGCGAGCCCCTTCCGAAGCAGAACGGATCTCCGATCCGCCTCGTCCTTCCGTGGAAGTATGGATACAAAGGCCCGAAAGCGATCGTTCGGATCGAGTTTACCAACAAACAGCCGGCCACCTTCTGGAATGATCTCCAGCCGAAGGAGTACGGTTTCTTGTCCAACGTCAATCCGAACGT
>CAZMXY010000164.1:1164-7229 GCA_964570345.1 uncultured Rhodothermales bacterium | reverse complement strand
CGCTTCAGATACCGATTCCACGCCCCTACCGCGGCGGTCAGCATCATCAGACCGACGAAGCTTATGGCGGCGTTGATCGCCGCCATTCTCCACTGCGGCCGCGCAACGGCCGTAATGACGACGTCGACGTCGTCGTCCGTAAGCAGCCGAACGTCGAGACTGTCCGCACCTCGGATCTCGTAGAGTAGGGATAAGGGCATCGACAGCCGTCTCTCAACCATGCCCTTCGCCGTCGGTATTCGCAATTGGACGTAGCCGTACGTCACGTCGGCCCGGTTCGTCGTGTGAATGTCGACGACCTCCGCCCTCGCGGGCGCGCCCCGCGTCAGCGTCTCGCGAACGTCGACCGCAACCAGAATCTGGTTGATCGTCAGAAAGAGGAGGATCGCGGGAAAGATCCACAGCAGTCGTGCAATGATTAGACCACGAGGTTTCGGCACGACGACGACCTGACGAAGAGGGGCTACTTGAGGAAAAGGTACGGCTTCCACGCATCGTGGAGATTGCCGATGTAGTCGCGGATGAACATGACGTGGCTCGGACGGTAGGGCTTTCGCTGCAGCGCCATGTTCGCTTCGTCGGGCGTGCGATTACCCTTTCGGTTGTTGCAAGGCGTGCACGCCGCCACGAGATTTTCCCATCTGTCCCGTCCCCCTCGCGACTTGGGAAGCACGTGGTCGATCGTGAGCTGTTCCCGGCTGTTGCAGTACTGGCAGCGAAACCGGTCCCGCCTCAGGATGTTTTTTCGCGAAATCATGATCCGCTTGTACGGAACCGTCACGTACGCCCGAAGCCGCACGATACTCGGCCACGGAAACTGCGTGCTCGGGGAGCGCACGAACCGGTCGGGCAGGGACTCGACGAGCTCGGCCTTCTGCAGGATGACGAGCACGAGAGCCCGCTCGACACTGCAGATCGTGAGCGCACGATAGTCCTGATTGAGAACGAGAACGTGGCCGGTCATGACGCGCAACGGCCGGAGCCTACCGTGAGGACGTGGAACTGAACGCACCCTTGGCCGGGGAGCGCGGATCGTATGTGAGGAAAACGATTAGGGAAGGCCTACCTCTGGAGATGCTTGCAAGTGGTCCACCGTACGCAATGACGCGTGTCGAAAAATAACACTTTACCTTCTGCGTTCAAATGCCGCTTTCTGCCGCCCATATCATACTTATCCACATTACCAAGGTTGCAGCACGCTTTTTTGACCACAATGCAATTTTCCTGCCCTTCTCTACGTCCGACCGTCGAACTGTGTCTTCCCGCAGACGACCCCGTGTACCTTTTCTTCGCCCGAGCCGTAGATACCTTTGACGTCCTCGTTCGTGGACGACCGTCGCCTTACCGAGACGGACGGTGACTTTACGGAATCGGCCGGTTGCGCCTGGAGCACAGAACGGCGCTCGAGGATCGATTTTTGCTTCGAACTCTTACGAGACCGCGCGCGACGTGGGATGGGGTCGGAACCGACCTTCTCGACGATGGATTGGAGGTGTTACCTTCCGGGTGGGCAGGAAACTTTCGCCGCCACGCCGCTACAATGTAATGACGTGCGATAGTTAAAAAGTCGAATACAGGGGTCCGTCGAACGAATCCGCGATAGACAAGCTTATGAGACAGACGATACTGCTTCTGCTTTTCTCGGCGATTTCCGTCATGCCGGCCTCGTCGGGCGTTCCGGCTGCAGCTCCACTCGCACCCGCTGCGATCGACGACGCTTCGGCAGACGACAAGCCGGAGGGATTCGTGCTGACGGCCGCGTATCCGAATCCGTTTAATCCGCGGACGTCCTTCTCGCTTAGGACGGAGCGGCGTCAGGAAGTAAGTGTGGAAGTATTCAACGTCCTCGGAATATCGGTTGAAGTTCTCTTCAAAGGCACGATGGACGCCAATGAGACGCGGACGTTTACGTTCGAGGCCGACGATCTTCCCAGTGGGATTTACCTGTACCGCGTACGCGCTGAAACGTTTACGGCCACGCGTCAGATGACCCTTCTTAAGTAGCGAGGTCTCACCGGAATCGCCGCCGCAGCACCTCGATGCGGCCCTTCAGCAGGAGCATTCGCTTTCGCGAGCGCAACTCGTCTCGACGCTCTCTCATTCCACCATGAGGTCTCCGTACGAGACGAGTTCACCCGCCGCGTCGAAGATGAATAGACGGTGCAGGCCGGTGCTCCCGAGCCTGGCGGCGCTGAACGTGAACGCATAGGTTCCGGGGTCCGCCGCCCGATCGATCGAATCCAGCGTCACCAGCGAACGATCGGCGTCGCGCACTGCTTTGAGCTGCACCGGAGCAACGATTTCGTTGAACGCCGTGACGCTGAACGGTACCGTTACGAAGTCGTCCACGGCAGCCGGATTGGGGTATGCCGGACGGATGCTTATTTTTCCGGCATAGATCGGTGCGGTACGCCAGTCGTCCAGGTCGTCGGCCAGAATTTCCGTTCCGTCGTCGGTCCTGACGAATCCAGACGGAACGGCACTCGCATCTCGGGCAAAATCGTCCTGCGCGCCCTGCGAATCGCACCCGAAAAAGAGGCAGGCGGCGAGCGACGCAGCCGTTAATAGCGATCGAGATTTTTGCACGCTCGGATCTCCAGCATCGTAGAACTCGTAGTGCTCGCTTGCACGCAGGACGAGCCCGTGGATGTTCCGCGAACTCACCTGAGCTGTATAACGACGCCGCTTTGACGTTTGATGTCCGAATCGTCGATCCATCACCTGGAAAACCGTTCGCGACCCGAACGGCGCCCTCCTCCCCCCCGGACGGACGAAGCCCCGGCGGTTCGAGCAGAGCACGTCTCGGCTTCCATCGGCGACGTCGAGATTCTGACCGATCTTACGTTTCAATTCGATGCGGGTCGCATAGTCGGATTGCTCGGGCCCAACGGAAGTGGAAAGACGACGCTTCTCCGCTGTGTCAGCGGTCTGTTACCGCACACCGGCACGCTCGACGTGCTGGGACGGGACGTCACCTCCTGGAGTCCGCGCGAGCTAGCTCGTCGGCTCGCCTTCGTTCGCCAGGCCGTGTCTCTCTCATTTGACTTTACGGTATCCGAGCTCATCCTCCTCGGCCGATCCCCGCACAAGAGGTGGCTTCAGGACTATGCCGCCGGCGATCTGAGTCGCGTGGAACGTGCACTCGAGCGCGTCGATCTGGTTGGATTTCACGACCGGAGTGTGCTGACGCTGAGCGGCGGTGAACTGCAGCGCGTTTTTCTCGCGCAGGCGCTCGTGCAGGAAGCCGACGTCCTCCTTCTCGACGAGCCCACGGCCCATCTGGACGTGCACTATCAGTTCGAGTTCATGGACCTGGTGCGCGAGCTCGTAAGTCGAGGGAGAACGGCCGTGGCCGTCTTCCATGATCTCGAGATCGCCGCACGCTACGCCCACGACGTAATCGTTCTGAGCGAGGGACGGATCGCCGCCGCCGGTGATCCCTTCCTCGTCCTGACCAAGGCTCTGATTGCCGACGTCTTTCGTATGGACGCCTCGCTTCACCCCTCCGACGACGGCACGCTTCGCATCGAATACATCGGTCCGATCCATCGCAGCCGTCGCATCCGACCATCCGTATGAAAATCTATACTCGGACCGGCGACAAGGGTACGACGGCTCTCTTCGGAGGAGAACGCGTGCCCAAAACCCATCGCCGAATCGAGGCGTACGGCACGATCGACGAAGTGAACTCGCTGGTCGGCCTTGCCCGCGCACACCTTGGCACAGGTGATCGTACCGCGCCGGCCGATCACATCTTGTCAAACGTCCAGTCCGATTTGTTCATCGTTGGCGCGGATCTTGCCACACCATCGGAGTCGAAGGCCCGTGTACCCCGCGTCACGAGTGAGCACATCGCTCGCCTCGAGAGCGATATCGATGCGTTGGAGAAGGATCTCGATCCGCTCAAACGTTTCATTTTGCCGGGAGGCTCAATGGCCGGCTCGGTACTGCACGTGGCGCGTACGGTCTGCCGACGCGCCGAGCGGCTGGTCCTACGAGCAGCGGAAGACGAGGACGTCGGCGCCACGACGGCCGTTTATCTGAATCGACTATCGGATCTCCTATTCGTCGCCGCCCGCTGGGTCAACAAAAGGGAGGGTGTGCAGGACACACCCTGGGAGTCGGGCGCCTAGCGTCTAATCGCCCGGGCTTCAGGAGCTCGGCGCTAGACGGAATATGCGTCTCTCGTGCGCTCGCCCTCAAAACGTGATGCCCGGTTGCACTCGTTCTCTTAGAAATGTATGTTTTACAAAACGTAACGACTACCCTGCCTCCCTCGTCGTTATGCCTTGAACGGGCTCCGCGAATGCTTCGCCGTTTCTGCTCAGCCTATCCACCCGGACGGCGTTAGGAGCACGTTCATCCCACCGTAGACTATCAGGTTACATGCGTCGAAAAAGAATGTTGAGAGTCGGTGCTCCCGTCACCGCAGTGGGCGTACTGTGTTTGTCGCTATACGTCAGCAAGGACAGGCCCGTTTATCAGGCGGCGCACGTCGCGGTACCGCCCGAGATCCCCGTCGTCGAGATCGAACGCGACGAGTTCGGAATCGTTCGAGATCGACTCGAGGTCGTAAGCCGGCAGATTCGGCGCAACGAAACCTTCGCTGAAATCCTGACGGCCCACAACGTCGACTACGGAGACGTCGTCGAACTCGCTGAATCGGCCCGGCCGGTATTTGACGTGCGCTCGATGCAAGCGGGTCGATCGGTTCGCGTTTACAGCGATTCGCTCGAAACGGCGCGCTACGTCGTCTATCAAAAGGATCCGATTCGATACGTCGTATTCGACCTGCGTGCGGATTCCGGGGGCGTCTTCGAGGGGGAACGGCCTATCGAGGTCAGGCAAAAGCGGCTGAGCGGCGTCATCGACAATTCCCTCTATGCGACGCTCGAATCGGCGGACGTCTCAAGTCGCATCGTGCCGGCACTGGCGACCGAACTTTCGGAGGTCTTCGCCTGGCAGATCGACTTCTTCCGCATCCGGAAAGGCGACGAGTTCAGCATGCTCTACGAAGAGCGCTCCATCGATGGAGAACCGATCGGCATCGGCCGGATCGCCGCGGCGCGATTCGCCCACATGGACGCGGACTTCTACGGATTCTATTTCGACGAAGGCCAAAACGCCGGTTACTATGACGAAGAGGGGAACAGCCTGCGGAAGGCCCTGCTAAAGGCCCCTTTGAGGTACAAGCGAATCAGCTCGCGCTATACGAAGCGGCGATATCATCCCGTGCAGAGACGCTACAAAGCCCATCTCGGGACGGACTATGCCGCGGATCCGGGCACGCCGATCCGATCGGTCGGCGACGGCGTAGTCCTGGAGGCGCAATACAAGCGCTACAACGGCAACTACGTCAAGATCCGCCACAACGGAACGTATACGACGGGCTACCTCCACATGTCGAGGATCGCAAAGGGCGTGCGGCCTGGAACGAAGGTCAAGCAGGGTGAAGTGATCGGCTACGTGGGCAGCACGGGACTCGCCACCGGTCCTCACCTATGTTACCGATTCTGGAAAAACGGCGTGCAGGTGGACCCGTTGAAGGAGAAGATTCCGCCGGCGCATCCCGTAGATGCCGTCTATCGTGACGACTTCCTGGCCGTGCGCGATTCGCTGATGCCCCGATTGTTCGATTCGCCGCTTCGTCTGGCAGGGATTGCAAGGAAGGGCTCGGTCGCAGCCATACTCTGAGGCCGCGGCGTCCCGTGTGACCCGCGCGAGGACCCTGTAATCCGCGCGAAGACCGAGACGAGATTGCGACGGACGAGGCCGCCGGACCGCCAGCCTACTTCCAACCGAACGCCAGGTGGCTCGAGAGCCTGGAACTGCACGAGGCCGCCGGACGCCAGCCTACTTCCCACCGAACGCCAGGTGGCTCGAGAGCCTGGAACTGCACGAGGATCCCGGACCGCCAGCCTACTTCCCACCGAACGCCAGGTGGACGTGTTGAAGGCGGTGATTTTGCGTCACGGCATGCTGAGACCGCGCACGCTGAATGAGACCGTCGAAATCAATTCCCTGCAGGCGGTCGTCGTCGACGGCCAACGTCGCCAGTGCCTTCC
>CAZMXY010000164.1:0-1064 GCA_964570345.1 uncultured Rhodothermales bacterium | reverse complement strand
GTATTGAACTGGTCCACCCAGGTATAGTAGCTGGACTCCGCGCTACCGGGCGACGAGACGCCCTGCAGCTGCGGCAGCGGCTCCGTATAAAACGTCCAGCCTTCGGGGCAGTGCTGACCGGTCGCCTCCGGGCCGTTGAGCGGTCCCGTGCACGCTCTTCGGTCGAAACGGCCGAGGTGGCCGCTCGCAAGTGCCACCCACGCCACGCCCTCGCGATCGACGTCCATCCCGCGAGGCGAAAAACCCTCGATCGGCTCACCCGCATCGTTCAGCGGCAGCTCGTAAATCTCCGCAAGCGCCGTCTCGGCCGGATTCGGCCCCGGATCCAGGCGAATCACGGCGCCGGGATAGCCCAGCGACGAACCCCATACGGAGCCGTCGGGGGCGGGTGAAACGGCGTAGAGCCCCGACGCGATCCGTCGGTCCATCGTCGAATCGACGGGCTCGTCAGGTTCGACGTAATCGTCGCGCAGTCCGTTGCCGTTGGTATCGAGGACGAGCGGGGTCCACCCCTGAGACGTCTCCTCGTCACCGGTCTCGTCGAACATATTCGTGTCGAGCCAGCCGACGACTTGTCCGCCGCCGCTCGTCCAAAGCGTGTTGTCGTCGTCCTCTGCGAACATCAGGTGGTGCGTGCTGAAGCACGTGCCGACGTGGGTCAGTTCTTCGGATTCGGGATCGTAAACGGCCAGGTGGCGGTAGGCGCGGTCGACGGGGAAGAGGGTAGCGGAGGGATGGTTCGATCCTTCCTTGCAGAAATCGGGATTGTCGGCCGGGCGCACGGTGGCGGTGATCCATACGCGACCGTTCGCGTCGAGCATCGGGTTGTGGACGTTCGCTTTGCTGTCCCAGATCGGCTCATCGCCCCAATACGGTGACGGCGCCGGCATGCTCGGAGACGACGCCGGCCTCGTGTTCGGATCGCGGACCGTCAGCGGCACGCGGCTCGCGGTGTGGGTGATCGGATCGAGTACCGGCAGGTAATCCGCGCTGGCTTCGAGAGCACCGTAGAGCCGGCCGTTTGCGTTGACCGTCGGATTCCGCCTGTCGGTCGAGACCAGATC
>CAZMXY010000163.1:4171-8479 GCA_964570345.1 uncultured Rhodothermales bacterium | reverse complement strand
TCTCCCGTGCGGTAAATCGATCGGCCCGCTCGACGTCTCGGAACGTGCGAATCGTGCCGGTCTCCGGATCGAGTCGATCGAGAACGCCGGATCGATATCCAATCCAGACGAAGTTACGGACGGGATCGTAGGCGATCGCCTGCGTCTGGACGTTATGCAATCCATCGCTCGGCGTGTACGTCGACGTCTCGCCGGTTTGGACGCCGTATCGGAAAACGCCTCCGGTCGTCGCGGCCCAGATCGCGTCCGCGGACGAGCTCACGGAGGTGACTTCGCGCATCGACGTGTGAGACGACCACCTGGCGTCCTGTGCTCCGGCGGACCTCGCAACCCCGACGATGATGAAAACCGCGACTGCGGTCCGAAGAAAGGGGGATCGAATTGCGGTGCGGACTGGACGCATGCCTACCCGGGTGTTTGAATGCACGACTCTCTTCACGCTGCCGCCACGTAGTCAATATCGGAGGCGAGCAAGGTGAATCGAGGTTCCTGGATGGTAGCGTCTAGTCGATACGCGAAGGGCGAACGTTGGTGGCGAGGAAGATCCTAGAGCTCGCGGAGCAGGTTGACCATCTCGATGGCGGCAACGGCGGCATCCGCTCCTTTGTTTCCGGATTTCGTACCGGCCCGCTCGAGGGCCTGCTCGACGGTGTCCGTCGTAATGACACCGAAGACGATCGGTATTCCCGTCTCGAGCGACACCTGCGACGTCCCGCTCGCAACGGCAGAGCACACGAGGTCGTAGTGCGTCGTTTCGCCGCGGATGACGGCGCCGAGACAAATCACGGCATCGTAGGACTCCGATTCGGCCAGCTTCTTTGCGACGAGTGGAATTTCGACTGAGCCTGGACACCAGGCGACCGTCACGCGATCCATGTCGGCCCCGTGCCGGCGAAACGCATCCAGCGCACCCTCGAGCAGCCGTTCGGTCACGAATCGATTGAACCGGCTCACGACGACTCCGAAACGGGCGTCGCCCGCGACGGCATTACCTTCGATGAATTCGGGCATGTATCAGTAAGATCAAGCCGCGGCCCGCCGAATCCGCTCCAGACGCTGGTACGGGATGCTGTATCGGTTGATGTTCTCATCCTCCTCCGGACGGAACCCATGATAATCGGATCCACCCGTTTCAATCAACCCCCGCTCGCGCACGACGTCTTTGTACTGCCGGATGAGGGCGAAACTGTGGGACGGATGTACGGTCTCGAGCCCGTCGAGCCCGTTCCGGACGAGGCTTCGGAGAATGCTGCCGGTGAAGCGCGCACCGGGGTGCGCAAGTACGCCCACGCCGCCTGCCGCGTGGAGCATCGCGAGCGCCTCGGCAACGGGGAATTGCGGCTTGGGCACGAAGGCCGGGCCGTGATCCTTCAGGTACGACGCGAACGCTACCTCGTAATTTGGAACGAGTCCGCGACTGACGAGCGCCTGCGCGATGTGCGGCCGTCCCACGACGCCGCCCTGCGCATGCAGAAGCACGTCGTCGGCGCGGAGCGGCAGTCCCTGTTTGTTGAGCAACGCGATGATCTGCTCGGCGCGCTCGGCACGACGGCGTCGGAATTCTCGAAGATGCTCGACGAGATACTTATTTTCCGGATCGAAACAGTAGCCGAGTAGATGGATCTCCTGCCCGTTCAGCGTTACGCTGAGCTCGACACCGGGAATGACCTCCACGCCGAGCCGGTTGCCCTCCGCCGTCGCCTCGGCAAGCGCGTCGATCGTGTCGTGGTCGGTAACGGCGAGTGCCCGAATCCCTCGCTCGTGAATCTTCCGGACGAGTTCGGCGGGCGCGAGCCTGCCGTCCGAACACGCGGTGTGGGTATGTAAATCGGCTCTTCTGACGTCCATGCATCGGGCCGGAGTGCGACCCTCGTTCGGTTGCAACTTCGCTACAACTCCCGAAAGGACGTATTGTTTTAAACTTGGACGTCGCCGGCATGCATGAAAAGGGCGTGGACGCCAGACCCATCCACGCAACCTATCCTCCGGGCTAGGCGTACGCCGAGATTATTTTGTGATCCGCTTTATTTCACCCCTCTATGTCGCACGCCTCGGACCGGCGTACTGAAGGTGCCGACGACGACACGCCCTTGCCCGGGCGCAGCGTCGCCGACGGCATAGACGCCTTGCCTGCCGCAGAGAAAGTGGACGGATCCGTCATCACGCCGAAGCGCATCGTCTGGCCCGTCATCCTGAGTCTCGTCGTGCTCGGGATCATCGGGGCGTACACGTTCGAGCCGGGAGCCTTCCTGTCGATTCTCTCGGAGCTTAACCCGTGGATGCTCGCCCTGGCGCTCGCGACGGTCTTCGTTCGCGTCTATGTGGGCGGCTGGCGCCTCGACTACATCTCGCGAGGCCGGCTTGGGCGAGCCGGCGGAATCCGAGGGCAGCTGGCCTGGGACTTCTTCTCGAACGTAACGCCGTCCGCCATCGGCGGCGCGCCGTTCGCCGCCCTATACGTTGCGCGCGACCGAAAAATCAACGTGGGCGAGTCGACCGCGCTGATGCTGTTCACCATGCTGCTCGACCAGCTCTGGTTCGCCCTTACCATCCCCGTCGTGCTCGGCGCGTCGCTCCTGATGGAGGTCGTTCCCGCCAAGCTCGGCAGCGTCGGCGTGGCGGGCTTCATGCTGTACTTCTTCGGCATCCTGGCGTGGGTCGTCCTGTTCGGCTACTCGACCTTCGTCCGACCCGACGTCCTCCAGAAGATCGCGAATCGAATCTTTCGATTCAGGTGGCTTCACCGTTTTCAGGATCGGGTCAACAGCGAGATGACGCAGCTTCAGCAGCGAGCGAGGCTGCTGCGCTCGCAGCCGGCCGCGTTTTACGTGAACGGTCTGTTGTTGACCATAGGGACGTGGGCCGCCCGGTACCTCCTGCTGCTGTTCATCGTTTGGAGTTTCCTGCCGGATTTCGACAAAATACTTCTCATCATCCGGACCGCCGCGATGACGCTCGGCTCCCTCGTCATGCCCACGCCCGGCGGCGCGGGCGGCATTGAAGGGCTCTACGCGCTCTTCATCGGACCCCTGATTCCGGCGGCCGCGCTGATGCCGACGCTGCTCATCTGGCGAATCCTGGCGTACTATCTCTTCGTCGGGCTCGGCGTTCTCCTCTCGACGCACCACGTGCAGAAGTCGATCCGCCGCAAGCGTCGTGACGCAAGATCGAATCGAGACCAGCGTACGGCCGGCGGCGGCGAACGTCCCTCCGAAATCCCTGAAGAAGTCGCCGAAGGTTAACACGAGTGCGTATGTCGGAATCCACGGTCGACGATCGGCGCCGGCGCGTCGCGGCGTTCGATTTTCGCGACGTCCATCCCCACGTTCGATTCGGGACGGCGAGCGACCGCTACGCAGCATGGATCGGGCAGATCTACTCACCTGAATTCGAGGCTGAAGTCAGCTCGCGCAGGAGGTCGCTCGGGGGCCGAAAGTTCGACGAGCGCACCGTACCCGTCCGGTCGGTCGAAGAATACTTCGAACATTTCGGTGCATTGGAGATAGACTTCACGTACTATTCGCCGCTTCGGGACGCCGATGACGAGCCCACGAACAATTTCTTCCTCCTCGGTCAGTACGCTGACTACGTACCGCCGACGGGCGCCATTTTTCTAAAGGCGCCACAGACATATTTTTCGAGGACGCTGCGGCGCGGGAGCGGGGAAAACCTCACCTACGTCGACAATCCGGAATTTCTCAACGCCGAAGCGTATACGCGCCAGTTCCACGAACCCGCGCGCACCCTGCTCGGCGATCGGCTCGCCGGCATCCTCTTCGAGCAGGAGTACCAGCGAAAAGCCGACAGCCCGTCTTTGGAAGAAAACGTGGCAGAGCTGGATGGATTTTTCGAGCGGATCCCCCGGGACGTCCAGCATCACGTCGAGCTGCGATCGGAGCATTTAATGGAGCCGCCGTATTTCGACTGGCTCGCGAGCCGCGGACTGGGCTTCGTCTTCAGTCACTGGACGTGGCTTCCTCCCCTCCGGAAGCAATGGCGCATGTGCGGCGGACGCTTCACGGCAGCCGACGGAAACGTCGTCGCGCGACTCCTGACGCCCATCAACGTGCGATATGCGGACGCCTACGCACTGGCGCATCCGTTCGACCGTCCCGTTTCCGAGCTGTGCGAGTCGGCGCAGGCCCGAAACATGGTCCTGGACGTCACGGCTCTCGTGTATCAGGCCGAGGCGCAGGGCGCGCTCGTAAACGTGATCGCGAACAACCGCGCCTGGGGCAACGCCCCGGCCCTGTCGCAGGCCATCGCCGAACGTATCCTGATGGAAGAAGAGCTACGATGAGCCGCGAG
>CAZMXY010000163.1:0-4071 GCA_964570345.1 uncultured Rhodothermales bacterium | reverse complement strand
ACCAGACTTCTCCGACGCACCTTCGAGACCCGTGTGCTACGGAGACGTATTCGAATCGCGCGGTTCTACGATGAACGTCCCCTGCATCACGCGCCAGTGGCCGGGAATCGTGCAGATGAACATGTACTCACCCGGTTCGTCAGGCACCGTAAACGTGAGCTCAAACGTCTCGTACGGCTGCACGATAGGGCTACTTGCGACCACGTCCGGGGTATTCGGGACGTAGTCGTTCCGGCGACCCGCCGGCGAGGCAATCATTTCGTCAGCGAGCCGGCCGACGTCCCGCAGGGTACCCGGCCGGATGATGAGCGCGTTGTGCTCCATATGATCGGGATTTCCGAGCTCGAGGCGTACCGTCTCCCCGGCCCTCGCGCGCAGCGTATCTCGATCGAAGCGCATCTCGTCCGGCACGGTCTCAAGCTCGAGTACCCGGTCAGCCTCGGCCGCAGCGGCATCGCTATCGCCGGGGCCGGCCATCCCGGCGCTCCGGCGCCGGACGACGTCGACGATGCCTGCCGGCGTCGTCTTGGGATCCCTGCCAATTTCTTTGACAAAGACGTCGTCGAACCAGGCTTCCCCTGTTCCACCAAAGAATAGATCGACGTTGCCCTCTGCGTCTTGGAGACTCGTCGCGATCGTCTCGACGTAGACCCAGTCGCCGGTGCCAGTACGCGCCGGCGTCTGCGCACGCTCCTGCAGCCCGTTAAGTTGAATCATCGCGCCTGGACCCGTTTCGGCGTCGACGTTCTCCGTCCGAATCCAGCCGCCGAACTGATAGCTCGTATTCTTCTTGATCGGGATATCCGGACCCGCCCACCGTGCATTTCCACCTTCGTTCGAGCCGGCTTTGAGCGCGTTGCCTCCTTCACGTCCTTCGCCGGGCGCGACCGAGAGTTCAACGTCCCCGTTCCACACTTGTGATGACCATCCGACCGGGACGTCGCCTTGAAGATGCTCGAAGGAAGCGTTCGCGAGTAGATTCTCAGAATCAACAGGATCCGACGCGGTCTCTCGAGACGACGTCGCCCGATCGGCAGACCCTAGAAAGCCCTCCGCGTGCACGGACGCGGCGAGAGTGACTGACTCGCGAACCCAGCGCTCGTCGACGTTTTCCGCCTTGCCGAGCATGGCATAGATGGCCTCTCCTACGGCACCGGACGCCGGCATTTCTGCCAGGGCAAGCAGCGCCTCGCGGCGCACGCGCGGATGTTCGTCTTCGAGCAGCCCTGCTTCGAGAATCGCCTCTAAGGAAGACTCGGTTTTAGGCAGCACCTGCACCGCATTCTGCCGAACGCCGGTCGAGGGATGGCCGAGGGCGGAAACGGCTGCGGCAAGCGCCTGCTCGTTTCGTCCGTCAAGCTGCGCCAGACCGTGCAGCGTCCAGAGGCCGTGAATGGCGCCGACGTTCAATCCGACGGCGTCAATGCCGCGATCGTTCACGAGGGCTATGAGGGCGGGCACGACGTCCGTTTCCGCCCGTTCCACCAGCAGGCGCTGAGCGTGCTTCCGCCACAGAAGGTTGTCGTGGCGGAGCGTCTCGACCAGCTTCTCAGGTGAAGCCCCTCGCAAGGAGAGATTCTCACTCGGGGGCCCTCCGTCGTAGACGATTCGATAAATCCGGCCGTGCTCGCGATCGCGGAGCGGATTGGCATACGCGTTCCCCGGTGAGGCGCGCTGCCGATCGCTCTCTGCATTATGCTGGATAACGTAGTTGTACCAGTCGGCAATCCACACGCTGCCGTCGGGTCCCACTTCGGCCGCCACCGGAGAGAACCATTCATCGTCGCTGGCGATCAGGTTGCGAGGATGCGAGGCCTTGTAGCTCGACCCTTCGTCCTCGAGCACGAACTCACCGACAAGCCCACCCGTCGCTTCGGTCACAAAGGCGATCCGATTCCAATATTCTTCGGGATAGTCCCGGGCTGTGTAGAGCGCATGACCGGCGCCGGCGGTATACGCGCCGACCCAATCCACCTGCCGGAAAAGATTCGTGAGAGGAATCATGCGTGCGGACTCGGTCAGGCTCTCCGTGATCGAATCGTCGAGATCATCGACCAGATCGTAGTATCGCCTTGCAAACGGCACGTACGTACTCGGATTGCCGTTGGCGGTCGACGCAAACGCATCGCCCGCTTCGCTGAAGCCAAGGCCCCAGGTGTTATTGTTCGTCCGTCGAAGAAATTCCAGCCTGGAGCCATCCTTCTTAAACCGATATACGCCCATGGCGAAGTCGTGCGATTCACCTCCGACGGTGCCCTTGAATCCCGAATAGCCGAGAACACCCCAGATCCAGTTGTCCAATCCGTAAAAGACGTTGCTGGGTCCGGCATGCGTGTCCCGCTGGCTCCAGCCTTCGAACAGCGCCTTCCGGACGTCGGCCTTGTCGTCTCCGTCCGTGTCCTTCAGAAACAGCGTTTGGGGAGCCTGTTGAACGATCACACCGTCGTCGACGAAGGTTAGTGCGGTAGGGATGTTGAGCCCGCCGGCAAACTCCGTCTCCTTGTCCGCGCGCCCGTCACCATCGGTGTCTTCGAGGATCACGATTCGGTCCTTTCCGCCGCCGTCCGGCCAGAACTCGCCGGGATAGGGGTACTCGATCGATTCCACGACCCACAGGCGTCCGCGCTCATCCCACGCCATCGCGATGGGGTTCACGATTTGCGGCTCCTCGGCAAAGAGCTCCACCCGGAAGCCCGCCGGCACGATCATCCGTTCGATCGCCTGCTCGCCCGACAGCGCCTTCTGCATCTTGTGATAGAGCGGATAGTTGGACTGCCGGTCCATCGGACCTACCTCCTTCTCGTACTCCACGCGCGTTTCGTGCGGCGGCGGGTACGGCACGTCCAGCACGTCGTAGGTAAACGGGTTCGACACGATTCGTGATGCCAGTGCCTGCTGCACGTCTTGTCCTGCCGCCCAACGGATGCCTCGTTCGAGCAGCTCGTGGAAGCCGGGGTTGCGCCACGTGCGCTCGTCGTGACCCCATGCCGTGTAGAACACACGCCCCTGCCCGTGCGTGCGAGTCCAGGTCCACGGCTCGTCGTCCCGGTAACTCAAGACCGTACGATTCTCCGCGTTGTGATTTTTGTGGACGTAGGTTTCGTCCCAGCTTTCAAAGCCGTCGAAGCCCTGCATGATCTCATGATCGGGCTCGGCGATGCGCGTGCGGAAGACGCCCGTTCCGTGACTTGCGAACTGGCCTCCAAGGAGATCGATGAAGCGCTTGGACGTCCGAAAATTCCCGGACGCGGAATGCACCGGTACGAATCCTCCCCCTTCCGCGACGTAGGTGAGCAGAGCCTCCTCAGTTTCGGCCGGCATGTCGCCCTCGTAGTTGGCGTACAGCATCAAAGCGTCGTACCGCCGGAGCGTCTCGAGATTGACGTCCTCGAGATTTTCCGTGTAATACAGTTCGATCCCGCGGTCGAGCATGGGTCGTGCGGCGTCGCGTAGACGTTCGGCCGGCTGATGATGCCCGCCGTCGCCGAGAAACATCACTTTCAACCTTTCGGGGTCCGGCGCTGCCGAGCTTGCGTGATCCGGGACGGGATCCGCACTCGACGCGAAGGCGAAAGCCGTCATCCCAACGATGAGCGCCGAAAGGACCAGCGCGTTCAGCCGTCTCGTGATGTACTTCATATTGGAAGATAATTGATTTCGCGGGCGGACGTCATGCACGCGAGTGGAACGTATTCATTCGATGGGGAGCGCATGCCTGCGTTCCACTCATGGTGATCGTGTCCGTCACGCGACGGATGCCGACATGCGAAGCTCTTTAAACCGCCGGGCCTGGGCCTCGATGGCGGGCTCGGTGGCGAGGCGCTCCACGCTCGAGGCTCCGAAGAATCCCGCGATGCCTTGGGTATGGTCGAAGATATACTGCACGTCGTCGGGCTCGGCGATTGGTCCGCCGTGACAGAGGACGAGCACGTCGGAATTGACGGCCTTCGCGGCATCGTGAATGGCTTGCACTCGCGTGGCAGATGCCTCGAGTGTCGGGGCTGTATTCGGACTCACGCCGATCGAGCCTTTCACCGTCGTGTTCATGTGGGCCACGATGACGTCGGCGCC
>CAZMXY010000162.1:0-8535 GCA_964570345.1 uncultured Rhodothermales bacterium | reverse complement strand
GCGGACGATTGGACCGTAGCCGCCGCCAAGCGTTCTGTGAACGATTGGGCGCATCTTCCAGTCTAAAGAAGGCCCTCAATGTCCGCCAATAGTCCCCGGACGATGTCGCTCGCATTCTCGACCGCCCCTCTCGCCTCGGACGCTGTGATTTCGGACGCTTCTCCGGGATATCTCGCCTCGACGGCATACGAGGACAGCTCATCGAGATTTGCGCGTACCTGATGCATAGACCATTCTGGAGGAATCAGTCGTCGAAGTGCCTCCAGATCGTGAGTCCGTGGAAACTCGATTTGCAGATAGATCAGAATTGCCTTCAGTGCTTTCTCCGCAGCCTGCCGCGCAAGCCAGGCTGCATGGCGCGGAATGGACTGCTCGTTATTAACAAGTCTGACGGCTTCTGCCAAATCTTCCTCCGCATACCGTAGCCAGCGCTCTACTTCAGCTCTAAGGACCCCATTCATTTGGCTTCCGTGCGCTCGTAAACAGTCTCGCCTTCTTGCAGAGCCTGTCGCAGGAGCGTGCCAACGATCCAGCCCCTTTCTTCAATTTCCTGCGGCGTTGAAACGATGATGTCCTTCGGGACCGGCAGTTCTCTCAATACGGATCGCATCGCGACGGCGGCCTCACGCTTGTCAGTGACCCGTGGAAGAACCACTAGCAAATCGAGATCGCTGCCGTGCCGAGCCTCGCCACGGGCGTAGGATCCGAATGCAATCACCTTGAGCGGATCGAACGCGCGAACAAGCTTTTCCACCGCCGCTTGTACGTGAGTTCTATCGGGTTTCGGCCACGCGTCCTCGAGAGAGATCTTCTGCGCGCGCATAGAGACGTTAAAGACTGGGTTCTTCGCGGAAGGGAAATGTACCTATCATCCCTCAAGATGCTCCCCGCGCTACATCAGGTCGGATTTGCGGTGTATGTAGACGCTGCTGATGGGCTCGTGCTGCAAAGATAGGTGTTACCCTCAGCGAATCTGCGGGATTCGACCGATCATTTCCGGGTTCCCCGGCCGAAGTACCGGTCGAACGTCGGGGGAACCCGCCTTGAACGAATATCATAATACGCCCCGCGGATCGTCCCGGGCAGCGCTGTCGGTCATGCTTCGTGGACGATTGGCCCGTCGGTTTCTAGTGCGTGGAAGCGCCGCACTTCGAACACCCACCGTGCCCTGTAGCTCAATCGGCAGAGCGCCTGACTCTGGATCAGGAGGTTCTAGGTTCGACTCCTAGCAGGGCAGCGACGCCCCGAGTTCGCGTCACGAACGCTGAGCTCGGGGCTTTTTCATTACCAGTCACACTGAACGTCCATGGTGGGTCGGAGACATTTCCGCCGGTCACTACCCGCCGTCAATAACGCCACGCACGACCTCCACGAATCGTTCATCTGATTCAACGGAGTATTGAGCCTCTTCAGGTGTGACGTGCTGAAGATCACCGTAATCGCCGATAGCGCGTAGTTCGAAGAGTTGATTCAAAGCTTTGCCATGGTCTACGTTAATTCGCCCTGTTCTGACGTAATGTCGATAAACGCGGCAAGTACGCTGCTGTGTGTCTTGAAGACCTCGCCCTGGGCTAACATCGCCGCTGTCGCCGCATGGAAAAACAGCATAGTAGGCACGAGAGGCAGCACTGTCATGAAGCATCCGGTCCTTGAGAAGCCTCGCGGCTGTGAGAGCCTCCGCGGCACGCTCGAGGTAGGATCGAATCTCCTCTTCGTGGGGAGTGGCTCATATGGCCACACCCTCTTCCTGCACGTTCCGGTAGAGTTGCAGCCTGGTATTTTCGTAGTCCTCGACCGAGACAGGGCGTGCAGACAAGAGTCGACTTGTTTCAAGTTGAAGCGGGTATAGGACGTCCACGATAGTGCGAAGCTCGTCGAGACGATTGAACGGACCGTGAAGGAGGACTAGGAGATCAATGTCGCTTCCTGGTGAGGATTCCTCGCGAGCCTCCGAGCCGTAGAGAATAAGCGCCGCGAACCGGTCGCCATAGTGCCTGGCCAACCGCTCTTTGCTGCGCTGTATCACTTCGCTGATCTCCATGATCACATTGTCGTGACGGACATGCGGTCAGTTGTGTTGACTACGTCGTTCTGACTTTGTTCGAAATCAGAACGGCCATGAGCGACGATACGGACCGATGCTGCGGTATATATTCGCCGGTGTCGCAGGAGGTTTGGTTCGACCAACGTCCTATGAGGGCAGCCTTGTGGGACGCCGTTCCTCGAAAGGGATGCGTGGTCCTTCAACCAGCTTCCTCCTCCGCACCCTCCTCTACTTTTCCGTTCGTATTTCGGCCTCTCATGCCGAGCAGCCTTCGTGCTGATCCGAACTGTCGTGTCCTGAAGTAACTCAATCTGCTTTCGCGCTAGCTGCGACTCGAATTGCATCTCCCGCAACCGGCTTTCGGCTACACCAGGGGCTGTTTCACTGCCGGCGATAATCCAGTCCAGGGATAGGCCGTTCTTTTCACAGAGGGAGATGACCTTCGAGTAGTCGACTATCCCGAGCGTTTTCCACATCGACATGGTGTTTTGAGCCACCCCAAGCCTCTCGGCTAGCGAGGCTAGCGCGATGTCGGTCTTCAGGCCCATGGCAGTTTAGTCGACCGAGAGACCGAGAATATTTTTCACCAATCGGGATTCTTCGTTTGACAAATATCCCCTGCGACGGGCAGCTCAGGGTCGTGACGACGGATAGCGAAGAGGGCTCCGTCGTGCGGTAGGAAACGAAAAAGGGGGACCAGAGCGAATCCGATCCCCCTTTGAAACCCCGACAGGGCGCGACTAATTGAACGTCACCGTCGCCTCGTTCGAGCAGGTCGTTGTACCGGCCTCGCAGACCTCATAGGTATACGACCCGGCTCCGCGCGCATCGATGTTGTCGGTGTAGAAACCGTCGTTCGCCGTCGTGGCGACCACTGAGCCATTGCGATAGACGTCGACGTTCGTCGACGTGGCCCCGCTCCACTCGAGGTCCGCCTTCTGCAGTCCTCTCACCTTGTAACCGGTTGCGGTCAGGGAAATGCCGTCGCCGGTCGATTCGCTGACCGTCACGCTCTGGCTCTCGCTGTCGCTCGCCCCTCCGTCGTCCGTAACGGTGAGCGTGACGGTGTAGGTGCCGCCCGCCGCGTAGGTGTGGGACACCGTCACTCCGCTTCCCGTCGTGCCGTCACCGAAATCCCAGTCGTAGCTCGAGATGGTGCCGTCGCTGTCCGTCGATCCGGAGCCGTCAAAATCGCACGTCAGCTCCGTGCAGGTGAACGTGAAGGATGCCGTCGGCGGGCTATTCGTGGTTCCGCCGCCGTCCCCGAGAACGGTGGCCGGGTTGAATACAGTCGCGTTACTCACGTCGAGGAGCGGCTCCTGGATGCCGTCACCGGAGTCGTCGGTCCAGTCGAAGTTGCCCGCATTGATAAGAGTGGACCGTATCTCGTCCGGGGTGTAGTCGCCCGAGGCGGCGAGCACGCCGGCCGCGCCGGCCGCATGCGGAGAGGCCATGCTCGTACCGCTGATCGTGTTGTAGCCGCCGTCGTTCCAGGTCGAGAGGATGCACACGCCCGGCGCGGCGATCTCCACCGTGGAGCCCCAGTTGCTGAAGTTGGCCAGCGTATCGTCCTCGTCTTCCCGGCAGGTCGGCGATCCCAGAACGCCCGGCTCGCCGTCGAAATCGGCGAGAGCCGAGACGGTGATCACGTCGGGATGGTTGGCCGGGCTGAAGGTCGCGGCGTCGGCGTCGCTGTTTCCGGCCGCGACGGCGTATGTGACGCCGGCGACCACGGAGCTGGCGATAGCCTCATCCATTGCATCGCTGGAGCATTCGCAGCCGAGGCTCATGTTCGCGACTTCGATCTTGTCCGCGTTAGCAGTGACGTAGTCGATTCCCGCCACGATCCACGAAATATAGCCGCTTCCGTCGGCACGCAGTACCTTAACCGCCCAGAGGCGAGCGCCGGGCGCCACGCCCACGACTCCGGTGTCGTTGTCGATTGCCGCGGCACTGCCGGCAACGTGTGTGCCGTGACCGTTGTCGTCATCACCCCCGCTTCCGCAGCTGCTGTTAAAAGGGCTCCCGCCCGAGCAGTCGGTGCTGGCGACTACGTTCAGATCCACGTGATCCAGGTCGATGCCCGTGTCGATGATGGCGATATCCGCGTCGACGCGTACATCGTCCGAGCCGTCGATATCGAGATTGGTATTATCGTCGGCAAATATGCGCCGTACGCCGGTCGGGACGGTTTGCGCGAACGCGTACGCCACCTGGTCCTGTTCGACGAACGCGACATTAGGATTCCCGGCGAGGCCCGCCGCCGCCGCCGCACTCAGGTTGCTCACGGAAAAGCCCTTGACGGCGTGCTCATAGATGAATCCGAGCGTGCCGCCGGCCTGGCTTGCAAGCCCGCGCGCCGTACCGGGCACGTCCTGAACGCCGTCTTTGAAGACGACGATGTACAGCCCGGCAACGGCTTCATTTTTGGCCGCAGTTCCGACCAGGTCGTCCGCGCCCGCCTGCGGGGCTGCGGACTTTTCGTTGAGATCGGTCAACGTCGTGGATTGCTCGCAGCCCGCACTGAAAAGTGCAATCGCAAGCACGAATGTCAGCGTCCATGTCTGGTATCTGGGCTTCATGGGTAGAGAGGAATAGATCGTACTCCTGTGAAATTTGTTGGAAAATATGGAAGCTTACGCGAGAAAAGTACTGTTTCGCGTGTGAATTCCGAAATGCGTCGGTTTTGGTCGCAGCCGTGCCGAAAAAGAGGGTCGATATCACGGCGAACTTCCGAAAAAACGAAGGGCGCCTCTCCCGAAGGAGAAGGCGCCTCATCGTCGCAGCAGGGTCGATATCAGGACACCCTCGAGCAGAGCGAGCACGATAGCAGCCAGGTTCGCCTTGGTCGTGGCGCTGCCGATCGTTCTCTCGGCGGCCGATTCGGCGCTCGCGAAGAACGCCGCGTGCGCCGCCGCCACCGCCGCAGCCGAAGATGCGGTGCTCACCGCCACTTCGAGGGTCGTTTTGGCGATCTGCATGGCCGAGGTCGCGCTCGAAAGCAACGCCGCGCTCACCTGTGTCTCGGACGCCAGCTCGGCTTCGACGCTCGACTGGGTCTCCGCTTTCGCGGCGGCAATGGGCCGCGGTCCTGGCAGCACCGCGGATATTCGCCGCAAGCTTGCTTCCTGCCTGGGCGAGCGCCATCAGCCGCGTGTCGGATGTACCCTCCGCCCGAAATGCTGCCTCGATGGCCTGCGACGTCGCAAGCGCCGCCAGCAGCTCTGCTTTCTTCCGGAGGTCGAGAGAGCTCCAATCCGCCGGCATATGCAGTCGACGTGCGATGACAGGTCATATTCCTTTCGATCTTACATCTCATTCACTGCGTGCTACGAACGGCGTCACTCTATATAGTACGTTTTTGTGACATCAACAGTTGCAGATTTTTATTGACAGATCAGCATCCGGCAGATTATCCTAGTGGTGCGCTTCGCAACATATGCGGCGTTCTTCGTGGCGTGGACCTCCGATATGCATACACGCCATCGGCTGCTCTTGTTGCCAGCTCTTAATCACAAGAGAGGTGCAACGCCGTTGCGGCGTTATGCTGCAGAAACCGGTGCGGCAAATGGCACCACGCGGCCTCCGCCGACGCGCTACAACCCGTGCGCTTGCGACTGAAGGCACGGCTTCCGACCTTCCAGGTAGCGGTTAAAGGCGCACGAGCCTCGTACCGGTGCGCCCCCCTCGTCTCCTGATCAAATGCAATCGGGCTGAACAGACGGTGGCTCCCATGACAATCACCTTCCAACTCAATGGAGAGAACGTCTCCGTAGATGCCGCCGGCGATACTCCGCTTCTCTGGGTACTGCGTGAGCGTCTCAAGCTCACCGGGACAAAGTTTGGCTGCGGGGTGGGCGCTTGCGGCGCGTGTACCGTCCACGTCGACGGGAATGCCGTGCGGTCGTGCATGCTGCCCGTCGCCGGTGTCGAGGGGACGACGGTCACCACCATCGAGGGGCTGTCGCCGGACCGCTCCCACGCGCTCCAGAAGGCGTGGATCGAAGAGCAGGTACCGCAGTGCGGATACTGCCAGTCCGGACAGATCATGCAGGCGGCCGCGCTGCTCGGTCAGAATGCGTCGCCCACGCGGGAGGAGATCGTCAGCCGTATGGATTCCGTCATATGCCGATGCGGCACCTACGGAAGGATTCTGCGAGCGATCGAACGCGCAGCGAAGGAGGGTTGAGCCATGCAGAAACGTGAGACAACGAACAGCGAACGCGCGGCGTATTCGCGACGCGACTTCCTGAAAGCCACGGGTACCGGCCTCGCCTTTGCTGTCGTGGCAGGGCCGGCCGGACTCCGAGCCGTCGCTCAACCTCTGCCCGGATCGCTCAGGCAGTCCACCCTGGGCGCGTGGGTTAGGATCGACGCGCAGGGAGGCATCCTGATCCTGAATCCGGCCGCCGAGATGGGGCAGGGGTCCATGACGGCCACGCCCGTGCTGATCGCCGAGGAAATGGACGCCGACTGGGCGCAGGTCCGCATCGAAGACGCGCCCGTCGACGGGGATCGCTACGGAAGTCCGGCATGGGGCGGCAGCAAGAGCATGATGACCGTAGGCAGTCGGACGGTGACCTCCTACTTCGATCAGCTTCGCCGCGTCGGGGCTCAGATACGCCGCGTACTGCTGGAGAATGCCGCCCGGAAGTGGGAGGTCTCGATCGACGAGCTGCGGACCGAGCCGAGCGTGGTCGTCCACTCTCCCACAGGCCGGCGCCTGACCTACGGCGAGATCGCGGCCTTCGCTGACGTGCCGGCGGTGCTGCCGGAGGTGGACGACTCTATGCTCAAGTCGCCGAAAGACTTTCGGCTGATCGGCCATTCGATACCTCGAACGGACATCCCCGCGAAGACGGACGGAAGCGCCCGCTACGCGATCGACGAGCACGTGCCGGATATGGTCTACGCGATGGTATCACGCTCGCCAGTCCACAACGGAACGCCCTCTGCCTATAACGAGGATGCGGTCCGCGCGATGCCGGGCGTCCTGGCGACGGTGGAGCTTGAGCACGGCGTCGGCGTGGTCGCGGAAACGATCGAAGCGGCGATCAAGGCGCGCGACGCGTTGAAGATCGAGTGGGAGAGAGGCGCCCCTGCCGAGCAGTTCGACAGCGTGGCAAGCCTCTCGGAATACGCGGACCTGGCCGGACGCGAAGATCGGAATTCGGATACGATACAAGAGCGCGGGGACGTGGGCGTCGCGCTCGAGGGTGCGACCAAGCGGTACGAAGCCGATTACCTCAGCGACCACGTCTACCACGCGCAAATGGAGCCGCTCAATGCGGTGGCGTCCGTGCGCGAGGGCGGCGTCGACATCTGGGTGGGCACGCAGGCGCCCGAGCGCGTGCAGATGGAGGCGGCGCGTCTGGCCGGCGTCGAGCCCTCTGCCGTGACGATTCATCGCCGTTTTCTCGGCGGCGGATTCGGTCGCCGGTCGAATCCCGACTTCGTCGTCGAGGCAGTGAACATCTCGAAGCAGGTAAGAAAGCCCGTCAAGCTGATCTGGACGCGAGAGGACGACCTGCAGTACGGCATGTTCAGGCCGATGAATCTGCAGCGCCTGACGGCCGGCGTGGACGAGAACGGTGACATCGTCGCCTGGCGTCACTGCGTCGTGGGCGACGGCGGAGGGCTGCTGACGTCGGGCATCGAGATCCCGTTCTACGACATCCCGAATCAGTCCATCGACCGGTGCTCCGTCGATACCGGCGTGCGGCTGCACTACTGGCGATCCGTCGGACATGGATTCAACAAGTTCGCCATTGAATCCTTCATCGACGAAGTCGCCGCCGATCAATCGGTGGACCCCTACGAGTTTCGCCGCCGGCTCATGCATAATGCGCCGCGTGCCCTCAACGTCCTCGATATGGTCGCCGAGATGGCCGACTGGGGAGGATCGGTGCCGGAAGGCCGTGCTCGGGGCATCGCCTTTGGCGAGCGGAGCGGCTCGCTGGCCGCCGGCGTCGCGGAGATCTCACTGGACGCCGCCGGCGGAAAGATCCGGGTACACCGCTTCTGGAGCGCCGTCAACGGTGGCATTATCGTCCAGCCCGACAACGCCCGGGCGCAGATCGAAGGCGGCATCGCCCATGGCTTGAGCAGCGTGCTCTTCGAGAGCATCACGTTCAAGGACGGCAAGGTCGAGCAGTCGAACTACGACGATTACCCGGTGCTCCGGATGTCGGACATGCCCGCGGTCGAGGTACGGTTCGTGGAGTCCGAGGAACACCCGACGGGTCTCGGTGAGGCGAGCCTGCCGCTCGTCGGAGGCGCCGTGGCCAATGCATTCGCCGCCCTCACGGGCAAGCGGCTCCGCCACCTTCCATTCACGGCCGAACGCGTGCGCGCGGTCCTGAGCTAGGCGAAATCGGGATAGTCGGTTCAAATCGGTCCTGGAATGACCGCATCGCCAAAGCCGACGTCAATCTGCACCGAGACACGCGCCGTTCCGAGAGTGGAGTTGACCCGCTTCGGTGGACGGTTAC